>JBCCWH010000037.1:0-30098 GCA_039193915.1 Planctomycetota bacterium
CCGGTGTCCATTGGGTCTCGGTCGCGCGCGGGTGCATCGGCAACCCCTGGGTCTTCGAGCAGGCCCGCGCGATCATGCGCGGCGACCACGCCGCCGCACGACGCAGCCCCGCCATCCACCAGCAGCGCGACGTCCTCCGTGAGCACTTCGAGCTCAGCGTCCAGTTGCATGGCGAGCACCAGGCCGGCCGGATGATGCGCAAGTTCGGCATCAAGTTCTCCCGCCACCACCCCGACGCCGCCGCGATCAAAGACCGCTTCATCAAGGTCCGCTCGCTCGACGACTGGCGCAGCGTGCTCGACGACTACTACGCCGACGACGGCCCGGGCGCACCCTACGAAGCCACGATCCCCGAAGAAGCAGAGTACGTAGAGTGCGGGATAGATGATGGCGGATGTGCGATAGCGGATGGCAGATGGGAAGATACGGAATCGCCTCGAAAGGGGACCGATGTCTGCTGAAACGAGTCACCCGCCACGCCCCGATCCATCTGCCATCTGCCATCCGCCATCCGCGATCGGCCTCACCCGAATCGCGCTGATCGGCGACCTGCACCTGTTCTCCCTCTGGCCCATGCCGTGGCACATGCTGTCCAAGCGCGTGCTCGGGCAGTCCAACCTCTGGCTCAACCGCCGCAAGGTGTTCCGCCACCACCGCCTGCACGAGTTGATCGACAAGGCGATTGACCTCAAGCCCGACATGGTGCTGTGCTCGGGCGACCTGACGACGACGGCGCTCCAGAGCGAGTTCGAGACGGCGCGTCGGTTCCTCGCGCCCTTGGCCGAGGTCGCGCCGCTCGTGGCCGTGCCGGGTAATCATGACAAGTACACCTTCACCGCCGCGCGGTCCAAGCGCATGCAGCGCATGTTGCCCGGCTGGGTGCCCGACACGTTCCCGCACACCCGGCCCATCAACGCCGGGTGGGACCTGCTTGCGCTCGACGCTGCCATCCCCCGCGTCAAGGACGCCGTCGGCCGGTTGGGCGCGCAGCAGCTTGATTCCGTCGCCGCGACGCTCCGGGGGCGCGACCCGGCCCGCGGCCTTGTCGTCCTCTGCCACTACCCCTGCGTCGTCCCGCACGGCATCCACGAGCACGACTCGCACCGGCTCGCCGACGCCCCACAGCTCCGCAAGCTGCTCGAACAGCACACCGACGCCGGGGCACGTGTCGTCTACATCCATGGCCACATCCACCGCCCATGGTACGTCCAGCCCGGAGCCGACCCCGATCGCGGCGGCGATGCGAACGGGGGCGTCCCTTTCACCTGTATCAACGCTGGGGCGCCGTGCATGGTCGATCCCGACCACCCCTTGGGGCAGGGCTTTGGCGAACTGATCCTCCCGGACGACCCAGCCGCTTCGCTCGTTGTCCGCCGGCACATGCTGGATTGAACTTTCGTCTTCGGGAGGATGCTGTAAGCAGGTCGGGGCTGATGGAGATGCTCCACCTTTGATCCCTGCTACAATCCCGCTTCCTCCAGAACGTCCAGGAAACGAACGCCATGAACCGCCTGAGCCCGCTGTTTTTCCTCTTTGCCGCCGTTGTCTTGCTGACGGGTTGCAACAGCCCCAACTACATCAACGTGCCCGGCGTCACCGGCGACATCGCCTTCAACGACGCCAACAGCTCGACCGCCGTTCTCATGGAGAAGGCCGCGCTCAACGCCGTCCTCACCGAAGCCGCGATCCCCGGCGATGTCGCGATCCGTTTCCCCGAGGGCACGAGCGAGCTCACCGCGATCACCGTGGTCGCCGAGTTGGCTGACAACGTCTTCCTGGATGGCCAGACACCTTCCGGTGAGTTCACGCTGGTCGAAGTCGTCAAGATCCGTGCGCGTGGCGGCACGGGTGCAGTCGATGTCATCCGCCCGGGGTTGACCCGTGCACGCGAACTCGTCTCGGTCGAGATGGCGTGGGACTTCTTCGACGGCTGGGTCGTCACCGCCATCCGGCCCTACGCATTCGATGTCGATAGCGTCGCGCCCAACGTGGTCGCCCCCGGTTGGCGTCGTGATCGCGAGCCGCAGTACGCCCCGGGGGGCGGCGAGGTCACCCCGGACGCTGTCGAGGCGGCAGCTGAAGAGGTGGAAGGCGCGGCCGAGGAAGCTGTGGAAGAGTAGGGCAATCTGGCCTTCTTACGCGACGCATATGCCGAGTGGGTCGGACGCTGAGTGCCTTCGCCGGCGTTGTGCCTGAGGCAGCTTCTTGGCCGAGAGAACCTGTTTTCTCGTCCCGCCGGTGGCCAATGGGCGATGGAAGGGATATGGTGCGCTGAACCGCACGGAGGCCGAACCCATGCAAGACGCTACCCGCTACGCGCTACTGTGCCTGACCTTGGTCGGCTGCCCGTTGTTTGCGGCAGCGCAGGCTCAGCCCGAGGATGCTGGCGACGATGATGAGCCGTCGGCGAACGTCGTGACGCTCGGCGATCCGCCTGCCAGCGACCCGCTCTCCCCCGACCACACATCGCGCGAGCCAGTAGCGCCACGCGATGCCGACGGCAACCCGCTGGTGGATGGCATCCTCGGCGTCCCTGCGACCCGGATGGAGGTAGACCCGCGTGTCCTGGGCGTCGCGCCGGGCGATCCGCTCCCGACGCTGCGGCGTGAAGGAGAGTTTCTCCGCAACCGGACGGGGCGGCTGCTGCCCGACGACGAGCGAGGCTACGCAGTTTTTGTGTTGGATGAGGACGACACGCTGGGTGAGCCGTCGATCGCGATGGTCGTCGCGCCGAATCGCGCGCTGGAATCGATGCAGGAACTCGTGAGGGAGCGCGGCAAAGCGGTGCACATGACCGTCTCGGGCCAGGTCCATGCCTATCGCGGTGTGAACTACCTGATGATCACCGCCCCCCCCAGGCCGATGCTTGAGAGTACCGCCCAAGGCGACGCCGAAGCCTCACCCGAGGTGACGGAAGCCCAGCCCACCGTGGACGTGCCAAGCGAAGTCGAGGATGAGCAAGAGGGACCACTCTCGCCCGAGGAAGAACTCGAACAACTGCTGGGCCAGCGCGGCGGCGGTCCGCTGGGCAGCGAGGGCAATCGTCGCACCCCAGCCGACCCGGGCACGCGACTCCCGGATGTTTCACGCGGTGGGCCTGCCGCTGACCCTGTCGTTCTGGGCACGGCCCCCGGGCAGGCCCAGGCGGAGTTGCTCGAAGAGGGCGCATTCATCGTGCAACGCACCGGCCGCATCGTACGCTCAGGCGACGGTGCGCACGCGCTCTTTGTGTTTGATGCGGATGGGGAGGAGGCCTCCGAGCCGCCGATGATTCTGCAGGCCTGCAAACTGCTTGAAGAGATCGAGGCCACGCTTTATGAGTACGGCGACCACCTGCCGCTCGTCATCACCGGCCAGGTCCAGACCTACCGCGGAGCGAACTACCTGTTGCCGAGCATCCTGCGACAGGAGTTCGAACGTGGGAACCTCGAGTAGCTGCGGTCACGGCAGTCGGCATGCCATTGCGTCCAAAGGCTATCCCTAGAGACACACCAGGTTTTCAGCGATGCAGAAACTCACCTTTGACACACAGCAGCGTGACCAGATGGTCGAGATCACCGATGCGGTCCGTCGCGTCGTGAATGATGTTGGCGTCATGGACGGCTGGGTCGAAGTCTTCGTGCCGCATACGACGGCGGGTGTCACGATTAACGAGAACGCCGACCCCGACGTCGTGCACGACATGCTCAAGCGGCTGGATCAGATGGTCCCCTGGTCGGAAGATTTTGATCGGCATGGCGAAGGCAACAGCGCTGCGCACGTTAAGGCTTCCATGATGGGGAGCAGTCTCCGCGTAAAGGTGCGTAACCGTGAGATGTTGCTGGGGCGATGGCAAGGGCTTTGGCTCTGTGAGTTTGATGGGCCACGCACCCGTGAGGTGTGGGTAGAGGCCGGCCCGCCGGTGGATCGAAGCTAAAACGTCTGGCGTGTTTTCTATCTGCCTGCTCCGCCGGTTATGCGGGGATGCCTTTACTACTGCCTGAAACGTCAGTGGCTCTAACGCCTTACGTCTACAAGTTGGCTTTGCTTACGAAGCCGGTTGTTGCTATAGCGTGCGGTTGATACGAAACAAAACCCCGCTGTCGCCGAAGCGACAACGGGGCGGAGGGGAGAAAGCAGGTTGAGTTGACTAGGTAAAAATCTAAGCCACGCGTAGCATAATGACTTTGACGCTCCGCGGGGGGCGAAGCAAGAGAAAATTTCGCAACTTTGACAATTTTTAGTCGTCCGGGACTTCCGTACTGGCTCAGTGGCCCGGCCGCCGCGTTGGTGGGGCTATGCGGATTGCTGCTGGGCGAGCAGGGCGGCCCCGATCGGGCCGGCGTTATCGTCGAGTTCGCTCGCAATCACTGGCACTTCGCGCAGCTCTTCGGGGAAAACATGTCGTTTAAAGGACTGGTTGACTTGTTTCATCCAGGGCTTGCCCAGTGCTTCAGTGGCGCCGCCGCCCACGACGACGCAGTCCAGCGACAGCAGCGTCACCGCGTTGGCGATCGTCATGCCGACGTACCGGGCGGCGTCGGCGATCACTTCGAGCGTCAACTCGTCGCCTTCCTTCATCGCCTGCGCGAGGACCTTCGAGCGGATGCGGGTGAGGTCGCCGTCGACCAGGTCGGGCACGATCGACGGGCGGTTGCTCTGGATCAGCGCGGTGAGCCGGCGGACCATGTTGGTTCGGCTGGCCATGTCCTCGACGGTGCGCCGCCCGAGCACGCCCGAGCCCTCGATGGTGGTGTGGCCGATCTCGCCTGCCGTGAACCGCGGGCCGTGGTACAGCTTGCCGTTGAGGACCAGCCCCGCGCCGATGCCCGTGCCGACGAAGATCGCCATCTGGTCGCCGTGGTCCCGCCCAGCCCCGGCGCTGTACTCGCCCCACGCGCCGACGTTCACATCGTTATCCACCACGACCGGGAACGAGAACTCCTTGCCCAGCACCTTCGCCAGCGGGTAGTCGTCCCAGTCAAGGTTGGGCGCGCGGAGGACGACGCCCTTGTCGATGTCGATCGCGCCGGGCGCACCGATGCCGAGCCCCGCGATGTCAGTGCGTTTCATCTCGGCCTTGTCAAGCAGCTTGTCGCAGAGCCCGACGATCCGGCCGATGACATGCTTGGCGCCCTCGGCCGCGAGGGTCTTGGTCCCGCCGCGGACAACGATCTCGCCCTGGCCCTTCTTGCCGGGCTGGTAGATCGCGGCCTGGATGTTGGTGCCGCCGAGGTCGATGCCGAGGTAGCGGGCGTCTTTGGGCATGTTGCGAGTCCTTTCGGGTAGTTTTGAACCACAGAGACACGGAGGGCACGGAGGGCACGGAGGGCACGGACGAAGGCGAACCGAAACGAACCGCCAAGACGCCAAGATCGCCAAGGGAGGCAGGCTCGGTGTGTTGGTTCGCTAGATGTCGATATCAGTCTGACCGTGCGTATGCAGCTCTATGCGGGCAATGATTCGTATGGGGTATGTCTTCCTTGGCGCTCTTGGCGTCTTGGCGGTTTAGCCTATTGCCTTCCTCCGTGACCTCCGTGCCTCCGTGGTTCAAATCCCCGGGCGAGACTTCCAATGCTCCGTCTCGCGTTCGTAGCGTCGGGCGATTCGCAGCAGGCGTTTTTCGTCGAAGGCGTTGCCGATGAGTTGGACGCCGACGGGGAGTTGTTTGCCGTTTTCTGAAGCGAAGCCGGCGGGGACGGAGACGCCGGCGATGCCCGCGAGGTTGGTGGTGACGGTGTAGATGTCGTTCATGTACATCGCCAGGGGGTCGTCGGCCTTGTCGCCGATCTTGAACGCCGGGCCCGTGGTGGTGGGGCAGAGGATGGCGTCGCATTTTTCAAACGCGGTGTTGAAGTCGCCGGCGATGAGTCGGCGGGTCTTGAGGGCGCGGTTGTAGTAGGCGTCGTAGTAGCCCGACGACAGGGCGTAGGTGCCGAGCATGATGCGTCGCTTGACCTCGTCGCCGAAGCCCTCGGCCCGTGACTGGCTCATGAGGTGCTGGATGGCGTTGGCGTCTTTGGGGGTGGGCTCGCTGGTGCGGTGGCCGTAGTGCACGCCGTCGTAGCGGGCGAGGTTGGAGGAGCATTCGGCGGTAGCGACGATGTAGTAGCACGGGATGCCGTACTCGGTGTGGGGCAGGTCGACCTCGACGACCTGGGCGCCTTGGGATTTGTAGCACTCGAGTGCTTCGTTGAACGCGGCGGTGACGGCGGGGTGGTTGGCGCTTTCGTCGAGGTACTGTGACGCGATGCCGATGCGGAGCTTGCCGCCCCCTGCGCTCGGGTCGATCTCGCCGTCGACGTCGTGCATATCGGCTTCGACGGGGACATCCGCGCTGGTCGAGTCGAGCGGGTCTTTGCCGCACATGATCTCGGTGAGCAGGGCGGCGTCGGCGAGGGTGTGGGTGACCGGGCCGATCTGGTCCAGGGAGGAGGCGAAGGCGACGAGGCCGTGGCGTGAGATGCGGCCGTAGGTGGGCTTGAAACCCACGAGCCCGGTGATGGCGGCGGGCTGGCGGATCGATCCGCCGGTGTCGGACCCGAGCGCGGCGGCGGCGAGGTCGGCGGCCATGGCGCTGGTCGTCCCACCCGAGGACCCACCGGGCACGCGGTCTAAGTCCCAGGGGTTGCGTGAGACGCCGAAAGCGGAGTTTTCGGTGGACGATCCCATGGCGAACTCGTCCATGTTCGTCTTGCCGAGGATGACCGCGCCCTCATCTTCGAGCTTCTGGACCGCGGTGGCGGTGAAGGGTGAGCGGTAGTGCTCGAGCATCTTGGACGAGCAGGCGGTGGTGCCCTCGGTGTGGCACATGCAGTCTTTGATGGCGATCGGGACGCCCGCGAGCTTGCCGGTGACTTTGCCTTCGTCGACCTGCTTGGCGCGTTCGAGTGCGTAGTCAGTCATGCGGTCGCGGAAGGCGTTGAGCGTGTCGTTATGCGCATCAATCCGGTCGAGGTAGGCGCGGGTGGCTTCCTCGGCGGAGACGGCCTTGCTGGCGATCGCGTCGCGGAGTTCGGTGAGGGTGGTTTGGGTGGGGTCCATGGGGAGTAGCTAGGCGCTAGGGCCTAGGGCTTAGGAAGAAGGATTGTTGCTGGCGTTGGTGGTTCAAGCTCCACCGCCGTCGCCCAGGACTTTGGGGACCTTGAAGAACGGTCCTTCACGGTCCGGGGCGTTGGCCAGTACATCATCGGTGTCGAGGCCCGGCGTTTCCCTGTCTTCGCGGAGGATGTTGTGTTGGTCCAGCGCGTGGGGCATAGGCTCGACGCCGTCGATGTCGAGTTCGTTGAGCTTCTGGATGTAGTCGAGGATGTTGGCGAGTTGGTCGGTGTACTGATGGACCTGGTCGTCATTGAGCGACAGGCGGCTGAGCTTTGCAGCGTGTCGGACGTCGGTCTCGGAGATGGTGGGCTGTGGCATGGGCAGAGGATAGCGACGGGTTGTGTTCCCGGCCAATTGTGGCGGGTTGGTCCGGGGCGCAATCCCTGCTAAAATCTCTGCTCTCTCACCGCACATTTTTTGCCGACCGTTGTGTTCGGCCTCCGGAGCCTGCCCATGTCCATGATCCAGTTCTCTTGCCCGTCTTGCAACACGCAGTACAAGGTGCCTGAAAAGGCAGCGGGCAAGCAGGCGACCTGCAAGTCGTGCAACGCGAGCATGACGGTCCCGACGTCGAGCCAAAGCGGTGGGGGTGGTGCAGCCCCTGCGTTTGCCGACGACGTGGTCGCTGCCCCGGCGATGCAGGCCGGCTCGGTCTTTGCCCCATCGAGCGCCAGGCGTAGCGGTCCAAGCCCGGTGCTCCTGGCGGGGATCGGTGGCGGCGTGTTGGTCCTCATCCTTGCCGTCGTCTTGATCGTGGTCCTGACGAGCGGGGGGGGTAACCAGCCTGCCCCGAATCCCAACGGCACGGGCGCGGTGGCAGACAACACTGACAGCAGTGCTTCCGATCGTGGCCGGAGACGTGGACGCGACCGGGGCACTTCCAGCAGCACAGATGACGACGAGGACGCTGACGACGAAGACACCGACGGAGCAGCCTCGTCTGGACGTGTGATCGACACGCCGGGCCCCGCGTTGGCTGGCGTTCGGGACTGGTCGCTCGGCGTTCCCGACAAGGTCGCCAACGTCTCGCAGAGCGTCGACTTCCGGGGCATGATCCTCAACCTGCCCGGCGACTGGGAAGAAGATCGGCGGGACATCGCTTCGCTCGTTTCGGATAACGAAGACTTCAAGTCGGCTTTGACCGAGACGTTTGGTGACGAAGTGCTGGAGACGGCATTCCTACAGGCCGGCCCACGTGAGTCTTCGGTCGATGTCCAGTTCATGGTGTTCGTCTCGCGTACGGTCGATCACGATGAATGGCCGGCCATCGAAGAGGTCGAGCGACTCAGCAGTTCCGCCGAGATCGACAGGTCGAAGCTCGAAGACCTGCGTGAACAGGCCGAGTCCGGCGATTTCGCGTCGGGGATGCTCCTAGCCTGGGTCGAGAACATGGTCGATTCCAACAGCGGGACGCCTGTCGCGTTCAACCTGTTTGCCCCGGAAACGTTCTTCATCAAGCAGAATACGTATGACCGCGTTGAGTTCGGCACACTCTTTGGCGGCCACCCGTTCGCACGCGTTGTCCTGACCAACGAAGAGGATGACACCTCCGTCCTGCTCTACACCGGCTTCGTCAATGACCTGCAGGTCACCTTTGTTGGCGAAGCCCCGTCGCGCTACGACGAGCTCATCGCGGATATGGATTATGTCGTCCGTTCCAGCCGGCTCATGTCCTCACGCGAGGCGCGTGCGTACGGCCGGGAAGACGCGACGTACCAGATGTGGGTCAACGACCGGTTCATCAACGTCGCCTACCGCGGCGACAGCACGCCCTACAGCGATGTCCCCGAGGCGGACTGGGAGGGCTTCCCCGAGCGTTCGCTGTTCGAGGGGAGTACCGCCGCCCGCGCGACCGTGACCCCGCTGAACCAGCCCTACGGCATCGTCCCGCCCGATGGGCTTAGCGTTGCCTCGATCAACCGCGTCTCGGCCCGCTGGTTCCCGAACGATAACGGGCTCTGGCTCCAGATGAAGGTGACCAAGCTCGAGGGCCGTGCCCAGCGCACGATGGCAACGCCGATCATGTCCCCCGAGTCGGAAGGGGGGCTGGAACGTGCCTTCGTGAACAGCACGATCATCACCCTGCCTGCGGGCTACGAGTACAGCAAGCTCGAAGCCGGTGAGATGACACTCCACCGCGTGCTTCTCCCCGAACACCCCAGCAGCGACATCCGAAAGGTGTACTACGTCGTGTTCGACGGCACGTCCCAGGTCACTGTCGAGGCCCACTTCGACAAGTCCCGGCCCGAAGACCTCGCGACCCTCGACGCCTCGGCGCAGTCACTTACAAAGATCTGAACCCAACCCTGACACTTGCTTTCGACATCCCCGTTTGCGCCCGGCCGACTGAAGTCGGCCGGCCTTTTTTGGGGCGTCGCCAAACGAAACAAACCGATGCCTGATACGACCTTGCTTGAGTGCTTTGAGAACCCCAACCCCGGGCGCGACTATGTCATTGAGCATGTCGCCGAGGAGTTCACCAGTGTGTGCCCCAAGACGGGGCACCCCGACTTTGCCCATGTCACTGTCCAGTTCGTCCCGGATCAGACCTGTGTCGAGCTCAAGTCGCTCAAGCTCTACTTCCAGAGCTTCCGCAACGAAGGCATCTTCTACGAGGCCGTGACCAACCGTATCGCCGACGACCTCAAGGCCGTCATGCAGCCGCGCTGGATGCTGATCCAGACCGACTGGACCGGCCGAGGCGGGATCCGCTCGGTGATCCGCGTGGAGGTCGGCAGTGTGCCCGGCAGCGCCCCGCTCGAAGACGGCTACGACGATGACGAAGACTACGACCCGCCCGGCGGCGCCAGGCCGCCGGGGTTTTAGGCTTCAGTCGGCTAGTTAGGTGCCCAGCGAAGATGCCGTGGCCTTGCTATCGTATCCGACCCGCAACTGCGCCGGGAAACACCAAAACCCCCGAAGAAACGGCATCCTTATGAGCATCCTCGTCGATAAAAACACCACGGTCATCTGCCAGGGCATCACCGGCTCGGCCGGCGCTTTCCACACCAAGGGCTGCCTGGACTACGGCACGCAGATGGTCGGCGGCGTCACGCCCGGCAAGGGCGGGCAGAAGGACGCGAACGGCCTGCCGATCTTCAACACGGTTGCCCGGGCCGTGGAGTCGACCGGCGCTAACGCGACACTGATTTTCGTGCCGCCACCGTTCGCAGCGGACGCGGTGCTCGAAGCGGCCGACGCAGGCATCACGATGATCGTCTGTATTACCGAGCACATCCCCGTGCTCGACATGATGCGGGTCAAGAAGCAACTCGCCCAGCCCCGGTACGACGGCGTCACGCTGCTGGGCCCCAACTGCCCGGGGATCATCACGCCCGGCGAGTGCAAGATCGGCATCATGCCCGGGTACATCCATACCCCCGCGAGCGAGAGCAAGTCCGGCAAGAGCGTCGGCATCATCTCCCGCTCGGGCACACTCACCTACGAAGCGGTCTGGCAGACCGGCAACCACGGCATGGGCCAGACCACCTGTGTCGGTATCGGCGGCGACCCGGTCCGCGGGCTGAACTACATCGACCTGCTCAAGATGTTCCAGGACGACCCCGAGACCGACGGCATCGTCATGATCGGGGAGATCGGGGGGACCGACGAGGAGGCTGCGGCCGAGTACATCAAGGCCAACGTCACCAAGCCCGTCACCATCTTCATCGCGGGCCAGACCGCGCCGCCCGGCCGCCGCATGGGCCACGCCGGTGCGATCATCTCCGGCGGCGAAGGCACCGCCGAGTCGAAGATCGAAGCCCTCCGCGATGCCGGCTGCCACGTCAGCATGTCCCCCGCCGACCTGGGCAAGACAATGGCCGACGCGCTGGGGCTCAAAGCCGTCAGCGCCTGATCGGGTGTTCGAGGAGGCGGCATGATGGAACGCATCAATATCGGGACCGGCACCGTCTGGGAAGATCGCGTGGGCTATAGCCGCGCGGTACGGACCGGGCCGCTTGTGGTGGTCGCGGGGACGACCGCCGTCGACGAGCAATCCAACAGCGTCGCGCCGGGCGACGCCTACGCGCAGACGGTGTTTATCCTGGAAAAGATCGCGGCCGCGTTGGAGCGGGCGGGGGCATCCCTGTCCGACGTCGTACGTACCCGGACGTACATCGTCTCGATCGATGATCAGGAACACGTCGGCCGGGCACATCACGAGGCCTTCGCCGAGGTCCGGCCGGCCGCGACAATGATCGAGATCAGCGGGCTGGTTCGGCCCGAGCTGGTTGTCGAGATTGAGGTCGAGGCGTGGGTCGGCGACGCGTAGCCAGACGCAGTCTCGAACAGTGCCGTTAGCCGCGCCGGGGGTTTCGGCGTGAGCTGGTCCCGCGGGGCCGCTGTGGCGGCGGGCCTGCGTCGGCTGCGGGCTTCGTCGGCGTGGGCTTCGCGGCCGGGGTGGCCTCTTGCTTGGGGGCGGGTGTCTCGCCCGATGCCTTGGGCTTGGGCTGGCCCGACGCGGCCTGCTTCTCGTCCTCTTCGTGGGCGAACTTGCCGAAGATCATCCGGCCCGCGCTGGTCTGCAGTGTGCTAGTCACGACGAGATCGACAAGGTGGTCCAGGTGTGTCCGTCCGTTCTCGACGACGACCATCGTGCCGTCTTCAAGGTAGCCCACGCCCTGGGTCGAGGATTCGCCGGGCTTGACGAGCTTGACGGTGAGGTGTTCGCCTGGCAGGACGACCGGTCGGAGTGCTTTGGCCAGGTCGTTGAGGTTGATGACATCGACCCCGCGCAGGGTCGCGATTTTGTTGAGGTTGAAGTCGTTGGTCATCAGCCGGCCTTGCATCTGCGCGGACAGGTCGATGAGCTTCTGGTCGACGTTGACGCCCTCGGCCTCACGATCCTCGACGTGCACCTCGGCCTTGTCGTTGGCCTGGAGCTTCTGCAGGATGTCGAGCCCGCGCCGGCCCCGGGCGCGTTTGATCTTGTCCGACGAGTCGGCGATGGTCTGCAGTTCGTCGAGCACAAAACGCGGGACGATGATGACGCCCTGCATCACCTGCGTGTCGATGATGTCCAGCACCCGGCCGTCGACGATCACCGAGGTGTCGAGGATGATTGGCCGATTGCCGCGGACCTGCTTGGCGAATTCGACATACGGGATGATGAATCGGAAGTCGTCCTTGGTCTGAAGGACCAGTGAGATGCAGATGTAGCAGGTGATGACGCCCAGGATGACCTTGACCCCGAGCAGGAGGTTTTTCTGGGTTTGCAGCCTGGAGATCGCCTCGCCGTAGAGGCGTGTCGCGCGGTCGAAGCGTGCCGTGGCGGTGATGCGGGCTTCCTCGTGGAGTTCCGCCAACTGCTCTTGGGTCATCTGGTCGATATCGACGAGGCTGAGCATCTCGCTCTGGACCTGGGTGTAGGTCTCGGTCAGGGTCATGGCGGGGGCGGGCTCGGGCGGCTGGGACAGCACCCCGATGAGGTCGACGATGTAGGCGAGCGGGAGCAGGACGATGAGCCCGGCGATGAGGCCGAGGAACACGCCGGAGATCGCGGAGAGTTTTTTCTTGGGGGAGAAGGCGTCTGCGGCGATGACGGCCCCGGCGGCGACCATCGCGATGACAAGCAGGAGCATAAACTGCTGGAAGCCGATGCCGCCGCTTTCCTGATTGGCGAGTAGATAGCCGACGCTGATCGTCGCGACGATGACGACGACGAGCCCCCGGAGGATGAAGAGGATCATGTTGTGCCGCATTGTCTGCCCCAAACGAATAAAAAAGGATGCCGGAAGAATGAGAAGCTGGGGACTTCTCCCCAAGCATACGCGGTGGGCGCTGGCAAAGCCAGCGGGTTTGCCCAGCGGGCTGGCTTGCGGTATCCTCGCTCGGCTAAGCGGGTGTGGGTGCTCGGCTTGTTCGAAACGCCCCGCCACGCCCCGCAGACAGGCGGCTGGGCCCGATGCACGGGTGGGCTCGCGAACCGGGTCAGGCCTTGATCGGAGCAGCCCTAAGGGACGTCCGCCCGGTGCCGTTGGTGTCCTGGCCGTCTGTCTGCGGGGCGGAGAGGAGCGGCGAAGCCGCGTAGGCCTGAGTCCTGAGACTTGAGTCTTGAGCTTCAGGTCCGTCGTATTGTGCCTGGGTGCTATCGGCCTCAGGCCTCACTGCTCAAGCCTCATAGCGCCCCTATGGCCTATACCGTCCTAGCCCGTCGCTATCGCAGCCAAGCCTTCGGCGATGTCGTCGGCCAAGGGGCGATCGCCGACACCCTCAAAAACGCCATCCGCTAGGGACGTGTCGCCCACGCCTACCTCTTCACCGGCACGCGCGGCGTGGGCAAGACCTCGATGGCTCGCCTCTTCGCCCGGGCGCTAAACGCGCCCGACACCGTTGAAGACGCGCCTAAGCCCGAAGGCGACGACCATACATACCCCGACGTTGACATCCAGCAGCGTATGGCCGACGCCATCATGCGCGGAGACGACCTCAATGTCATCGAGCTCGACGGCGCGAGCAACCGCGGCATCGACGACGCAAGAGACATCATCGCCAAGGCCGGCCTGAGCCCGACCGACAACGCGCGGTACAAGGTCTACATCATCGACGAGGTCCACCAGCTCACGAAGGACGCGTTCAACGCGCTCCTGAAGATCATGGAGGAGCCGCCGTCGCATGTGAAATTCATCCTCGCGACAACCGAGCCGCACAAGATCCCCGCGACGATCCACTCACGCTGCCAGCGTTTCGACTTCAAGAACATCCCGACGGCGCAGATCAAGCAGCATCTGGCGAACGTTCTGGAAGGCGAAGAGATCGAGGCCGAGGACGAGGTGCTGTATCAGGTTGCTGTGCTGGGCAACGGTTCGATGCGCGACGCGCTGTCGCTGATGGACCGGCTTGCCGCATCGGAAGAACGGCCGCTGACGGGGGCGCTGCTTGAAAACATGCTCGGCCTGCCCCCCCGCGAACGCGTGGTGGCACTGGTCGATGCGCTCGCGGACGGCGACATCGCCAAAACCCTGGACCAGACCGAAGAACTGCTTGCGTCCGGCATCGGCCAGGAGCAGGTCATCGATGTGCTGGTGGAACGGCTGCGGCAGCTCATGCTCATCGCGGCCTGCGGTGTGGACTCGGAACTCGTCGAGCTCTCGCCCGAAGCGCGGGCCAAGGCGGCCGAGCAGGCGAAGCGTTTTGATGCCCCGGGGCTGGTCCACATGATCGCGCTGTGCGAAGGGCTTAGCCGGAGCGGGAAGTCTTCGTCGAACCCACGGGCGCTGCTCGACGCGACGATGGTCCGGCTTGCGCTTGCCGAGAAGATGGCCGACGTCGCGGCGCTGCTCGCCGGCGGCATGCCGGCGGCGGAAAAAAAAAAGATAACCGGTAGCCCGGCTCCGCCTGCACAGGGCGCCTACAGCCCGCCGACCCGGACGCAGCCGACATCGACCCCAGCCGCCGAGCACGCGGCATCACCGGCCCCCGAACAGCCTTCCGCATCGAACGACGAGCCTGCGCCGGCCGCCGCGGTCGATCTTTCGGATCCGCAGGGCGTCTGGCAGGCGCTGCATGAGCGTGTGTCGTCCGCCTCCTCGTTTGCCTGGGTCGATAAGGTGCGGCTGGTGAAGCTCGACGCCGAGGCGGGCGTGTGTCTGCTTGAGCCGCGCTCGGGCCAGCGCGACATCGCCCGTTTCGCGGGGCAGCGGCAGCGCGACCGCTTGGCGCTTGAACTCACCAAGCTCACGGCGAAGCGATTCCGAATTGAGTTGGCTCAGCCCGCCACGGGTGCCGATGCACAGCAGCCCGGAGAGGCCGGGTCGCCTAAGCGGCAGGATCGGCAGAAGGCGATGAGCCTGCCGCTGGTGCGTGATGTGCTTGATGCCTTCCCGGATGCGGTACTTGTCGATACCCGCAAACAGCAGCCAGCAGACGAACCGTAACACGTTGGCCCAGCCCGCCCGACGCGTCTGTCCCCGCCTACGATTCACCCGATGCGCATCACCCGTAAACGAATCACCGCACTTGTGGTCACGCTCGCTCTCCTGGCCAGCGCGGGGTTCGCTGTGGTTTATGTGGTCGGCACGATGCGTGAGACAGCGGTCGAGCAGAAGCTGGGCGAGATACTCAAGGCCAGGATCAATGCGACCCTCGTCCCGCAGCTTGAATTCGACGGGATCGACTACCAGCAGCCCAAGACCGTTGTCCTGCGCAACGTTCGGCTTGTCGCGGATGACCCGGACGCGGCGGGCGGATCGGTGGCGATTTTTCAGGCCGACTCGCTGACGCTGGAGCTGGGCGAGGTCCCGCGGAAAGGCCGTCCGCTGGTCCTGGCGTCGTTGACGCTGGAGCGCCCGACTGTTCGGCTGGTCTGGTCGGAGTCGGCGGGCAAGGTCATCGGGTTCAGCGACCTGGTCGCGGCGAGCCCGGGCGAAGACGCCGTGCCCGTGAGCGATGCGCTGCGGATGAGCCGGATCGCTCTGCGCGAGGCCTCGGTCGTTGTGGATACGCGTCGGCCTGGCACGACGCCCACCGTCATCGACGAGATCACCACCGACCTGCTCATCGACCCGGCGGCGGGCGGGCGGTACCGCCTCGCGCTGGAGCTCGACCGCGCCCCCGCGATGAGTGCGCAGATCGATGCGGTGCTCGATGTCGATGCGCGGACGTTTACCTTTGCCGATTCCGCGATTGAGCTTGCGATGGCTCGTGAACAGGATCGCTACCTCCCGCAGTCGGTGCAGGAACTGCTTGCGCCCTACGACATCACGGGCGACGCGACGCTGACGCTGTCGGGGGTGTTAGAGCTGGACGCCTGGCGTGACTCGGCCATGCGCATCGGCCTGGAACTCGCAGGCGCGAGCGCGGTGTTTGGGCAGTATCAGTTGCCGATCGAACGACTGAAAGTCTTCGCGGTTTCTGCCGACCAGACGCTCGAGGTCCAACGGATCGATGCGGCCGTGCTCGACGGCGAGATGCGAGGCGATGCGGTTATCCGTCTCTCGCAGGGGTTCCCCTTCGACCTTCGGCTTGGTGGGCAGCGGATCGCGATCGAGCAGGTGCTTGGTGTGGTTGAGGGCGAGTCGCCGCGGTTCGCGGGATTGGCGGAGTTCCAGCTTCACGCACACGGGCCTTTGGCACACGTCGGCACCGAGCTGCGTGGCGAGGGCACGCTCGAGGTCCACCGCGGCCGGTTCGCACGTATGGTTGTGGTCTCTGATCTGATCGACTTTATGGTGTCCGGTGGGAATCTGTCCCGGCCTGAAGACGGCCGGCCCGCGGGGCGCGACCGCGCGGAGGCGGTGTTCAAGCTGCGCGGCGACCACGCCTACTTCAGCCAGCTCGATATCGCCGGGAGCTGGTTCGCGATGCGCAGCCGGGGGAAGGTGTTTTTCAACCGCTCGCTGGCGATGCAGGTCAACGGCGGGCCGCTGGAGAAGGTGCAGGATGTGCTGGGCCCGATCGGCGATGTCTTCGGTGCGGTGACGGATTCGTTTGTGGCCTACCGGGTTGAGGGCGCGTTCGACAACACAGAGATCCGTATGCTGGCGCTGGGGGGTTTGCGTGGCGCGCCGGGCGACGATGAAGACGATCTGCCGCCGTGGACGCCGCCTTTGATCGATGGCCCTGCAGACGGCGATGACGAAGGCTAGGGTGTGCCTGGCGGCTCCTTGTTGCCCCGCATGGTGGCCGGGGTCAGGCGCAGCCTGCCCCCGGAACGGGCCGGTGAGTTGTTCCGGGGTTTCGCTGCGCTCAACCCCGGCCACCATGTGAGCCGTCAGACACAACCTGGTCGGCGCCCCGACCTCGCGCACGCGGCGTATGATGTTTACTTTCCACTACGGCATGAATGGGAATCGAAGATGTTTGATAACTTGAAGAACCTGAAAGAGCTCGCGGGGATGATGGGGAACCTTGGCGAGATGAAGACGAAGCTCGAAGCCGCGCAGGAAGCGCTCGCGCAAAAAACCGCGCAGGGCGAGGCCGGTGCAGGGGCGGTGCGGGTCGTGCTCAACGGCAAGTTCGAGGTGCAGTCGGTGGCGATCGATCCGTCGATGGTCGGCGCACTAGCGGGTGCCGGCAGCGACGCCGACCGGGAGATGGTCGAGGAGCTGCTGGCGGCCGCGTTCAATGACGCGGTGCTGAAGGTGCAGGAATTGATGAAGGACTCGCTCGGGGATGTGACGGGCGGCCTGAATCTGCCGGGGAGGTAAGCTTTGGGCCTTGCTGCAAGAGGACGTGAAAAGGCCGGGCGACAGAAGTCGCCCGGCCTTGTTGTTTTCGGCTTGTTGGGTTGGGCCTACTGCTGGAGGTAGAGCCAGACGAAGCCGGTGCGCTCTTCGGTGATGAACTCGGACCGGGCCTGGTAGTGGGCCTGGTACTCCTGCATCAGGGCCTGGGCGGCAGCCTCGTCCGACTCGTCCATGTTCTCGAATCGCTCCTGGAAGTCCATCATTTTTTCCTGCCACTCGGCCTCCAGGGCCTGCATCTCTTCCTCGGTCACGCCCTCGGCGGGGGCGGTGAGCATGGTGGAGTCGCCGACCAGCAGGTCGAGCTTGCCGTCGCCGTTGATGTCGTCGGCCCAGACGCGGGTTGCGCCGGCCGGGGCGGTGGGGACCAACCCGCCGCCCGCCTCGGCGTAGCCTGCGGGCTCGATGAGGGTTTCGAATGCCTCGAGCTCGGGCGTGACGCCGGGGCCTGCGGTGTTCTCTGAGAAGAAGACGCCGCCCTGGGCCGAGCCGCTGAGCAGGTCGAGGTCGCCGTCGCCGTCCCAGTCGACCACGAAGGGGTCGCTGTGCATCCCTTCGAGGATGAGGGGCTCGTCGCCGGTCATGACCTGCTCGGGCTCGGGGTAGAAGCTGCCATCGGCGTCGCCCTTGAAGACATAGAACGAGCCGGCGAAGTTGCCGACGACGAGGTCGGTGTTGCCGTCGCCGTCCCAATCGGTCGCGATCGGGCGGGTACAGATCTTCTCAAGCACGGCTTCGTCGGAGGCAGGGATGATGAGCACTTCGTCGTCCGAGCCGGTGAGGTCGATCGGTTTCTTGAACGTCCCGTCGTCCTGGCCGTAGAGCACCTGGAATGTCCCGGCCATGCCGAGCTCGTGGTTGTCCCAGGAGTAGGTGCCCGAGAGGATGTCGTTGAAGCCGTCGCCGTTGAGGTCCACTAACTGTGGCGTGGAGCTGGTGCATCACCAGACGCCCGGGACGATGGCGGTCTCGCCTTCGGCTTCGAGGAACGCGCCGGCCGCGAGGGTGCCGTCGCCGTTGTTGTGGAAGACGTGGATCTTTCCGCCGTTGAACTGGCCGACGAGGAGGTCGTTGTCGCCGTCGTTGTCGATGTCGGCCCAGCAGGGTGCGGCGTAGCCGGGGGATTCGACCTTGACCGGTTCGCCGCCGGCTTCCATTCGGACCGGGTCGGCGAACTCAACGGCGTTGGCCAGGCCGGCAGTGCCGGCGCACGCCATAGTGAGCGCGGACAGGAGGAGACGTCGGGTATTCATTTTCAGGGACTCCCATGATGGAGGGGGATGATGGCACCGGCCACGCAACCGGGCCTAAAGGGGCTTGGACACGATCCGCAGGGTACCAGACGACAGCACCCCCGTACCAGCAATACGTGGCAGCGGGGTGGCGTGTTCGGTTTGGGGTTGTGGGGGCCTAAGCTGGCCTCACGGGGCTCAGGATACGTGCATGGGCATAGCGTGTATCAGGCGGCGAGGGCCTCGAGCGGTTCGAGGGAGACGCCGGGGCAGGGGCCGCTGGTTCGTTGGGCGCTGAGCCCGAAGTTACCGCAGTTCAGGTACGCGCCGTCGTTGCTGGTGAAGTAGCGGGCGCGGTGGTGGCCGGGCTTGAGGTTCGCGGTCGCGTCCCATTGGCCTGGGCGGCCGACGACGGGCTGCATCTCGATCCACCGGGTGGGGCCGACGCCGTCATCGAGCACGAGGTAGACGCGTTGTGCTTCGCACGGCGTCGCGATGAAACGCCAGGCCTCGAAGCCGTCGTTGTGAGCTTGCAAGAGTGGGGTCGGGTCGGTCATGACGGTTGTTCCATGCGCGGCATTGGCCGCGCTGCGCTGGCTGAGAGGTCGTGTCTGTCGGGTCCCTGGATGCGTCGCATACGACTAGAGCGACACCGCGGACGAATGTCCGCCGTTAGTTCTATCGGCTCGATATCGCCCGGTGTTAACCGGCCCGCGTGTGCCTCGGGTGTTTAGGCGGTGCGCAGCCGTCGGCGTTGTCGCCAGCGGATCAAAGCGGGGGCGAGCAGGGCGGCGTTGTAGAGCGCGATCATCAGGAACATGCCGTGCAGCGCAAACTCGGCGGGCTGGGCGTCGAGCGTGCGGTGCAGCGCGAACCAGTCGCCGTGCGTTTCGAGCCAGACACGAAGGGGTTTAGCGCCCAGCACGGATGCAAGCGGCGCGTTGGGGAAGTCTTCGGTGAAGAGCCGGGGAAGGTCTGGCACCATCGCCCAGATGCCGCCGGCGGTCATCGCGATCGGGAGGGCGGTGGGTTTACGGCGCAGCGCCGCTGCGCCCAAGAGCGCGAGCGCGCCGCCGAGCGCCATCCCGGTCGCGAAGTGCATCGTGGCAAAAGCCAAGTGTTTCTCCTCGTGTTGGCCTAGGCCGCTTTGCGTTGTTTGGCGGGTTGTGCAGCGCGGGTGGGCTGTGTTGAAGCCTGTGTTTCCGGGTAGATGTCTTCGCTTGGCGCGAGGCGCTGGAGCAGGCCGTGCATCTGCGTTGCGGCGCCGCCCCATGTGTGCCGGTTGAGGACCCATTCGCGGGCACGCTCGCCCATCACTCGGGCCAGGGCCTGCGAGTGCCAGACCTTGTCGAGGGCCTCGACCCAGGTGGCGGCGCCCTTGCAGGTCATCATCGGGGCGGGCTGGCCCCCAAAGACGAGGCCGGTTTGTGCACGGCGTGAGGCCAGGATCGGCATCCCCATCGCTGCGGCTTCGAGGAGTTTGTTCTTGATCCCTCGGCCGCAGCGCATCGGCATCACCGCGGCAGCGTTCGAGAGCACGTGCGGGCGGATGTCGGCCGTGTCAGCGATCACCTCGACCCCGGGGAGGTCGGCGAACTGGTAGACCTCGGGCTTGGGCGATCGTCCGACGATGGTCCAGGTGGCGTCCGGCCAGCGGTAGACCGTGTTGGGCCAGACCTTCTTCGCGAACCAGCGGACGGCATCGACGTTGGGTTCGAACGAGAGGTTGCCCCAGAACACGCAGGTACGCGGCATGCGGAGTGTCTCGTCGGGCTGGAAGTAGTCGGTGTCGACGCCGTTGGGGATGTTGACGGCTTCGCATCCGCCGAGGCGCCCCAGCCAGCGTGTGTCGCGCGGGCTGACGCCGATGACGGCTGAGGCGCGGTGGGCGCGGTTGCCGCGGTTGAAGGCGATCTGCATCAACGCGAAGACGCAGGCCAGTCGTGCACGGTGCGGGAGCGCGGTGATGCCCTCACGGCGGAGCATGGAGAGCTGGAACCCGGCGGGCTCGTCGGCGGCGTACCAGACGCGCGGGAGCTTGGGGTAGGCCCATGCGAGCCCGCGCAGCAGCGCGGGGCCGTGCGGCCCGAGCGCGACAACGGCGCGTGGCCGGGTCTGTTCGACCAGGGGGAGCAGCCCGGCGAGTTGGTGGGCCTGGAGGTCTTGATGCCCAGCGAGCCGATCGCGCAGCCCCATGAGCTTTCCCGACCAACCTAGCGCAAAGCGTTTGAGGTCTACGGCGTTGGAGGCGGGCCAATCGAGTGTGAGCTCCTGCATCCAGCCGGGTGTTTTCTGCCTGGGCGCATGGATCGTGGCGAGGCCGACCTTGAGCCCGTGCTGGGCGAGGGTCTTGGCCATGTTGGCGCCGTGGACGCGGTAGCCCTGGTCCATGGGCCAGAGCGCGTTTTCGCTGACAAAGAGTACGTCGAGTGGTTGCGTGGTTGTAGCCATGGGTGGTTTCCCCTCGAATCGAAAGCTGAAAGTCGAGTCGTGAATCAGGCGGCGTTACGTCTGCCGCGACGCCGCTTGCTCACCGCTTCGCAGACACGGGCGAAGTCGGCCGCCGACTTGTCCCAGTTGTATTCGCTTAGTCGTTGGGTGCCCCGGGTGGCGAGCTCGGCGCGGCGCATCGGGTCTTTGATCAACGCCGTCATCGCGCTGGCAAGCGCGGTCGCCCGGCCCGGCGGGACGAGCATCGCCGCATCCCCCGCGACTTCGGGCAGGCTGGTCGTGTCCGATGTAATCACCGGTGTCGCCGAGGCAAAGGCCTCCAGCACCGGCAGCCCAAACCCCTCCGACAAGCTCGGGTACACCAGCACCGTCGCGCAGCTCAAGAGCAGGGGCAGTTCATGCTCGGGCACATAGCCCTGCAGGACAACACTATTGCCCAGCCCGAGGAGTCCGCAGAGCTTGCTCAGTTCGCGTCGGCACGACTCGTCGAGCCCAACGATGAGCAATCGGCAGTTCTTGCGGTGGCGAGGACGAACCATCGCCCAGGCCTCGATGACGCCGCGGGTGTTCTTGCGTTCTTCGTTGGCGCCAAAGTGCAGCAGGTACGGGCCGTTTACGCCGAGTGAGCCGACGACGCCCTCGGCCCGCGAGATGTCGATGGTGTGGTTTTCGAGGGTTGGTCCCCAAGGCACCACGACGCCGCGCCGTGGATCGAGGCCATGCTCGCCGACGAGTCGGCCGCGAACGAAGTGCGATGGGCTCACGACCGCAGCGGCCTTCTGGCAGGCGTGCTCGACGGACCACTCGAAGCGCTTGAGTTCGCGGGTCGGCCGGCCCTGAGGCAAATCCAGCGGGATCAGGTCGTGGAGGGTGACGACGGTCGGGACGGGCATCCAGCGTGGGCAGTGGTTGGCCGGGCAGTGCAGGGCATCGACCCGGTCCATCCGTGCCGCGGCGGGCAGGCGGACCTGTGTCCAGGCGTCGAACCGGTCGCCCCGCATCTCGATGAAGCGGGGGACGAAGTTGCGCGGCAGGTCGGCGGGCGGGGGGTCTTGGCTGCGGTGGTACGCGATGATCTCCCACCCGGGCCGGGCGTCTGCCAAGTGGTTGTAGAGGCGCAGCAGGCTCTTGCCGATGCCTCGGCGTTGGTCGGTAAACAGCGTTCTGGCGTCGAGTCCGAGGCGCATGACAGTTCCCCAGGCCCGGCGCGGGCCTGTACCGTTGCTATCGGTCGATGGGGGGGTAGGGGTTAAGTGGTCTGGGCCGACGGTTGCATCCGTGCGAGCTGCACCGCTACGCGGCACCGAAACGGCGCTGGAGCCGTGATCTCATCCGCTTCAGATGAACCCGAGGCCAGCGTCGCGTAGCGACGCGGCTATGCCGCCCACGTTGCGTCCACCCGCCGGGTCGGGTCCAATAGCCGGTATGAGCGACCACCCTGATTCCCACCACGCCGCCCCCCGCCACATCGTCATCATCGGTGACGGCCACGCCGGGGTCGCCGCCGCCGTCGAACTCGCCGATGCCGGCCACCGGGTCACCATCGTCGAGTCCTCCGTCCACACGGGCGAGTCCGCCTCCTCCCACGAGGCCACCGACGCTTCCCAGCACGCGCTGATGCGCCTGTGCACCAACCAGTGCGACCTCTACCGCAGGCTGGGCGTCATCCGTGATGTCAAGTGGCAAAAGACCCTCTACATGACCGGCGAGGACGGCATCATCGACGAACTTACGGGCGATGACCTGCCCGCGCCGTTCCACCTGACACGATCGCTTTTGAAGATGAAGCGGTTCACTTGGGCCGAGAAACGCAACATCTTCCGCGGCTTCCTCTCGGTCATGCAGTTGAGCAAGAAGGCCCGCGCGGGGCTGGTCAACGAGAGCTTCCGCGACTGGCTGCTGTCGATGGACCAGCCCGAGCACGCGGTCGATAAGTTCTGGGCCGCCATCATTGCCGGGGCCTGCAACCAGCTCCCGCGACAGATCAGCGCCGCCTATGGCGTCCGCATCATCCAGGAGGGCTTCCTCCACTCCAACACCGCCCACCAGATCGGCTTCTCCAACATTAGCCGCGACGAGTTCCACGCCCGCTGCCTCGACGTCATCGCCAAAAACGGCGGCGAACTGCTCGAAGGTGTCCGCGTTGACCGGATCGACTACGACCCGGCCACGAAACGGGTGACCGACGTCCACCTCACCGACGACCGCATCATCACCGGCGACGCCTACATCACCTCGATCCCGTACAAACGCCTGGACGCGCTCGCGACCGAGGACATGAAACGCGACGACGAACGCCTGCGGCTGCTCGACGAGATCCAGGGCGTGCCCGTCATCGGCATCCACTTCTTCGTCGACTCGCCCGACCACCACGACGTGATGACGCGCAGCCACCTGCTCTTCACCGACGGGCCGATCCGCTGGGTGTTCAACAAGGGCCGGTCGCGCGGCGAGGCGGAGGACGGCACGGCCTGGACCATCGGCGGGGTCGATGTCACCGGCACCCACCACCTGCACGCGATCGTCGGCCACGCCCAGGACTACGCCGACCTGAGCGACCAGCAGATCATCGACGAGGCCTTCGCCGAGATGCGGCTGTGCATGCCCTCGCTGACCGAGGATGTCAACATCGTCGAGGCCCACGTCGTCCGCGAGACCCGCGCCGCCTCGAGCCCACGCCCCGGCGGCAAGCAGGTCCGCCCCAAGCCCTCGGGCGACATCAAGAACCTCATCATCGCCGGCGGCTGGGCGAGTACCGGCTGGCCCACCACCATGGAAGGCAGTGTAAGAAGCGGCTACCGCGCCGCAGCCGCGGTGTTGGCCATGGACCAGCCCGAAGACGAGCAAGTTGACTACAACGCGCTGCTCATCCCGGATGTCCAGCCGAGCAACCTCTACAAAGCCATGAGCGGTTGATCCGTAGGGTGGGTGGAGCGAGTCCGCGAGCGCTTGCCCACCGTGCGCTGCCAATTCGTTTGAGCCCCATGGTGGGTTGCGCTGCGCTCCACCCACCCTACACGAACGCTGCGGGTGTACGTCGATCGTCTGCGATCCGCTAGAATCGCGACTCATGCCCGCGATCACCGTCAACGCGCTCTGCAAGACCTACCACGTCGCCGACAAGCAGCCGGGGTTCGTTGGCACCGCGAAGCACTTCCTCAACCGCAAGCACCGCGACATCCACGCCGTCAAGGATGTCTCCTTCGACATCGCGCCCGGCGAGATCGTCGGGTTCCTCGGCCCCAACGGCGCGGGCAAGACCACCACCCTCAAGATGCTCACCGGGCTCATCCACCCGTCATCGGGCACGGTCGATGTGCTCGGGCACGCGCCATTCAAACGCAAGGCCGACTACCTCCGGCAGATCACGCTGGTGATGGGCAACAAGCAGCAGATGATCTGGGACCTGCCGCCGATGGATTCGCTGCAGGTCAACGCCGCGGTCTACAGCATCCCCGAGAAAGAAGCGCAGCGCCGCATCGCGGGCTTCGCGGAACTACTCGGGCTCAAGGAAGAACTCACCCAGCCGGTCCGCAAGCTCTCGCTGGGCCAGCGGATGAAGTGCGAACTCGTCGCGGCGCTGCTGCACCACCCCAAGGTCTTGTTCCTGGATGAGCCGACGCTTGGGCTGGATGTGAATGCGCAGACGGCGGTGCGCAAGTTCCTCAAGGACTACAACGACGAGCACCAGGCCAGTGTGCTCCTGACCAGCCACTACATGGCCGACATCACCGCGCTGTGCAAGCGCGTCGTCGTGATCCACAAGGGCGCGATCCTCTACGACGGCTCGCTCGACGGCGTGATCGAACGCTTCGCCCCGCTGCGCGAGGTCAAGCTCGACCTGGCCGACCCGGTCGACGACGCGGTGCTTGAGCGGTACGGCGAGATCGAGTCCAACGACGGCCGAACCGCCCGCCTGCTCGTCGATCGCGAGCAACTGACCCAGACGGTGGGGCGACTACTCGGCGAACAGCAGGTCGAAGACTTGACGGTGACCGACCCGCCGATCGAAGACGTGATCGCGCGGCTGTTCGAGTCGGGGGAGGACACAGAAGAGAAGGAAGAGGTAACCACCGATGCACACTGATGCACACCGAACAATACCGTTAATCCCCATCGGTGTTCATCGGTGGTTTCAATAGTCCGACCATGACCGCCCTCACCCCCCGCACCCTCCGCGTCTACCTCGCCGCGTTTTACGCGCTCATGGTCGAGTACCGCGCGGAGATTTTCTTGTGGGCGATCGCCACCTCCCTGCCGCTCATCATGATGGGCGTCTGGATCGAGGCGGCAGGCAGCGGCTCCTTCCAGGGCTTCACCCCGCTCGACGCGGCGCGCTACTTCATCGCCGTCTTCGTCGTCCGCCAGATCACCATCTGCTGGGTCATCCACGACTTCGAATGGCTCGTCGTCTCCGGCAAGCTCTCGCCCATGCTCCTGCACCCCATCGACCCCATCTACCGCTTCATCCTCATGCACCTGGGCGAGCAGGGGGCCCGGCTACCCTTCGGCATCCTCCTCGTCGCGCTCTGCTTCGTCATCGTCCCCGATGCGCTCCTCGGAAACGCCGAGCAGCCGGGCCTGTGGCTGCCCGCGTGGTGGCGCATCCTGCTCGCGATCGCGGCCTGCTACGGCGCGTTCCTCCTGCGCTTCATCATCCAGTACACCACCGCGCTCTGCGCCTTCTGGGTCGAACGCGTCTCCGCCCTCGACGGCATCAACTACCTGCCCTACATCTTCCTCTCAGGCCTCACCGTCCCCATCCACCTGCTCCCCGAAAACGTGCAAAACATCATCCTCTGGACCCCGTTCCCCTACATGCTCTGGTTCCCCGCCCAGCTCGTCGCCGCACCCCCGGAACTGATCACCACCGCGTTTGTCCTGCGCGGCTTCGCCACGCTCGCCGGGTGGGGCGTCGCGATCTTCATCATCAACCGCTGGCTCTGGAAACGCGGGCTGCGGCACTACTCGGCGATGGGAGCGTGAGGGAAAATGTTCAATGACCAAGCCTAAATGTCCAATGAAAACCTGTGCTTTGAAACACGCCGCAATATCGTCCGGCACCCGCGATACTCAACCCCAAACCACATCGATACCAACTCTGACATTGGTCATTTAGGCTTGGTCATTGGACATTCTCCCCGTGTCAAGATACCTCCGCACCCTCCGCCTCTTCTGGTCCGCCTCCCTCGCCGCCGAGATGGAGTACCGGTCCAACTTCCTCTTCGCCGCGCTGTCCTCCCTCGCGTCCCTGGCCGGGACGCTGTTTGTCCTCTGGTCCCTCATGCGCTCCGGCTACACCATGAACGGCTGGCCCTTCGACAAGGCCCTCGTCGTCGTCGGCGTCTACACCGTCCTCGACGGCGTCTCCCAGACCCTCCTCGCGCCCAACCGCCAACAAGTCTCCGAGCTTGTCCGCGACGGCACGCTCGACTTCATCCTCTTGAAACCCATGGACAGCCAGTTCTGGCTCAGCGTCCGCAAGCTGTCGGTGTGGGGACTGCCCAACATCGTGCTCGGCTTCGCGCTCATCGTCTTCGCCGGGCTTCGGCTCGAACCGGCCGCGGGCGTCGCCGACTTCGCGATGCTGTTGCCGCCGCTCGTCGTCGGCCTCGCCATCCTCTACGCCCTGGGCTACTTGCTCTCGACGCTGACCATCTGGTTCACCAAGCTCTACAACATCACCATCGCGATGCAGGCCCTCCTCGAGGCCGGCCGCTACCCCATCCCCGCCTACCCGACCGCCCACCGCATCTTCTTCACCTTCATCCTCCCCGTCGCGTTCATGACGACCGTCCCCGCCCAGGCCCTCATAGGCGAGGCCGCGTGGACCGCGCTGGGCGCGGCCGTGCTCACCGCGCTCGTGCTGTTCGTCGTGTCCCGCCTGTTCTGGCGCTACGCCCTGCGCTACTACACCAGCGCGAGTAGCTGAGGGTCGGCAGTAGGACAGGCATTCCTGCCTGTCATCGGCGAAGCCGAGTCTTCGGAGACGCGCATTAGCCGCCGCGTCACACGCGGCGCGGCGCTCGCGTGTTACGATGCCCTTTCTACCTGACGGGGTTCTGCGTCATGGCCATCGGTTCCATCTTGTTTATCCTGCTCGCGCTGGGACTCGCCGCGTTCATCGGCGTGGTGCTGTGGTTCTTGATCAAGACGATGGCGGTCCCGGCCGCCGAGCAGCCCGACTTCACGCCTGATGACGAACGCGGAAGCCCCCGGCCACGCAACATCCCCGCCTGCGGCAAGTGTGGCTACCCCGCCCGTGGTCTCAACACTCTAGATTGCCCCGAGTGCGGTGCCGACCTGCGCGAGGTCGGGATCATGACGCCGAACATGCGTCGGCAGGGCGTAAGCGGATGCCTGCTTCCCGTCGGCTTCACCGTGCTCGTCCTGGTCCTCGCGCTGGGGGCGAGACCTGCCTACTTCCGGCACATCCCGCACCGCGACGTGGTCCAGCTCAATACGGGCCTGTATCCAAACTCGCATGCTTACAGAGAAATCGAGTTGGTCGTCACCGTCGCGCTCACTTATACCCCGGCCTCTCAGTCCGGCGGTGGGGCATCAACGTTTTCCGGCGGGACTTACTACACGAAAAGCGGATCACACCGTACTGCGCAGCGCACCCTGTCATGGGGCATCCTCCAGCCGCCAGCAGAAATCCGGGCGATCCGCGTTAAAGTCAGGCCCGTCACCAACGCGACGGCCTGGATCGACGGCTTCATCGAAGTAGACCCACAGACACATTCATACGAATGGTCCAACCCGCAAGGCAACACACATCAAAGCGCGTCGCCCCTCACGCACCAAGAGGTCCTCGCCTTCTTGAAGGCGTGCGGTGCTGACGCGAATGACCCCGGCGTGCAGCGGGAGTCGCAAGAACTCTTCGCCCTAATCGATGGGGTGAGCAAGGGCATGAGCAACTTCACGCTAAGCGAGTTTGCAGGCCCGAGCAGTTTGTCGTCTCATTCCACATCGTCAGGCCCCGCCGCAGGCTGGGGGCTGGGCTATCTGGGGGGCTGGCTCGCCCTCTGGATCACCGGCCTCGTCTGGATCGGCCGCAGGAGGAAGCGGAAATCCGGCCAGTGATGCAACCCAAACAAAATGCAAAAAATAATTGAACCCACCCCTTGACATCAACCGAACAAACACTATCGTAGGCAAGCCCAGTCAAAACCCGAACACGGGGCCAGCCAAGGAGACGCTACGATGGTGACCGCAACGACCCTCAAACAAACCACTCCCACCCCTAACGGGGACACCAAGAAGGGGAAAACCATGTCCCGATTCGGCGGAAAAACGAAGTCCAAGACCCCCTCCAAGACCGTTGCGGACGTGCCTCAAGGGGCCGGGACCGACGATCCCGCCCGCCGGCGGGCGCTGGACCAGGCCCTGTCGCAGATCGACAAGGCCTTCGGCTCCGGGTCGATCATGAAGCTCGACGACGACCCGACCAAGATCCTCCCCGGCATCTCCACCGGCGCGATCTCCCTGGACCTCGCCCTGGGCGGCCGGGGCATTCCCAAGGGGCGCGTCGTCGAGATCTTCGGCCCCGAGTCGTCGGGCAAGACCACCCTCTGCCTGCACCTCATCGCCAGCGCCCAGAAAGAGGGCGGCATGGCCGCGTTCATCGACGCCGAGCACGCGCTGGACCCGTCCTGGGCCCGCAAGCTCGGGGTCAACCTCGAAGACCTCCTCGTCAGCCAGCCCGACACCGGCGAGCAGGGGCTGGAGATCTGCGAGATGCTCGTCCGCTCCAACGCGGTGGACCTGATCGTCGTGGACTCCGTCGCCGCGCTGATCCCCCGGGCCGAGATCGAGGGCGAGATGGGCGACAGCCACGTCGGCTTGCAGGCCCGGCTGATGAGCCAGGCCCTCCGCAAACTCACCGGCGCGATCAACCGCAGCCAGTGCACCGTCATCTTCATCAACCAGATCCGCGAGAAGATCGGCGTGATGTTCGGCAACCCCGAGACCACCCCCGGCGGCCGGGCGCTCAAGTTCTACTCGTCGGTCCGCATCGACATCCGCCGGACCGCCTCGATCAAGGACGGCGACCGCGCGGTGGGCAACCGCACCCGCGCCCGCGTCGTCAAGAACAAGACGGCCCCGCCGTTCCGCCAGGCCGAGTTCGACATCATGTTCGACGAGGGCATCAGCGCCAGCGGCGACCTGATCGACCTCGCCGTCGAGGAGGGCGTCGTGCAGAAGTCCGGCGCTTGGTTCAGCTTCGGCGAAATCCGCCTGGGCCAGGGCCGGGAGAACGCCAAGACGTTCATCCGCGAGAACGAGGACCTGTTCGCCGAGATCCGCCAGCTCGTGATGGAAGCCAAGGGCGTCGTGCCCAAGGCGGCCGCGGGTGAGGACGATGACGCCTCCGAGGCCACGTCGGACACCGACGGCAAGGGCTAACGCGCACGTTTACGCACGATTTCAATAGCCCCCGCCGCAAGGCGCGGGGTTTAGGGCGCCCGCAACGCGAACCCCATGCCTTGCGGCAGGGGCTAGCAAGTGTTGTTTCCAGCCGCGTGATGTTTTAGCAGTCAGCAATAACCCCTGCTGCAAGGCAGGGGTTCACACCGGCGAAAAAGTTCGGAGGGTATCCCATGCCCGTCTACCTCTTCACTTACCACGCCTACGGCTCGTGGTGGCCCGACCGACCGCAGGGGTTCGTGCAGGAAGGCGAAGGCATCCAGCCGGCGAATCAGCCACTGGCGCAGGCATACCGCCGAGCCGCGACCCACGAGACAGTGCGGTTCACGCCCGACGACCAGCGGGCACTGATCGAGAAGCTGTTTCACATCGCCGAGACCGATGCTATGCGCATCCACGCAGCGGCCGCCGACTCGACGCACCTGCACACGCTGGTGAGTTGGCAATGCAACCGTACATTCATGTCCGTCCGGGGGCGGATCAAGAACCTGCTGTCGTTGCACCTGTCACGTCGTGCGGGGACGGTAGGTCGGCCGTGGTTCGTGCAAGGGTCGAGCCGCAAGCGAGTGGAAGATAAGCGGCACTAGAGCAACTTTCCTCAAGAATCTCCATACCCGCACGCCTTGAAGTAGTTCTCGCACTCCTCGGGGCCGACGGATCGCAGAGCCTCGGCGATCGCGTCGTGTATCGCCTCCACCGTTGACGCCGACACCCGACGTAG
>JBCCWH010000038.1:0-29043 GCA_039193915.1 Planctomycetota bacterium
AGGTGCGAGGGTTGTTTTTTTAACAGTGTGAATCTCATCCCAGGGGCGGCCGTTTTACCGCCTGTTCCTCGAACTCCTATGCACATTGATAACGTCCTGAATTATGCGCAGTTTGAATAGCCTTCCTCTGACCAGAAAGTGTTTTACCTGGTTTGTACTGCTGTAGCGAAGTCCTACGGGCATAGACTCCATCTGCCGTAGCTTTACGGTGCCGTCTCATGCGTTGTAGTCCGATCAAAAGCAGAATTCTTTCATTCTGGGTGTATACTTGCCCTGTTCTGACGGTGTCTTTTGCACTGGTGAGGAGAGATGTCACCGAGTGCGACTCGTTTGTTGGGCTGAACCCCGGCAGCTTTTGCCTCGGTCTGGGTCTGTTTAGATGACTTGGTTGTCCAGGTTTTCCCGTTTCCTCTTTTCAGGATCGATTGGAACGCATCATGCCGAAACCGACCGCCTGCCGTTTTCGCCCGAGTACCGCACGCCTGCTGCTTGCAGCGGTATTCTCCGGTGCGATGCTCGCGCCGGGTGCACAAGCCACGGACTACTTCTGGGACGGCGAAGTAGACAGTGCTTGGGCTGGCTTCGAAATCAACTCGAACTCAAGCTTATCTACGAACTGGTCACCCGACCTGCCGATACCTGATGCCGCAGACACTGCGAACTTCGACCTCGGGAACACCAGTGCGACGCGCTACAATGTCTTTGGCATCACGACGGCCAATGAACGCCTGATCGTTCATGACGATGACATCGCGCAGAAGCTTAGTAGCGGCACAACCTACACCCTCACGAGCATCACGTCGTCAAGCGTGTCTGTAGGTACAGCGGCTGGCGACACCGGCGACTTGCTGCTGCTGGGAGGCGGCACCTTGCAAGGCACCAGCGGTCAAATCGGTGGCCAAAACGCCACGGGCATCGTCACTGTTCGCGACAGCGGCACGGTATGGAACTTGTCTAGCGCTCTGAACATGTCCAACAGCACGCTGAACATTGAAGCGGGCGGCCGAGTCAGCAATCGCACCGCCCGTATCAGCAATAGCTCCGGCTCGACAAGCACGGTCAACGTCACGGGAGCTGGTTCGACTTGGACCAACTCCGAGAGTTTAGATGTCGGCTTTTCTGGCACTGGCATCCTGAACATCGAGGCGGGCGGGAGAGTCACGAGTTTCTTGGGATCCATTGGCAACCGCTCCGGTTCGGCAGGCACGGTCAACGTGACCGGGGGCGGCTCCATGTGGAACCATACCGGTGAGTTACTAATCGGCAATGCGACACTGAATATCCAAGCTGGCGGCAGTCTCAGCACGCGCAGCAGTGTGATTGGGTCTCGCTCCGGGTCAACGGGCAGGGTCGCCGTGACGGGGGCAGGTTCCACATGGGACAGCGGTTTTATGATTGTTGGTCATGTAGGCAGTGGTGTGCTGAGTATTGAAGATGGTGGCCGAGTCACGGGTTCGGGGGGGGCTTCCAGCTTGATCGGATTTTCTTCCGGCTCCAGTGGGGCCGTAACGGTCGCTGGAGCGAACTCGACATGGTCACTATTCGCTGTGTGCGTGGGTGATCAGGGGACGGGCACACTGACGATTGAAAATGGCGGCCGTGTCACGAACTTTTTCTCCGCCGATATCGGGCGATCTTCCGGCTCCAACGGTACGGTGACGGTCACAGGAGCGAACTCCGCATGGACCAGCCGTACCTTGCGTGTGGGGGACGCGGGGACGGGCACGCTGAACATCAACGATCAGGCCTTGGTCCGAGCCAGCGAGACCACATCGATCAATGCGGCTTCTTCTGTGGTCCTGGCGGGGGGGCGGCTGGAGTTTGGCACGATCGATGTCGATTCGCTCTCACGCATCAGTGGAAACAGCGGCTCGCTGGCGGGGCGGGTGTCGGCCTTGACCGGTTCGAACAACGCCGCAACGGATCTGCCCGGTGTTCTGACAAGCAGTTCACTGGACCTGACTGGTGTCCGGCTGGTTAACAGCGGTGTCTTGTTTGGAGATGCCAGTCTTGGCTTTGGGCTGGAAAACGCTGTGGCCGGCAAGCTAGAAACCCGCTTGGGGGACCGCCTGCGTTTTACCGGCGGAGCAACGAACGCGGGGGAGTTCAATAACTTCGTTGGGCAGATGCGCTTTGAAGGCGCGGTCACGAACCAGGCGACCGGCAAGATCGTTGGGCGTGGCCAGTTCATCGCCGACGGCGGCTGGACCAACAACGGGCAGCTTCTATTCAGCGCTGGCAGTGCCGACATTCTAGGCGACTTCGCCAACAACGCAGGCGGCGTTGTCAGCACCTCCGGCGGCGCGGTTACCTCGTTCTATGACGATGTTGCCCACAACGGCGCAGCAATCCGTACCGAGGCGGGCAGCCAGACCGTGTTCTATGGCGCCTTGTCTGGCGCAGGTGCGTTTACTGGCACGGGGGATGTTCGGATCGAAGGCACGTTTGCACCGGGCAACAGCCCCGGTCAAGTTTCTGTAGAGGGAAATCTGCTCCTGGGGAACAGTGCCACGATCCAAATCGAAGTCGCTGGCGCGACGCGGGGCACGCAGTTCGACTTTGTCGATATCTCGGGCGACCTCAACCTCGCGGGCACGCTCGACGTCACGCTGCTGAGCAGCTTCGCTCCGAAGCTCGGCGATACCTTTGACATCCTCGACTGGGACGGCACGCTGACCGGCGGCTTCGATACCGTCAACCTCGCCACGCTCGAAGCCGGGCTGGGCTGGAACCTGCAAGACCTCTATATCACCGGCGAACTGCGCGTCGAACTGCTGGGCGACCTCAACTCCGACGGCTTCGTTGGCGCAGAAGACCTCGACATCCTTCTGGCGAACTGGGGCGACAGCACCGCGATCTACAACTACGCGGGCGGCGACCTCTCGGGCGACGGCCTGGTCGGCGACGCCGACCTGCAAGCGGTGATCGCCAACTGGGGCAGCGGCACCCCCGGCGGCGGCATTGTCCCTGAGCCGGGCACGCTGGCGCTGTTGGGATTCGGTCTCTTGGGGCTGCGCAGGCCCCGGCGTGTGGCTAGGCTCGGGAGGTAGTGGAGGGCAAGATGGGGGGCCACGCGGTTGGGCCTTCACGCGTGTGCGGGTGGTGCGGTGGGTGTCACGGAGGTGGTTTCGTGGAATCCGCGTTCTTAGGCGCTTGTGCTTCGCGGGGCCGTGCGGATTTCGCGGCCGATGCAGGCGAAGGGGTGCTACGGGGCTAGCGATGGGGGCGGGTTTGAGGGGGGCGGTTTGTCACGGCGGTGTGTGTTTGGGTATACTGTCGAAAATGCAGCTGCACACTGTCGTGCAGCGACTTATTGATAGAGACGTTCGCGAAGCCCTGGTCCCCGGCCCCTGGCCACTCCCGGTAGCCCAACGATCCGCCTCGAAAACCCAGGAGCTTCACGATGAAGATCTACGTCGGCAACATGTCCTTCTCCACCACCCAGGAGTCGCTCGAAGCGCTCTTCTCCAACTACGGCCAGGTCCAGGAAGTCGCGGTCATCACCGACCGTGACACCGGCCGCCCCCGCGGGTTCGCGTTCGTCACCATGGACGACGACGGCGGCAAGCAGGCCATCGAAGCCCTCAACGGCAACGAGTTTGAAGGCCGCACCCTCACCGTCAACGAAGCACGCCCACGCGAAAACCGTGGCGGCGGCGGTGGCGGCGGCTACAACCGTGGTGGTGGCGGTGGCGGCGGCCGCTGGTAAACCCAACGGCTCAGCCAAACGCTGAAACGAACACAGCCCCGTCGGCACACGCCGGCGGGGTTGTCGCTTAACCTGCCGTAGGGGATCATGCCGCGCACCCATACAATGCCAACGTGAAACACCCACGCAACTGCAGCGACATCGCCCCACGCCGCTTTAGCCAAACGCCGGACCGATCGAGCCCGCGCTCGCTCGGGCGGTGGGCGATGGTGTTGCTGCTGCCCGCGCTCTTGGCGGTCGGCATGGTCGCCTGCACCTCATCTCCGCCGGTCGCCAACAACGCACCCGCCACAACGCACCCTGGCTCAACGCTAAACCCCAACCTCCCCGCACTCGACGCCATCATCCAGCAGGGCATCGACGACAAGCTCTACCCCGGTGCCGTCTGCATCGTCGGCGAAATCCGAAACGGCCAACACACCCTCCTCCACACCAACGCCTACGGCCACCTCACCTACCCCCACCACAACCCCAACGCACAACCCACGCAGCTCAATACCCTCTACGACCTCGCGTCGCTCACCAAAGTCGTCGCCACCACCACCGCGACGCTCCTCAACGTCGCCGACAGCCGACTCGACCTCGACGACCCCGCCGCGCAGCACCTCCCCGGCTTCGGGCGGCACGGCAAAGACGCCATCACCCTCCGACATCTGCTCACCCACACCTCCGGGCTCAAGCCCTACGAAGATTGCGCAGTCGTCGAGGCCGGCCGACGCGACAACGAGACCCACAGCGACGCGCTGCAGCGCCACTATGCCGGGCTCCCGCTCGCCTACGAGACCGGCACCGACTACCGCTACTCCTGCCTGAACTTCCAGACCCTCGCACGTATCAACGAATACGCCGCCGGCGAGCCGCTGGAGGCGCTGCTCGTCCGCCGCGTCTTTGCCCCGCTGGGCATGCACGACACCCGCTACACACTCACCGACGAACAACGCGCCCGCACCGCCCCGACCTTCCGCGATGCCAACGGCAACCCCGCCCCCGGCACCACCCACGACCCCCTCGCCCGCTACCACCAAAGCACCCCCCATAACCCCGGAAACGCCGGCCTCTACTCAACCGCCCCCGACCTCGCCCGCTACTGCCAACTCATCCTCCAGCTCGGCAGCTACGACGGCCAACAAATCCTCCACCCCAAACTCCTCGCCCACGCGCTGAATCCACAGATCCACAACGACGACATCCACGAACAGCGCGGCCTGGGCTTCGACATCTACGAGTCCCAACACTACATCACCGAACACAACACCCAGCCCGGCCACGAACTCGTCGGCCACACCGGCTACACCGGCACGCTGATCCTCATCGACCAACACACCCGCCGCTACCTCATCCTCCTCACCAACCGAACCTACCCCGCCGAGGCAGCCGCCACTGACCAGACCCCCAGCATCAACACCATCCGCCGCGCGTGCTGGCAGGCGGTGCGTGAACTACCGCGGGGTTCTGAGCCGGGAGTTGAATCGGCATTCGAACCGCAGGTCGATGTGACAGTCGACGGGTCGGAGTGCTCTGCGTTTGTGTTTGACCCTAAGACCGATTCGTTTTGGGGCATTGTCAGTGAATTCGAAGAACACTCCGACAACCCCGAACTGCTCTTGTTCACTCACAAGGTCTGCCGTGTGCGAGACAGTTGCGGGCGTGTTTCGCTCTCGGTGTTGGCGGAAATCCGTGAGGAGTTGTCTTGGTCTGCCTACTCGGTGATCTATGAACACGACCCCCAAATCTACATCGCGTCACTAGTCGATGAAGGCCCATTGATCGTTAGCCCCGGCCTTGGCGTGTTGCTTCCGGTTTCAGATGGAGAGGGTGGGAGATTGACGTATCAACGAGCCGCGCAAATCGACCGTGTCCCCTTGGCCGTGTCGAGGCATCAAGGGCAAACGCGCTGCTACTCCGCGCGAGAAGACATGTTGATTACCACGACCGTAGCGGGCAGTGTGATATCTCAATCTTCGCTGGTGCATGTCCCGCTTTACGAAGATTTTGATTCGGATCGCGCCGGTATCTTGAGCCACCTGTTGCAGCCCCGGCATGCCGCATATGAAAACACGGAGACCCTGGCGATAGCGGATTTCGGCGGGATTCTCCTGGTAGACGGTGTCACCGGTGATGTGTTGACGCCGGTCTCTCCCCGCGCCGGTGTTCTGGACTACGTCTACTACTCCGATGTGTTTGATGCAGCGGTGTTTCAGACGGTACATATCCGGGGTCGTCGGCCGATCAATACACCAGAGCCGGGCCTGTTTTTGACGCAGGCTTGCCTCAGCGGGGGTGACGACTCCGTGCGCATTCGCGTGCCGCAGGGTGCTGACCTTGGGCGCGTTTTGGACTGCGTGTTCCACGGCAACCCGGATGGGGCCGGGCTGGAGTCCGTCTCCTTGTTCACCACCTCAGGCCACTGGCATGTGACGCCGAACGGTGTTGCCAGATTGTTGGCATCATTTCCCACCAATCGGAGCTTGCCTGGACTGATAGATGTGTGTATCGGTTCGTACCTGAGTGAGGTACTATTCATTCACAGAGAACGCACCGGCGAGATGAGATTTATGATTCGAGATATGTCAGCATCGATTAGCCCCAGAGATTTCCCATGAAACACTATCTGCTGGCCTTGTCGGTGTTCTTGGCGATGGTCGTTGTTGTACTGTCTGTTTTTATCGGCGTGCAGGGTATGAAGTCACGGGCGGCTTCAACCGCACCACCGCCGGTACTGCCCAGCCGGTACGGAGACCTGCAGGCGATTGTCGATCAAATCTATGTGACCTCGCCGCCGGGCAGTTTTTCTAGAACAAACACGCAGTATCACGGCGGAGATATCGAGACGAAAGACATGCGTTTTGCCTATGAGTTAGGTCGAACAGCCGATCAGGACTTGTACGCGATGACGACGGATCAACATCCACTTGTCCGCCAGTTCGCGCTGTGGGCGTTGTTTTTGCGTAACGGCGAATCTTCTTCGGTGGTGCTGACGATGCTGCTGGACGATACGCACCAGTGTGTCCGATCCGATGCCGCAATGATATTGCTGTACCTTTATCCTGAATCAGATGTTCTGTCTTACCCGCATTCTCTGACAAGTAACACTAGAGAAGAGGCCACCCGTACCAAGCGGCAGCACTTCGAGTGGATGATTGAGAACCGAGTCCTTGCATGGTCCCAGCAGGTGCCTACGGGACACGGCGACAAGCTGGACTTTGCGCAGTTCAATACCTTGGAGGAGGAGATGTTCCTGGAGTATCGCAATTCTCTTCATGGGCAACAAGATGAAGTACCCTTGGGTGGCCGATGACCCTGTCCCATCGAGGGTGGAAGTCTGCAAAACATTTCGGGAATTGTTCTAACACTTCACAGAGTATCTCTGCTTGCCGCATCGGATTGACTCCCTGCCTTCATGCTCTCGAGACTACTGTATGACCACCCGATCCCGCAACACGATCATTTTTCTCATCGCACTGGCAGTTGGGCTGACGCTGCTGGCTATCTTCGTCTGGCCGGGGGCGTTTCCTTCGCTGCGATCCGGCATCGACGCCAGCGACCCGCAGCCGCCGACGGAGGGGCGGCTTGTAGAGCCCGAGCGGGATGAGGTGGCGAGTGACCTGATCGGTCGGCCGATCTACACCTACGCGGTGCACGCGTTGGCGTTCAGCGACGACAGCGCCTACCTCGCGCTGGGCGCGGGCGATGGCGGGGTGATGCGGGTCGATCTTGCGTTGCTGTTGGCACCCACGCACGACCCCGAAAATCCGCCGGCACTCCGCCTCGCGGCGCACGAGGACTGGGCCTTTGCGGTGGCGTTCCTTGACGACGGCACGCTGGTCACGGGCGGGGGCGACAACCGTGTGGTGCTGTGGGATGCGGACCTTGTGGAGCAGCGCGTCTTCGAGCAGGGCGGGCATACCAATGATGTCCATGCGGTCGCGGTTTCGCCCGACCAGCGTCGGCTGTACTCGGCCGGGGACGACCGCCGGCTGATTGCGTGGGACCTCGATGACGCGTCGGTCATCTACGACATCACGCCGCATGATGCTCAGGTGCCGGCGCTTCGGCTTTCGCCGGACGGCGCGGTGATCGCCACGGGCAGCCGGGACGATCATGTGCGTCTGTTCGACGCCGACTCGGGCGACGTGCTGCACACGCTCGACAGCCACCGCGACGATGTGCTTGACCTCGCGTTCTCGCCCGATGGGACGCGGCTGGCCTCGGCGAGCTACGACACCACGGCGCGGGTCCACGACGCCGCCACGGGCGAGCTGCTCGAGACCCTGCTCGGCAGCAACAGCCGACAGTTCGCGGTGGCCTACAGCGCCGACGGCCGACACCTCGCCGCGGGTGGCGAGTCGGGGAAGATCGTCATCTACGACACGGCCGACGGCTACGCGATCGCGCACCGTATCCGCACGGATGCGGATGTCTCCCGCCTGGCGTTCAGCCCGGACGGCCGGTGGTTGGCGGCGGCATCTTCGTCGGGTGTGGTGCGGCTCTACGATGCGCAGCGTTTTCATCTCGTCGAGACGGTACGCTATGAGGTCGTCGAGGAAGCGGAGTAGCTGCTCGCGGTTGAGCCAAACGGTTGGAGCGATAGATGCTGGGACTCATGGGCGCGATGCAGGAAGAGGTGGCGCACCTGCGCGAGGCGCTGGCGGGTGTGACGACGCACCGCGTCGGCGGGCGGGACTACCACGTCGGGACGCTCGACGGGCGCGCCGTCGTGCTTGCGTTTTCGCGGTGGGGGAAGGTGGCGTCGGCGTCCACGGCCACGACGATGGTCGACCGGTTCGGGGCCACCGAGCTGCTGTTCACCGGCGTCGCTGGGGCGGTGGACCGTGGGCTGAAGGTCGGCGATATCGTCGTGGCCGATGCGCTGTACCAGCACGACCTGGACGCGAGTCCGCTGTTTGCGCCGATGGAGGTGCCGCTTTTGGGCGAGGCCCGGATGGCGGTGGGGCGTGAGCAGGTGGACCGCGCGCTGCGGGCGAGTGTGCTGTTTCGTGACCGGCTGGGCGAGCATGTGGAGGCGGCGGAGTTGTCGGCGCTAGGCGTGGTGTCGCCGAGCGTGCATGTGGGCCCGATCGCGAGTGGGGACCAGTTTGTTTCGAGTTCGGCCGCTCTGGAGCGGATCGCGTCGCTCGTGCCTGGCGTGCTTTGCGTGGAGATGGAGGGGGCGGCGGTCGCGCAGGTGGCGCACGAGCACGGCGTACCGCTGACGGTGGTGCGGGTGATCTCGGACGGCGCGGCCGAGGGGGCGCACGTCGACTTCCAGCGATTCATCGACCAGGTCGCCCGCCGATTCACTGCGGGGATCGTCCGGGCGTGGCTGGCGTGTGTGTGACCTGGGGCGGGCATTCGCGTTCGCCTGGGGATTCGCCCGCCGGTTCTGCCCCTTGATTTCTGGCGATGTTTGCTAGAATGGTCGCTGCGATTCATCGAATCGGCTTGACCTGTCCTGTTGTTTTCACCTTGTTTTCCGGAGCCTTGACAATGATGCACCTCCATTGGGCCCTGCTGCGAAAGTGCTTGCTTGGCCAAGCCCTATTGCTGGTCTTGTTTGTTTTTGCGGCACCCCCTGCGCATGCCCAGGCGGGCGGGGACGGCGAGCTGGACCGCGCGGGGCAGCGTGTGTTCCGCAACTACACGCGGATCTTTTGTAGGCAGTTCTTTGTGTACGAAGATACGTACGTCATGCTGCCCAACCACTACCGCGAGCGCGAGGCCTCGACCGGCCGGACCTACGACGAGGCGGAGGCGGAGCTGACCGAGACACGCACCGAGCAGGTGAGCGGGAGTATCGTCCGCACGGTGAAGATCCCGCCGCCGCGCGGCGAGGTGATCGCGCTGTCGATGGTCATCCCCGAGATCGAGGTTGGGCACTATGGCTTTATCGATTCGGTGACGGTTGCGCGTGTCGTGCGCGACAACGAGATGATCGTCCGTTCTCTGCGGTTGATCGACCCCGCCGCCGTCGGCACGGAGCGCAACACGCACCGTCTCGCGTTAGCCGAGCGGCAGAAGGAGTACGAAGAGCTTACCTTCCGGCTGCACGGCTTCTCGACCGAGGGGCTTAGCCCCGGCGACCGATACCGCGGGCCCGACGACAAGGGGATCAATGTCGCCGTCGCCGGCGTCGACCAGCACCATAACTTCGTGCTGGTGAGTTTCGATCGGCTCCGGCGGATCCGCACCAACCAGTTCGCCGACGCGCTGGCGCATGTCGGTCTGACGCCCGCCGCCTTCAACGAGATGGTGCGTGCGAATCGTGAAACGCACGGGGCGCAAGGCGACCGCGCGACGCTGTTCAGCCTGTACCGCGAGTACTACACCGCCTTCCGTGTGCCACGACCCGAACCCGAGGCCCGCCCCGATCCCGGGCGTGTGCCCGAGCAGCCCCCCGCCCCGCGCGAGCCCGACCTGCCTGCGGACACGCCCGACGAGCCCGACACCCCGGACACCGATCCCGATGTGCCTAATGAGCCGTTGTTCCCCGATCTCGAGGACGAGCCGGTGATCCCTGACCTGCCCGAGGCGTTGCCCCCGGCCGATCGGGACGAGGACGACTGGGACGACGACTGGACCCCGGAGCCGCCCTCGGACGAGCCCGGGTTCTTCGGCGTCCCGCTGGAGTAGCGCGGGCAGCGACTTGAATGGAGTACTTCACCGCATCAAGCGGCGGCTAGCGCTGCGCGCGTTCGTGGATGACCCAGCGGGAGGTGGGGCGACCGGCGGGCTCGGTTTCGGAACGGACAGGGTAGAGCCCGGGCTGGGTATCGCTCCTGGCGATGGTCGCGGTGAGTCGTGTGAAGCCCGAGTCGAGCGCGGCCTGTAGGGCGGCCTGTGGCATGTAGCCGTCGACGCGGAGGGTGAGCAATGCTGCGGCGTCGTCGGGTGCGTTGACCTGGCCGATGCAGTCGCCGGTGATGTGGATGGCGTTGACGGGTTGGCCGGTGGTGAGGTTGCCGATGAGTGGGCCGTCGATGACGAACACGCCCGAGCCTGCGGCGGTGATTCGGCCGGAGACGCCGCCGCCGGTGTAGAGGTCGAGTGTGCCGCCGGCCTGGAGGTGTGCGGCGGGGTGGATGCTGCCGGCGATGACGACTTCGCCTGCGCCACGGAGGATGAGCGAGGCTTGCAGGTCGCCGAGGATATGGACGACGGCGTCGCCGGTGACGGTGATGTCGGCGTTGGCGTTGCCCTGGATGAGGACGGTGCCGCGGCCGTCGACGACGATGGGCTCGTCGAGGTCGCCGGGCTGTTGCCAGGACCAGTCGCCGCCGCGCATAAAGCCGGTGTGCCAGTAGCCGCGTGCGGCGTAGAACGCGCCTTCGTGGTCAACCCCCGCCGCGACGACGGCGCGTTGCACGGCCGACCATCGGCGTTGCAGCAGCGCGGCGCGTTCTTCGGCGTCGGCGACCCCGCGCGCGATCGCGTCGTCGAAGGCATCGACCGCGGCGGTCGTGGGGGAGACGGCGTGTGTCACTGCGGGTGAGCCCGTTCCCCGTCCGCTGCCCGGGGTGGTGTTGCCGGCGTCGCCGGTTTCGGGTGGGGTTTCGCAGCCGCCCCCCGATAACATCGCGGCGAGCAGGGCACAGCAGAGCGAACGGGCGGGCGTCAGTTTCATCGCGTCGGGGGTTCCCGTGGGGTGAGAGGGCGATTGTAGCGTTTTTTGGCGTGTTTTCCGGGGTTCTGAGGTGTCTGCCGAGCAGCCGCAGGGGTTTCGCAGTGCGAGCGGTGGGGTGTCAATCGGTTTAGAAATCCTTGGAGATGCGGGGGGTGGCGCGTACACTGGTAGCGGAGGGGCATGTCACATCACGCATCTCGCGAGCCCCACAATGCCTAACGCCCTGTCTATCTTGTGTATCGATGCCGCCGAGGCCGACGTGCGTCGGCTGGAGCTCTGCCTGCTGCAGGTCGAGCAGTACGACGTCGCGTTCCATCACCAGCCGGACCCGGCGGTTGCGCTGCGGCGTCTGAGTCGGCTACGCGCGGACGTGATCCTGATCGATAACGGCATGCCGACGGTGACCGGGTGCGAGGTAATCCGCGCCGCCCGCGCCAAGGGGGAGCAGCGGCCGATCATCGCGACGGCGTGTGAGGACTGCGGCTACCTCACGGCCGACCTGCTGCGTGCGGGGGCGGACGCGTTTTTGCTCAAGCGCGACCTGTCGCCGGGCTTCCTGCACCGTGTCATCACCCGGGCGATCAGCGAGTCGCGCCAGCGCGTCGCGCAGGTGAAGCTGAAGCGTGAGGCGCTGCGCGGGATGATGCAGTCGCCGCGCGTGTTGGCGTTGCGGTGATACGGGTTAGTGAGTGTTAGCGTGTTGATTTGCCGCGTTGCGACGCAACGCGGCTATTGGGCGGAGGCAACCCCGAAAGGCTGCGCGTCACTCGCCAGACGCCGACGCTGAGTCCGCGAAGCGTCTGGTACCGCCATACAATCCCCCCCATGGCGCAGCCCGGCGGACAACTCAGACGCGAACTCGGGCTGTTCCATGCCGTGCTGCTCGGGCTGGGCTCGATCCTCGGGACGGGCGTGTTCGTGTCGATCGGGATTGCCGCGGGCGTCGCAGGCCCGGCGGTGTTGGTGGCGATCGTGCTGGCGGCGCTGCTCGCGCTGTGCAACGGGCTCAGCAGCGCCCAACTCGCCGCCGCGCACCCGGTCGCCGGCGGGACGTACGAGTACGGCTACCGCTACCTCAACGACAAACTCGGCTTTACGGCGGGGTGGATGTTCCTTCTAGCGAAGAGCGCGAGCGCGGCGACGGCGGCGCTTGCGGTTTCATACTACCTGACTTGGCAATTCGTGATCACAACGGAGGTAGTCGCGTGGTTGGGGGCTAGGAACATTGTTTACCTCGAAATCGGGATCGCGCTGCTGGCGCTTGGCGCTGTGATGGCGACTGTGCTCTGCGGCATTCGCCGGTCGAACTGGGTCAATGCGGTGCTTGTCAGTGTGACGGTCGCTGGGCTTTTGGTGGTGATGGTTTTTGTGTTTTACCAGTCGCTGAATGGCGGTGCGGTCAGGCGTGACGTCACCTATCTAGCAGCCCACTGGGACGTCCAGGTGTCTCTGCTGGCCGCGACCGCCCTGATGTTCGTCGCGTTTACGGGCTATGGCAGGATCGCCACGCTGGGTGAAGAAGTCCGCAATCCCCGCCGCGTGATTCCGAACGCGATCTGGATAACGCTCGCGGTTTCGACGGTGCTGTATCTCGGCATCGGCCTGGTGGTCGTGTTGACGATGGGTGAACTCGATACCGTGATGACGGCCGATGGCCTTGCGTATGCGATGTATGTGTTTGGCGCTCAGCAGTGGCTGATCGGGTGTATCGCCCTCGCCGCGATCACCGCGATGCTCGGCGTGCTGCTCAACCTCATCCTCGGCCTCTCGCGCGTCGCGCTGGCGATGGGGCGACGCGGCGACCTGCCGCGGGTGTTTGCGAAGGTGAACGCGGCCGGGACAACACCCGTCCCGGCCGTGCTGCTCGTCGCCGGAATCATCACGGGGCTCACGCTCGTCGGCGATGTCAAGGCGACGTGGTCGTTCTCCGCGTTTACCGTGCTGATCTACTACGGCATCACGAACCTCGCGTGCCTGCGATTGCCCAAAGAGGATCGGCTGTACCCGCGTGCGTTTGCGTGGGCGGGATTGGCCGGCTGCTTCTTCCTGGCGTGGTGGGTCGAGCCGCGGTACTGGGTCGCGGGGTGCGTGCTTATCGTGGTGGGTTTGTTTTGGCAGCAGTTCGCGCAGCGTGTGTTCAAGCAGTTGCCCGACCCGCGTGAGGTCTGTGTGAAATGCCGCTACGATCTGCGGGCGTCGTCGGGCACCTGCCCCGAGTGCGGAGCGGTGATCCCGGGAGAAGACGCTGCTGATACTTGAGTCCCGAGGCCCACGCTCGGTGAGCGTGGGCTTCCTATCCTGCGATGATGTGATGAACGAACCTGATGCCCTGATCTTCGACCTGGACGGCACGCTGGCGGACACGATGCCGGTGCATTTCATCGTGTGGCAAGAGGTGCTTTCGCCGCACGGGCTCGCGTTTCCTGAAGACCGGTTTTACCGCTGTGGCGGGATGCCGACGTGGCGGATAGTTGAGATGCTCGCGGCCGAGCAGGGCAAGTCGGTCGATGTCGAGCAGGTCGTGAAGGCAAAGTACGACGGTTTTTTCGCGCATGTGGACGATGTGCAGCCGATCGACGCGGTGATGGCGGTCGCGCTCGAACACCACGGCAGCATGCCGCTGGCGGTCGCCACCGGGGGCAAGCGCGCGGCGGCGGATCGCACACTCGCGGCGATCCAGGCGACGCATCTGTTTGACGCGGTGGTCACGGCCGACGACGTCGCGCAGCACAAGCCGCACCCGGAGACGTTCCTTCGTGCGGCGGAACTGCTGGGGGTGGACCCGACACGCTGCCGGGCGTATGAGGATGCCGACCCCGGGATCGAGGCGGCGCGTGCGGCGGGGATGGCGGTGGTGGATGTGCGTGAGATGCTGGCCGACGCGCGGTGACTGAAAGTAAAGCACGGGGGTGGCGACCCCCGTGCTTTAGGTTGTTGAGCTATTGAGTTGTTGAGTTTTGGGTTGTTTAGCTCACGGCATCCGCGCCGGCCTGTGCGACGGCGTGGTCGTCTTCGACGGTGGAGCCGGAGACGCCGATTGCGCCGATGACTTCGCCGGCGCTGTTCTTGATGGGCACGCCGCCGGGGACGGTGATGAGCCCGCCGTTGGAGTGCTCGATGTTGTAGAGCGCGCCGCCGGGCTGGCTGAGTCCGCCGATGTCGCCGGTGTTCATGTTGAAGAAGCGTGCGGTGCGTGCTTTCTTCTGTGCGATGTCGATCGATCCGATCCAGGCGCCGTCTTCGCGGATGAAGGCCTTGAGGTTTGCGCCGGCGTCAACGACGGCGATATCCATCTTCGTGCCGATCTCGGCGGACTTGGCGGCGGCGGCTTGGACGGCGGCCTTGGCCTGGTCGAGGGTAATGTCGGACATGGTTGCTCCTGGGGGTTGGGGTTGCTTGAGTTGTTGGGTGATCTTACCACGCGAGGTAAAGCACGGGGATGGCTGCCCCGTGCTTTAGGGTTGGTGTTTTGTGAGTTTGCCCGCGTGCCGTGTTACGCGGCGAGTTGGGGGGTGTCGTCTTCGAAGAGGTCGTCGAGCATGGCGTCGAGGGTATGCGCGGTCTTGGCGGTGCGTTTGCGCAGGTCGGCGAGTTGGTGTTTGGTGACGAAGCCGAGGTGGTAGGCGACCTGTGCCTGGACGAGGGTGTCGCGGAGCAGGGTGTGGCCGGCGTTGGCGGCGTCGAGGGCGGGGGCGTAGTCGTCCTGTGCCCAGCAGTCGGCGAGCTTGAGCGGGAGGGCGGCGATGGATTTGCGCATGCCGCCGGCGATGCCGGATTTTTCCTCGGCCGGGAAGTGCTGGGTGAGTTTGTAGACGTGTGCCACGAGGGCGAGTGCGTTCTTCCAGGCGCGGGTGTGTTCGTAGGTGGGGGGTGCCATCGCGGTGTCCGGTGTGTGTCGTGCCTGTACGACATCGGCAGACCGGGGGCGGTGCGCGGAGCGAGGCGGTTGGGTTATCGGCGGTTTTGGTGGGTTTACGGGTTGCTGAAGCAACCCGTCCGCGCGTTTTGTTTAGTCGTGGGGCGCGTCGGGGACGAACTCGATGTAGAGGGCGCGGTTTGGCATGTCGAAGGTGATTCGGAATGAGGCGAGGATTTCGCTGCCGATGCGGCCGACGGCGTAGTGGGGGGAGCTGAGGCCGAGGGGCTGGGGCTCGAAGGTGACGGGCACGTCGCCGAGCCGTAGGCCGAAGACATCGAGCCGGCGGAGCCAGGTGTTCTGCACATCGATGTTGCCGCCGACGCCGCGTGCCCGGCCGGCGCCGGCGGTGTGGGTGGCGAGGATGCGGGGCCAGTCGGACACGTGGCTGGGCAGGGAGACGGCGTTGTTGGCGCCGGTGTCGAGGATGAGGAGGACCTCCTGCCCGCCGCCGAGGGTGGCGACGACGGCGGGGAGGCCGCGGTAGTTCTTGAGCTCGACGCGTTCAGCGTTGGCCGGCGGGGTGAAGGCGTCGCGGCGGTAGATCGTGAGCGTGTTGTTGGGGTAGTCGAGTGCGAAGGGGTGGTCGGCGAATGCGTTGAAGCCGATGAGCCCGCCGGCGCTGACGCCGATCCCGCCGGTGAGTTGGCGCATGCTGAGCGCCGCGATGCGGTGGTTGGGTAGGCCGACGCCGCCCAGTGCGAGGGAGTCGACCTGGCGGAATTCGAAGTCTGCGGTGCCGGCGATGCCGCGTGTGCGTCCTTCCCCGAGGACGCCGAGGCCGAGCCGGTTGGCCAGGCCCGTGTCGATGATAGTGAGGTTGCTGCCGGTGTCGAGGAGCATGAGCCCGGCGTGGGTGGCGTTGACCTGCCCGCGTGCGAAGAGGTAGGACTCGCGTCGGGTCAGGTCGATCGTGACGGAGGCGGGGAGCGTTGCCGGGTCGGTGAGGTCGATGGTGACAGGTGGTGCCGGCCCACCGACGCGCGCGTCGCCGCCCGTGGAGGCGCAGCCGGTGAGGAGGAGTGCGGCGATTAGGAGTGTGAGCGTGTATTCACGAAGTGATGGCATCGAGAGATCGTAACAAACACAAGTGCACGCGATGTGGGGCGATTGATAAAAGAAGCCCACGCTCATTGAGCGTGGGCTTGGGTGGATACGAAAGTTGTTGCCGCGCCGGGTGTTTACCAGTCCAGCAGGATGATGTGCGGGCTGACGCCGTCGCGGTCGCTGAGGATGCGCTGGTAGCCGAGGTTGCTGCCCGGGTCGATCGCGCCGCTGGGGTAGAGCCGGCTGGTTCGGCCGCGCTGGCCCGAGCGGACGATTTCGTCGAAGCGCTGCTGGAGGTAGAAGGTCAGCTCGTGGGCGGTGAGCATCCGGTCGCCGTTGATGTCGGCGGTGTCCTTGTCCTTGTTGAACGCGTCGGTGAAGAACAGCGAGAGGTAGCCGCCGGCCTGATACTTCTCGGCGACCATGGAGAGGCAGTCGCCTTCGGAGGAGAAGATGCCGATGCGGCCGGGCTTGGTGACGATGTCCTTGGCGAACCCGCCGGAGAAACAGGCGTCGACCACGACGAGGGTGGTGCCGGCGTTGATGCCGTCGAGCATCTGTGCGAACTCGTCGTCGGAGATGTCACCGTCGTAGACGGAGAGGGTCTCGTCGTTGCCATCGGGGTCGGCGATGTCGGTGCCGGCGGTGCGTGCGACCTGGTCGCCGTGGCCCGAGTAGAAGAAGACGAACATGTCGTCGGGGCCGGCCTGTGCGCCGATGTCGGCGATGGCCTGCTTGATCTCATCGACGGTCGCGTCGCTGTTGGTCAGCACGACCGAGTGGTCACGGTCCATGCCGAAGTGCTGGCGGAAGGCCCGCGCGGTGCGGGTGGCGTCGGCGTCGCAGTAGGGCAGGTCGCTGCCGCCTTCGGGGTAGTCGTTGATGCCGACAAACACGCCGTAGACCTGGCCGCCTTCGTTGACGGCCCATTCGCCGGCGTCGTACTTGTTGGCGTCGAGGTTGATGTCGAGCGCGTAGCCGCCTTTTTCGCCGGAGCGGAACGTCGTCGCCGACACGTAGTACGTGCCCGCCTCGGACACGCGGAACGCCATCTGCGAGTTGGTGTTGTCCGAGTTGTAGTCGTCGTTCATCTCGACGAGTTGGCCGGGCCCTTTGATCTTGAGGACGGTGTCGACCTCGTCGGACTCGAGCGTGAGGATGACGGTGTTGCCGACCTCGGCCTCGAAGGCGTAGGCGTCGACGTAGCCGTTGCCGTTGAGCGAGGCTTCGCTGCCGTCGAACTCGCCTTCGATGACGCCGCTGCCCGCGACGGGGGTGGCGAGGTAGCCGGGCGCGGTGCTGGCGGACAGGGTGTAGCTGCCGGTCTCGCCGCCTTCGTAGCTGGTGACACCGACGCGGTACTCGCCGGGCTGGAAGATGTTGGATTCGATCCGGCTGGTGAGGGTGTCGCCGTGGTCGTCGTTTTCTTCCCACGAGCCCATCGGGTCTTCGAGGATGAGGTAGGTGTCGAAGCCCTGGCCGTCGACCTGGAGCATGAGGAGCTGGCCCTCTTCGCAGGTGACGTCGTACCAGTCGATGTGCTCGCCGTTGGGCAGGGTCGGGTCGGTGCGGGTGAGTTCGCCCGAGACGGAGGTCGAACCGCCAAAGCTCAGGGTGTAGTCGCCGCGGTCGTCTTTATCGTAGGTCGTGGCGTGGACCGTGTACTCACCGGCCTCGGGGGCGACAAACTCGATGCGGCTGTGGTTGCGGGCGTTGTTGTAGTCGTCGTTGACCTCGGGCTCATCCAGGCCAGGCCCCATCACCACCAGGTAGGGGTCCACATCGTTGGAACGCAGGTCGATCGCGACGCGCTCACCGGCCTCGGCGACGAAGGTGTAGGCGTCGTAGTGGCGGTCGTCTTCTTCGCGGACGGGGTCGTCGTCGCTGATCGTGCCCGCCGCGACCCGAGGCTCGCTGTTGTCGAGCACCAGCTCGGTGCCTTCGATGCGTGGGGCTTCGTTGTCTTGGTCGTCGGTGGTGTCGCTGTCCACTTCGTCGTCGTTTTCATCAACGTTGCCCGCTGCGGGTGTGACCGTGATCGTCACCGTGTACGCCCCGCGGTCGGCCGGGTCGTAGCACGTCGCGATCACGGTGAACTCGCCGTCCTCTGTCGCGGTGTGTTCGATCCGGCTGTTGGTGTTGCCTTCTTCGGCATCGTCGTTTTCGACCACCTCGTCCATTGTGTCGCTGTCGAGCGCAAGATACGAATCGACCTCGGTCGAGACCATCTCGATGACGATCTGGTCGCCGGCCGAGGCCTCGAAGGTGTACATGTCGAACGGGCTTTCGTCGGCCAGCTTGTCGTCGGTGTCGGTCAGCGTGCCGGTTTCAACGATCGGCTCGGCTTGCTGAGCGAAAGTCGGGCTCGCGAGCCCCAGCCCAAGCAGGGCTGTGAGCAGGGCGTGTGTGGTGAGGTGAGGCATCGGGCTCTCCGGGTTAGGCAGGGTTGGGGTTGGTCAGGAGGATCATAAATGACGGTAGGGCGGCTGTCGCATGCTGCCGCCGGGTGTTGCGTGGTCTGGGGTGACGTCGCTCTGGTCGGCGACGAGTTGCCGGGACTCGGGTTGATACCGGGGTGATGGTGTCAGGCCCGACGTATCGGGCAACGGCATGGGCTGGCCCACAGCCTCGTGATCCGCAGGCGTTCAGTCGTCCGCAACTTTCGCGGCACCTAGGGCAAGGACGGGCAAGGCCTGTCCAAGTATACGTTCCCATACGGACTAACCCGCACTGGGGTTCGCGTAGTTGCGAAAAAACGTGCTATGGGTCGGGCGGGCTTAACCCAGTTTATCTATCGAGACTCAAGCCCACGCCGCCTCACCCCGCACGGCCCGGCCCCGCCTCGCGCGACCCCGGCCGAGGCCTCGGCCGGGCTTTAGCCCGCGCTGCTCGTCGGGTCGTAGTACACCGTCTTCAGCATCGGCGCACACTCGACCACCTCGCTCCTCACCGACCCGTCGTCCCCCAGATGGTGCAACACAAACCCCGTCCGCTCCGGCGCCGGCGGGTTCGGCAGCCCCGGCGCATGCACCCACGTCCCGGAGGCGGGTGGGGCCCAGACGATGTGCGTGCCCCCCCGAAAAAGGGGTCGGGAGTCTTTTTCTTGCGGAGGTGTGGGTGCTTCGGATTCACCATCGTGAAAAAGACTCCCGACCCCTTTTTCTCCTCGGGTTTGGTGGACATGGCCCGAGCCGATGAGTTTAAGATTCGCTTGATTGATCCGCTTCCAGATTCTTTGTCGTGGGTCCTCTGGGCCTAGCCAGTACTCCGTTGCAGCGTTAGTGGATTCATTCGGAGTGCGAATAAACAAAGGGCTATGTATGAAAAGTGCCAGGTTTACTCGAGCTTTGATCGCGATGTTCAACTCACGCTCGAATCGGTCAAGATGCTCTTGCTCGCATCGAAGGTCTGACCCCAGGACCATGCTGTTCAGGCCTAAGAGTATCCATGTGCCGGTTCCGCCGAACCCATGCTTGCCCGGATCAAAAACGCGAGACCATTGCTCGAACCTGTCGTTGGTAATCTGACCTTCTGGAAGACACGCAAAGTTCCCTACGTCATGATTGCCTGGTAGTGACCAAGCGTACGATTCGATGCGCTCTGTAAGCCAGTCTTTAGCCCACACCAAATCCTCCGGCCTCTCCCACCCGTCATCCGTCAGGTCGCCGGTGACGACGGTGAGGTCAGGCTTGGCCGCGTTGATCCCGGCGATGACTTGCTCCGCCTGCGCCTGCCGCGCGGGCACGCGCGGCGAGAGGTGGAGGTCCGAGACTTGGGCAACCAATGGCATGACAAAACCCCTGAGAACACGAAGCGACAGGGTGGAAGGACGCGGTGCAGGATAGCAGTGTTACGAAGGAATGGCGGATGTGCGATAGCGGATGGCGGATGGGTGTGCGGCGAACATCCGCTATCGCCCATCCGCCATCCGCCATCCGCCATTCCCCGCTCATTCCCACTCAATCGTCGCCGGGGGCTTGGACGAGATGTCGTAGCACACGCGGTTGACGCCGCGGACCTCGTTGATGATCCGGTTGCTGATCGTTGCGAGGACGTCGTAAGGAATCCGTGCCCAGTCGGCGGTCATGAAGTCCTGGCTCTCCACCGCGCGCACCGCGACGACCTGCTCGTGCGTTCGGCCATCGCCCATCACACCCACGCTCTTCACCGGCAGCAGCACGGCAAACACCTGCGCCGTCCGGCGGTAGAGGTTGTTCGCGACGATCTCCTCCAACAAAATCTCGTCGCAGTCGCGTAGGAGTTCGAGCTGCGGCTTGGTCACTTCGCCGATCACGCGCACCGCCAGCCCCGGGCCGGGGAAGGGGTGGCGCCAGACCATCGCCTCGGGGAGGCCGAGCACGAGCCCGAGCTGGCGGACCTCGTCTTTGAAGAGGTTGCGTAGGGGTTCGACGAGGTCGAAGCCGAGCTGTTCGGGGAGTCCGCCGACGTTGTGGTGGAGCTTGATGTTCGCGGCCGTGCCGGCGTAGCCGTGGCCCGACTCGATGACGTCGGGGTAGAGCGTGCCCTGAGCGAGGAACTTGGGTTGCTGGCCGGCCGCTGAAGCGACCTCGGCCGAGGCGGATTTGAAGACATCGATAAACCGGTGGCCGATGCGGGTGCGTTTTTCCTGCGGGTCGCTGATGCCGGCGAGGTCGTCGAGGAACTGTTTTTCCGCATCGACGACGCGGAGGTCGATATCGAAGTGGTCGCGGAAGGTGGTCTCGACGAAGTCGCGTTCGCCCTTGCGCAGGAGGCCGTTGTCGACAAAGATGCAGGTGAGCTGCTTGCCGATGGCGCGTTGGAGCATGGCGGCGACGACGGCCGAGTCGACCCCGCCCGAGAGCCCGCAGATGACCTGCTGGTCGCCGACCTTCTCGCGGATGCGGCTGATCTCGTGTTCGAGGTAGTTGGCCATCTTCCACGACCCGTCGCAGTCGCAGACGTGGAAGAGGAAGTTGGAGAGGATGTCGCTGCCGTGGGGCGTGTGGGTGACTTCGGGGTGGAACTGCACGCCGTAGAACGGCTTGGTCTTGTGGCGGACGGCGGCGTAGGGGCAGGTGCCGGTGGTGGCCAGGGGGATGAAGTCGTCGCTGAGGGTCTGGACCTGGTCGCCGTGGCTCATCCACGCGGTGGTGTGTTCGGGGACCCGGCTGAGGATGTCGTCGTCGTCGGTGATGTGGAGCTTGACCCCGCCGTACTCTCGGGCCTGTGCGTTGTCGACTTCGCTGCCCAGGAGTTCGCATCCGACCTGCATGCCGTAGCAGATGCCGAGCACGGGGACGCCGAGGTCGAAGAGTCGGGGGTCGGGCTTGGGCGCGCCTTCGTCGTTGACGGACGATGGCCCGCCGCTGAGGATGATGCCCTTGGGGTTGAGGGCCTTGAGCTGCTCGTAGGTGATCTGCGGGCCCACGAGCATGGAGTAGACCCCTTGCTCGCGGACGCGGCGTGCGATGAGCTGGACGTACTGGCTGCCGAAGTCGAGGATGGGGACGACCTGGCCCCGGGCGGCGTCGGGGATGTCGGCGATGGCGGCGGCGGTGGGGTCGACGTCGGCGGAGGGGTTAGCAGTCATGGCCGGCTCGTGGGAGGGGGTTTCGGCGAGGCGATAGCGCAATGGGAAACCGCGCATGATAGCGGATGCGGGGGGCAGTGGTTGAACCGCCAAGACGCCAAGACGCCAAGGGAGGCAGCAAGACAGGTTGGTCACAAAAAGGCACAAAAATCACAAGGTTGAATGCCCCGGCTTTGTGCTTTCTGTGCTTTTTTGTGGCTAACACGGTTCCTGCAAAACAATGGCGTGCTACCGGGGTGCCACACAACTGGCCGAAGGCCTGCTGTGTGCCGACACCCCGTTCAACGTTTCATCCTCACACAGCAGCCCTGCAAGCAGGGCAGTTGTGTGGCACCCCGGAAGCACGTGTTGTGGGCGGGATGCGTATAAATGCATTGTTCCGCCTGCCTTCCTTGGCGAACTTGGCGTCTTGGCGGTTCAACCCCGTTCCCCGCTAAACTGAGCGGATGAGACGATGTTGGCTTGGTTTCGTGATTACCTTGATTGCAGTGATGCCTGAGGCAGCCGCCGCGCCGGAACTGACCGAGGCGCAGCGTGAGGTGCTGGAGGACAACGCGACCGATGGTGACCTGGCGCTGGACGGGGGGCCGGCGATCTACGTGCTGCTGGAGAACGCGGCGGGCTGGGACGCGGGGGACTTTGCCGGGGAGCGTGGGGCCGCGACGCCTGCGACACCGGACTACACCTATTTGGCCGAGCACCCGCGTGAGGTGCGTGGGGATGTGTTTTTGATCGAGGGGCGGTTCGTTGAGCAGGTCCGCTACCCGACGGCCGAGCGAGACAGCCGAGACCACCTGACGCGGACGCGGTGGGGCGACCAGGTCACGGGCTGGGGGATCAAGGTCGGCGAAGGCGACGACGATGTGGTGATGGTCTACTTCGTGGACCCCGACGGCGCGATCCAGCCGCCACGCAACGGGCAGCGGGTCCGGGTGTCGGCCAGGTTCTACAAGGTCTGGGCGGTGCCCAACCGCGAGGGCCGGCTGCTGGAGTTTCTGACCTTCGTCGGCGGGGGGCGTGAAGTGGTCGGCAGCGGCGGCGCGGGCGGCGGCTCGAACCGCAACAAGATCATCATCGTCGCGGTCGTGCTCGTGGCGGGGGGGTACTACGGCATGCGTGTATTCCTGTCGCGCAAGGCCAACGCCGGCCGCGCCCACTCGCAGGCCCTGGCCGAGCAGCGCCGCCGTGAGCGTGGGTACGGCGGGGACGAGGAGGACGAAGAAGCAATCGATCCGGACCTGCCCGAAGACCCGGCCGAGGCGCTGGCGTACCTGCAGGCGAAGGAAAAAGATGGATGACTAATGACCAAGTTTAGCCGCCGCCCAACGGGCGGCGTGTGATGACCCGGTAACCCGACGCGCCGCCCGCTGGGCGGCGGCTAAACAACTTCTCGTACACGTTCTTAGATTTGGTCATTGGTCATTGGTCATTGGTCATGGGTCATTCCCTCGTGTATTCGTCATTCGTACATTTCCTAACTAAACTCAACTTATGCCAACTATCCGTCTGACATTGCCGCAGCACGCGTACGACATCGTGATCGAGCCGGGCGTTTTGATGCAGGCCGGGGAGCGGGTCGCGGCGGTTGCGCCGCACGCGCGGGCGGCGGTGGTGGTCGATGAAGCGGTCGCGGCAACCTACGGCAACGAGGCCTGCGGCATGCTCGCCGCTGCGGGGTACGACGCGGTTCTCTGCCCGATGCCCGCGAACGAATCGCGCAAGACCCTCGACACCGTCGCGTCGCTGCTGGACACGATGCTCGACCACCGGATGGAACGCCGGAGCCCGGTCATCGCGGTCGGGGGCGGGATCACGGGCGACGTCGCGGGGTACGCGGCCGCGTCACTCTTGCGCGGTGTGCCGTTCGTCCAGTGCCCGACCACCCTGCTGGCGATGGTCGATGCCTCCGTCGGCGGCAAGACCGGCGTCAATACCCGGCAAGGCAAAAACCTGGTCGGCGCGTTCCACCAGCCGGCCGTCGTGCTGATCGACCCCGACACGCTCAAGACGCTGCCCCCGCGCGAGCTGCGCGGCGGGCTGGCCGAGTGCGTGAAGCACGGCGTCATCCGCGACGCCGGGCTGTTCCACTGGATCGATGCACACGCCGAGGCGATCCTCGCGCTCGACAGCGATACGCTCGTCGAACTTGTGCGTCGAAACGTCGCGATCAAGGCCGCGGTCGTGCAGGAGGACGAGAAGGAGCAGGGCGTGCGGGCGCACCTGAACTTCGGCCACACCTTCGCGCACGCGATCGAGGCGACCCAGGACAAGTCGGCCGACGCCGACCCGTACTCCCACGGCGAGGCCGTCGCGCTGGGCATGGTCGCCGCCACACGCTTAGCCGTCGATGCCGGCCGCTGCGACGCATCGGTCTGGGATCAACTGGTCGCGCTGCTCAAACGCCTCGGCCTGCCGACATCGAGCGATCGGTTGGCCGACGACGACACCCTGCTGGGCGTGATGCGGAGTGACAAGAAAGTCCGCGACGGCCGGGTCCGGCTGGTGCTGCCCGATCGGCTGGGCGCGGTGAGCGTCGTCGATGACACCCCGGACGACGCCATCCGCGCGGCGTGGGGGTCGCTGCGGACATAAAAAGGGGTCGGGAGTCTTTTTCATAAGAAACGTGGGAATTTGCCGCAGCCCGTAAGAAAAAGACTCCCGACCCCTTTTTATGTCCGACCTCTTTTTACACCGTCAGACCTGCGGCTGATACCCACGTGCGATCGCGACATCGCGGTAGTACTGCTTGACGTCCGGGTCGCCCCAGAAGATGAGGTTGAGGATGCCGGCGACCAGCGAGTAGACGTTGCAGCCGAGGATGGAGCAGATCTCGAGGACGGCGATGGCGGTGGCGGGCTTGTACGCCTCGACCGGGTCTTTGAGCAGCTTGGTCGCGTGGATGATTTCGAGGATGCCTGCCACCAGGAGCAGCGGGAAGAGGACGATCGTGACACAGGTGGCAAACGCCATGATGAGCATGACCACGGCGTAGATCAGATTGAAGATGCCCGAGACGAGCATGATGATCGCGACGGCCTGTAGCTTGCCGGGCTTCTTGGGCATGCCGCCCATGCCGGGGGACGCTGTCGCGGCAGGGTAGGCCCCCGGTGCGCCCGCAGTTCCAGTTGGTGGGGGTGGCGGCGGTGGCACCGTCGGGTCGTGTTCGTGCATCGGGTTGCCTTCGGGGGTGTCTTCCAACGGTTGGGCCTTGGCATACAGGTTGAGCGGGCGACGCGCAATGTCCCGCGAGGGGGTCAGTCTATCCGCGACCGTCAAGCAAGCGACGGCTAAGTGATCAGACGCAGGTTGAGCGGGTAGCGGTAGGCGATGCCTTCCTTCGCCTTGAGTGTGCCCTGGATCGTGAAGACGACATCGATCACGAACAGGGCCAGGAAGGTGAAGTACCCGATGCAGACGAACATCAGGATACCACTGGCGAACATACCGATGATCATCATGATCTGGAAGTTCAGCGCTTCCTTGCCCTGGTCATCAATAAATCTCGACTCGTCCTTCTTGACCAGCCAGAGGATCAGCGGGCCGACGAACCCGGTGAGTAGCCCGAGCAGGTGGCAGAGCATCCCCATGGTTTTTTCTTCTTCGGACAAGCCTGCGAAAGATGTCGCCTCATCGGCCGCTGCGGGCGCGGGTGCGGGCGGGGTCGGTGGTGTTTCCGGGTTCGCCTGAGCTTCGGGGGATTCGTCAGGGTTGTCTTGGGTTTCGTCAGGCATGGCGGGATCCTGGAGATGGGTCGAGAGAAGACGCGACGTCAGTATGGCCGATCCTGTGCAAAGGTCAAGGGTCGGGGCGGTTCTGAAACGGTGGGGCGGGGCGGACCGGCTACAATGGGTGGATGCGCCGTGTTCGCCGATATGACCTGTCGCCCCGCGTGGAGCTGATGCCGCTGATCGATGTGGTGTTCCTGCTGCTGACGTTTTTCATCGTGGCGATGGTGGTGCTGGTGCAGGTACGGACGACGGGTGTGACGCTCGCGTCGGTCGAGGGCGGGGGCGAATCCGAGACGGACACGCTGGTGCTGATCGAGCTGGGCCGATCGGGTACGGTGGCGATTGATGGTTTGGTCGTACCGGACGATGAATTGGATGCGGCGTTGTCGGAGTTGGCGGGCCGGGCGGATCGACCGCCGGTGGTGCTGACCGTGGAGTCGGGCCAGGGCGACCGCGACCGGGTGGAGCAGTACATGCAGTTGATCGGCCGAATCGAACGCTCGGGGATCGAGGAGATCCAGTTCCCGGAGTTCGGCGGGGAAACCGGAGCCCGGTAGGTGCGTCAGAGCCGATAGGGAATGTAAACGCGACGCCCGGACTGGTTGCTTAAGCAACCAGTCCAAGCTCCCCCAGAAAACCGCGTGATCGTCCTGACCTAAACCCAATCCACTCCTGACCCCTATGCCCAAGCGGAAGCTCAACCCGACCCTGCCGATCGCGTTCGCGCTGGCGGTTGCGTTGCACGCGGCGGTGCTGCCGTGGGTGGTGTCGGCGGGGGGTGGGAATGCAGAGCAAGTTGTCGACCTCGTAGCGGTTTCGATCGATGCGCCAAGCTTTGCGCTCGCGGGGGAAGAGTTTGCATTGACCGCACACGCTGGTGAACTCCGAAGCGGGCAGCAGTTGGGGTGGTCGAATTTTGATCGCCGAGATGCGTTCTGGATGTCGCGTGATCGTGTTCTTGATGAAGCGGATCGATTGCTGGGCGATGTGCGGATGCCAGGCATTTCTGACGAGCATGCGAGTCTGATAGATCTGGCTGTGCCCACGATCGACGCCACACTCCCCCCCGACGCCGACGGCCCGTATTGGCTGATCTATCAAGCCGACGTCGACCAGCAAGTCCCCGACACCAACCGCAACAACAACACCCGCGCTGCCCCCATCTACATCGACGGCCACGAGCGCCCCGAACTCCAGATCACCCGCACTACACGCCCCGACCAAGCTATCGCCGGCGGCACGGCCTTCTTCGACTACACCGTCCAAAACCGTGGCCCGGGCTACGCCTCCACGCCCGACGGCCGGGGCGGCTGGCGCGACGCCGTTTACCTCTCCACCAACACAGTCCTCGACGAACGCGACCTCCCCCTGCGCGACTTCGCGCGGCGAAGCCCGCTCGCCCCCGGCGAAACCTACGACCATAACCGCGTCGCGCTCGACCTCCCGCGCATCACGCCCGGCACCTACCACCTCATCCTCGTCGCCGACGCAGACCAGGTCCTCGACCAGCCGTCCTTCACCGCCGGCTACCACACCCAGCCAATCGAGCTGCTCGACACCGACCTGCCCGACCTCGCCATCGCCGCCATCGTCGCGCCCGGCAGCGCGACGCTCAACAAACCTTTCCGCGTCCAGTGGACGGCCGCCAACCTCGGCTCGGTCGATAGCGATGTCTCCGGGCCCGGCGGCAGGCACGACGCCGTCTACCTGTCGCGCGACGACACACTCGACGCCGCCGACACGCTCCTCACCGTGCAGCACACCGCCACGCCGCTGCCCGCGCAGCAGCGCGTCGATGAGCCGGCCGTGTTCGTCACCATCCCCAACGAGCCGCTCTACACGCCCGGCCAGTGGCACCTCATCGTCGTCGCCGACGATGGCGACGCGGTCGACGAAGGCCCGTTCGAGAACAACAACAGTTTCGCCGTGCCCATCATGCTCCTCGCCGAGCAACCCGCCTACGAAGACCCCGACCTCGGCGAACCCGACAACGACCCGCGCCTCACCGTCGCGTGGATCGAGCACGAACGCGTCGAAGCCCACATGGCCCGGCTCTCCGAAACCATCCAGCCCGCGATCCAGAACCTCGTCGACCCCGACCCTGACGCGCCCCTCGTCCAAGACCCCAAACCCCCGGCCCCGCCCGCGCTCGCCCTCCAACCCGGCGGCGACCCCAACGACCCGGCTCGGCCCACCGACCCCAACGAACAAGACAGCGCCCGCCCGCAGCCGCCCGTCCCTGACGCGCCCGACACCAACATCGCGCCGCGTCCACGCGACCCCAACGCCCAGCCCCCGCAGCGCGTCGAAGGGATCGAGGGCAGCGCCGACGACCTGCCCATGCCCCGCGAAGGCGAAGACCCGCCGACCCCAACCGACACCGACAATAGCCCGCTGCGCCCCGACACCGCCGAACACGACGACGACCCGCGCCACCCCGGCGACGACCTCGTTGAATCCGACGCCGACCCGGATGCGCCCGACACCGAGAGCGAGACCGATTCCCAGACGCCCGCCGAGCGTGATCGCGACACCGACTCAACCAACCCGGACGACAACGACTCCGACCAGCCGTCCGAGGTGATGGACGACAGCGCGGGCGACGTGCCCAACGACAACGACCCGTCCGAAGACCCCACTGAAACCGATGGCCAGGGCGACGCCGATCGCGAAGCCGACGACGCCCCGGCTGCGCCCGACCCGGCCGAGGAAGATAGCGAAAGGCCCGAGGGAGAGCCGGTGCCGCCAAGCAACCCCAGCGAGGCGCAGGAGACCACCCGCGCCCCGCGCGACGACGCCGAGGCCGACCCCACCGACAACCAGCCCGACCCGCTCCGGCTCGAAGAGGGCAACGTGCTCGTGGGCCAGGGCGTCCGCGTCAACACCTCCCGCATCCGCCGCGGCTCGACCACCGCCCGCCTTACCGCCACCCCGCGCGACACGCTCGTCCGCATCGTCTTCGACAACCAGGGCCAGGTCGTCGAGGCCGAGATCCTCGGCGAAGGCACCGGCTACGAAGACTGGGACGCCCGCCTCCTCGAAGCCCTCTACCGCTGGACCGCCCAAGGCCCCGATATCGACAACGCCGACCCACACTTCGTCCTCCAACTGGAGTACAAGTTCGGCCTGCTGAATAGGAGGGAGTAGGGTGTAGGGCTTAGGGTGTAGGGTGTAGGAAGAAAACCAACTCCCCCAAGCCGTACCTGAGCGAAGCGAAGGTGCGGATCAAGCAACCAACAACCTCCCCCCCACGCCGACGCTGAGCCCGCGAAGCGTCTGGTACGATCCCCCCATGCAACGCACCACCCCCGACGGCTTCATCATCTCCTGCGACTTCTGCGGCACCGACTGGGACGCCTACGACGAGACCCAAGCCAACCCCATGACCGAAGGCCACCACGGCTCGGTCATCTGCCTCACCTGCACCCAGCAAGGCCTCGAAGAAGCCCG
>JBCCWH010000039.1:0-28695 GCA_039193915.1 Planctomycetota bacterium
CACGCTACAGATCGGCTTCGCGGGCCTAGGGTGGGACGACCTCGCGGCCAGCCGCCGCCCCCGGCCCGGCTCACGACGCTCGCCGGGCCGGGGGCGACTAACGTTGAACGAGACACTGACGATCAACATACAAGGGTGGGTGGAGGAGTCCGCGACGATACCCACCGCGAGACACAAGATGGGTTGGTAGCGTGTGGTGGGTATCGCTCGCGGATTCGCTCCACCCACACTACGTTTTAGACTTGACCGACCAAGCGATACCGTTTGCCGAGGTTTAGGATGCGCGTCAGGAGCTTGTCGTAGGGGAGGCCGGCGGTTTCGGCGGACTCGGCGAAGTCTTCGCCGTAGGCGAGTTGGGGGTTGGGGTTGGCTTCAAGGAGGTAGGCCTTGCCGTCTGGCGCGAGGCGGAAGTCCATGCGTGCGTAGCCGGAGAGCTGGAGCGCGCGGTAGGCGCGTTTGGCGAGCTTGGGGAGTTTTTCTGCGAGCCCGTTGGGCAGGTCTTTGGCGGGGCCGGTGTCGAGCTTGATTTTCTTCTGGTAGTCGGGGTCCCACTTGACGCGTGTCGTGGCGATGCGTGGTGCGCCGTCGCGGAGGGTGCCGAAGTCCATCTCCCAGACGGGGAGTGTGTCGAGGCGTTGGTTGCCGATGACGCCGATGTAGAGCTCTCGGCCGTCGATGTACTGCTCGGCCAGTGCGTCGGTGCCGACGGTGCGGTGGATGTAGCCGACGCGTTCGGCGAGCTGTTCGTCGGAGTTGACGACGCTGGCCTCGGAGATGCCGACGCTGCCTTCTTCGGTGAGTGACTTGACGAACAGCGGGTAGGGCAGGTTTTTGGGCCGGCGGACCTTGCGGGGGCCCAGGGGGTAGACGTGGAAGCGGGGGACGGGGATGCGGTGGTACCGGCAGATCATCTTGGAGACGGCTTTGTTGTGCGCGAGCATCAGGCCGCGGGGGTTGCAGCCGGTGTAGGGCTGGCGGATGGCTTCGAGGTAGGCGGCGACGTGTGCGTCGAACACGCCGACGCCGGCGAACTCTTCGAGGAGGTTGAAGACGACGTGGGGCTTGTGTTCGTCGATGGCGTCGCGGATGCGTGCGAAGTCGCCTGACACGCCGAGCACGCGGGTGTCGTGTCCCATGTCGCGGAGGGTAGCGGTGACATCGAACTCGGTCTTGAAGGGCGCCATCTGCGCATCGGTGAGCCCATCGATCGTGTCGGGCGGGACACAGTCGGGGTGGGACAGGAGCAGGATGCGTTGCTTGGCGGGCATGGTGTGCGTGTTGGTGGGCGCAGACGGATCGACAGGGATAGGATCGACGCATCTTAGGGCCGGGTTGCGGGGCAATAAGGGCGGCGCTTCGAGCCGATAACGCGTGGCGGGTAGGGCGAGGTGTGGGCGCGGTTTTATCGGGGCGGGTCCGATAAGCGTCGTGCTTGGCGCGGTTACGTGTGGCACATATGTGTGGCGCAATAGCCGCATCGCTACGCGATGCCGGGGGATACCAGACGCTTCGCGGACTCAGCGTCGGCGTGATTGAGGAGCGCTACAGCGCGACGGGGTGGTGGCCGGCGTGGAGGTAGTTCATGGTCTGCACGGTGAGCATCATGCGTGCGTCGCGTTTGGCCTGGGCCTCAGGGACGGCGACTCGGAGCTTGAGCTCTTTGCAGCGGTCGATCATGTCGCGGAGGACCTGGTCGATGGAGTAGGCGTGGGCGCCGGTCCAGCGGGCGACGTCGTTGCGCAGTTCTGGCCTGTTTTTGCGGAGGAAGCTCGCAGCGGTGGGGCGTAGCCGAAAGTCGGCGTCGGCGCTGAAAATCTTGAGCAGGTCGCGGTCGTAGAAGTCGGGGAAGCTGTCGGCATAGAACCACCGCCGTCGCTGGTAGTGCTGCTCGAGTGTGGTTGCGAGTTGATGCAGCGGCTCGACCTTGCGGCGGGTGCGGATGGGCGGGGGCTTGTCGCCGATCTCGTGGATGAGGTCGTCGAGGTATTCGAGCTTGCGCAGCGCGGGCCAGCCGGCGTAGGTCCTGCGCCAGCGTGCGGGTTGGCCCAGCCAGACGGCGAAGGTTTCGGCGAAGTCTTCTGCGGGGTGGGCCTGGGCGTACCACGCGTCGAGGTGGGTGACGAAGTCACGCGAGGCCGGGTCGGGCTTGTAGGCTTCGGGGTAGGGCTCGGCGACGGAGCCGAAGAGCTCACGGAACTTCTGCCGGCGGTGCAGGCGGTACGCGGAGCAGAGGGTGTGGCCCGCTTCATGGCGGAGGATGCGCAGGCAGGTGCGGCGGGTGCCGCCTTCGACGGTGAGCATCTGCGCTTTTTCGAGCTTGGCGAGGCGGGGGTGCGCGAGGTAGAAGGGGATGGCGATGCCGGGGATGCCGTCGGGGCTGAACCATTCGGACGAAAACCAGGCGTGGGGTTTGAAACGCTTGATGCCACGCCGTGCGAGTTCGTCGTGGAGCTGGTCGAGGTGTGCGAGCAGGTCGGGGCAGTCGGCGAGTTCGACGCCGAGGTCGCATAGCCGCAGCTGCATCAGCCGGTCGCTTGACCAGGTGGCCCACTTGGGTGCGTCGGGATTCGTTTTTCTCGCTCGCGGCACGGGGCGATTCTAACGCGCGGGCTTGGGGGGATGGTGATGCTTGTTTTGATGGGTGTCGGGAGGCCCGGCCATGGCCATGGCCGGGCTTTAGGGGGAGTTGGCAGAGTTGGATGGGAGTGGGAATAGATTGGGCGGGCGGCGTGTTGTTGTGGTGTTCGCCGGGGAAAACACAGCCCACCCCCTCAGGCCCGCGGAACGTTTACCCCAGTTCCGTGGGCCGCTTTTTTGTCGGGTCTCGGGGCTAGCGTATTCCAGCGCATCGCACAGACAGGGATACTGCACAGGCTTTTAGGTCGTGCGTTGTCTCACTGTCCCAACCGAAACCCCAGGCCCTAGACCCAATCTCACTCACGCGGTTTCTTCGACCATGCGGGTCATTTCGAGCATGGCGGCGGTGTCTCCGTGCTCGCCGCGGCGTTCGAAGCCGGTGATCAGGTTTCGGAGAAGGCGGAGGAGCCATTGCTTGTGGCTGGCGATGGTGAGCGGGTCGCCGTCTTCGAGGAAGGCGTGGGGCGAGGTCTGGTGGACACGCTGCATCGCCTCTTCGCGGGTGAGCAGTCGGCCGCCTGCGAAGGGGTCGATGAAGGTGATGGGGTCGTCGCCGACGATCTGGGCGGTTGCGTGGGCGGGCAATGCGGCGAGGAAGTGTCCCGGGGCGTTGATGCCGTGGCAGGCGACGCCGACGCCGTCGAGGACGGCCTTGTACAGCAGGGACAGTGTGATGGGCAGGCCCAGTCGGGTCCGGAGCACACTGCCGAGGTAGCTGTTCCTTGGGTTGTCGTAATCGCCGAGGTTGCCGCGGAAGCGTGCTTCTTCGAAGAGGATGTGGTGCGTATGCGCGACCAGCGCCCGCGCGTCGTGCGGGTTGTTGACGCGGTCCAGCACCTGCCGGGCGTAGTCGTCGATCTCGATCTCGACGTTGATGATGTCGGCGTGGTCGAGCTCGTGCATCGAGACCGCGACCGCCGCACGCACCAGCCCGCGCGTTGTTTCCAGTTCCGGCATCTGGTCACGCAACGCGGTGAAGGCGTCGAGTCGGCAGTGGAGGGGTTCGTGCAGGGGCAAGTCGGGTTCCGGGTTCGGTGGGGGGTGGGCCGGGGCCGGGGTCGGCCGGGCATATTATGCGCGTTCAAGCGGTTTCGGTCTTGCCCGCGGCCTTATCAGCTTTCCGTTTTCTGCGGGCTGAAACGAATGTCTGGATTGCGGCGAATAGGTAAAGCCCCGAGACCGTGACGGTGACGAAGATCCGGATGAGTTTGAGCCCTTCGTCGCCCTGGAGTTCGGTCGCCAGGAAGCTGACGAGCAGCCACAGCGGGACCAGGACGCCCGCGAGGGCCAGGAGCACCGCGACGTGCATGAAGTGCATACGGAGGTTCTTCTTGATGAGCGCGGCGACGCCGCAGGCCAGTGCCAGCAGCCCCAGCACGGCCGGGAGCAGGGCGATGAGCTCGGGGTCGTCTGCACTGGCGTAGGTGCCGATGCTGGCGACCATGAGGATGAGTCCGAAAGCGATCGTGGCCAAGGGCATGGTCGGCTCCTATTGGGGTGGCAGGCATTGTAGGCCAACGGCAAGGGCGCGACGTGGCGTATAATGCCGGGCCGGTTTGACGTCCTCCCCTCGGCCGTGGCACGTTAGAGGCTGCCGCCGTTCACCCATGTTTTGGAGCAGTTGTATGTACCGCAAACACGCCAGCGGCCTTGTCGCCGCCGTCGCCGTCCTCACCGCCGGCACCTGGGCCGCCGTGGTCGCTCAGGACGACCCCGCCGACGCCCACGAGCACAGCCCGACCGCGATCCACCGCGAAGACGGCACACATTACGAACTCGACGACGAGACCGCCTACCCCGACGAGGACGGCTTCGCGTCGATGGACGCCCGTGTGTGCAACGTCATCGGCCGTATCGACGGCGGGCAGATCACCCGCAACGTCGAAGACCTCGACCTCGCCGCCTACGAAGAAGGTATCCGGGCCGGCGCCGCGGAAGAAAACGATGACCGTGCAGGGGGCTACGAGCTTGGCCGCAACATCGTCCGCGCCCAGCCCGACACGGATATCGAAGCGCTGATCGAGGGCATCCGCGCGGGTGCGGCCGAGGACAACGAGAGCCGGGCGATGGGCTACCTCGTCGGCAACGGTTACCGCAACCGCGACGTCGTGCTGCAGCCTGACGAGTACATGGCCGGCGTCCGCGAAGCGCTCGCGGTGCTCGCCGCCGAGGAAGCCGGGGAAGAACGCCCCGAGACCCGGCTGACCGACGAAGAGATCCAGGAAACCGTCCAGGCCTTCAGCTACCTCGTTCAGCAGCGTCAGCTCCAGAAGCTGCTCGACGAAGGCGCGGCGTACCGCGCGGGCGTCATGGCCGACGAAGAGGGCTGGATCGAAACCGAGTCGGGCCTGATGTACCGCGTTATCGAGGTCGGTGAGTTTGGCGATAGTGCGACGCCTGATGAAAATGATGTGGTCACCTGCCACTACGAAGGCACACTGACGGACGGCACTGTCTTCGACAGTTCGTACCAGCGTGGCCAGCCGGCCGAGTTCTCGCTCAACCGCGTCATCGGCGGGTGGACCGAGGGCGTTCAGCTCATGGTCGTCGGCTCGAAGTACGAGTTCATCATCCCCCCCGACCTGGCCTACGGCGAACGCGGCTACCCCGACCCCCGCGGCGGCGGTATCCCCCAGAACGCCACGCTCCGCTTCACCATCGAGCTGCTGGGCTTCGCCTCGACCCCCAACGTCGAAGACGACCGCCAGCCGCTGGGCGACTGATTCAGTGGCACAGGCATCCTGCCTGTGTGAGCCCCCAGAATCCTAAGCCCCGCGCCCCCGCGCGGGGCTTTTTCATGCGCATCTTTGCGCTTGCACCCAATGACTGCAGCGCTAAACAGCCGCACTGCTACGCAGTGCCTGAGCGACGCCGACGCATTGAACTGCACGCAGACCGGCGTTGCGTAGCAACGCGGCTATTCCTACCCCCTTTCGCACGATAAACTGCACCCATGCAAGAACTCACCTTCCCCGGCCGGATGATCCTGCTGCCCGGCTACGGCTGTGACGGGCGCATCTTCGGCCCGCAGCGACGCGCGTTCGGCGACCGGCTCGAAACACCCGACTGGCTCAAGCCCGAGGCCGGCGAGTCGATCGCGCACTACGCACAACGCTGGGCCCGGCTGCTCAGCAAGCCCGATGACGACCGGCCCCTCGCGCTGGGCGGGCTCTCGCTGGGCGGCGTCGTCGCACAGGAGATGGCCCGCGTGATCGAGCCCACGCCGCGCGTCGTCCTGCTGATCGCCAGCACGCAGAAGCCCGACCGCTGGCGGCTGCCCGTCCAGGCCGGTGAGTTGCTGGGGCGGTTCGTCCCCGCGTCCTCGGCCAACAAGACCGCCGCGCTGGGGGCGCTCCTCTACGCCATGCGCGACGGCCTGGACGACGATGGCAAAACGCTCGCCCGTGCGATGGCCAAGGACATGGACTCCGCATTTATCAAGTGGGCCGGCCGCGCCGCGCTCGACTGGCCCGGCGTCAAGCCCGACCCCACCCGGCCAAGCCCGCCGACCTACCACATCCACGGCCAGCACGACTGGGTCATCGACGCCGCCGACCACGCCGACGAAGTCGTCGAGCTGGGCCGACATACTCTCAACCTCACGCACGCCTCGAGCGTCAACCGCTTCCTCTTCGACCACTTCGTCAAGCACGTCCCCGAAGCGCAGGACGTGTACCCGGACATCGAAAACCCACGCGCCACCGCCCAGCGCCGCCTCCAACTCGAAGGCGCCCCGGCGGGGACGCCGATGGTGTAGAAGAGCGTTTCCGGGTGCCGGGTGCCACATAGCGGAGCTATGTGCTGTTCACGCAATCATCATTGAGTTCCACACATAGCACCGCTATGTGGCACCCTCATACAAAAAAACACCCCCGGACTTCCAGGGGTGTTGTGCTTGCTCAGATTGTCGTTTGCCTTTACCCGTTCCAGCCGGGCCAGTGTTCGTCGTTGCGTTCGTACTGGCCGTGGTCGACGGCTTCAAAGAAGACGCTGACGAGCGGGTGCTCGATGGGTTCGTCCAGCGCGTCGGCGACGAGGCTGTCCTCGGCGGCGTAGGTGTTGCCGTTGCTGCCGTGGACCAGGACGTGGTACCAGGGCTGTTCGCGGTCGGGCTTGGTCTTGTTCTTGCCGTACCACGACTCGTCGGCCAAACAGGCCATGTCGAAGTCCACCACGACGCCGCGGTAGCCGTAGCGTTTGTGCCGGACGATCTGGCCCACGCGGAAGGCGGGCAGTTCGCCGGGGAAGTAGTCGGGGATGTGGATGGGTTGGTGCTGGCTCATGGTGTCTCCTTTCGGGCCGGAGGTCGTCTTGCCAGTCGGCTCGATCAATCAATCGTATGCCGCTTCACCCGTTAAGACGCGCCGCGGGGCATAAGTATTTCGGGTTTTGGAAGTTCCCGCATACGACCGGCCACGGCAGCGTGTGGGGATGCAATCCGTGCATCCCGCGGCCGTGTCTGGGCTGGTATCGGGTGTCCGGTGTGATCGGCGTCAAGAAAAACCCCGTGAGAAAACGGGGTGTGTTATTCGTAAAAATGCGAATGGCGATCAGTCCGTCGGGCGCGGCAGGATTTCGTCGTACAAATGCTCAGGCGGGTACGGGACGTCGGCCGGCTCGCGCGGCGGCGGGGCCGACTCGATGCTGTTGGAAAGCGGGCGGATGTCGCGCTGCGCGTCCTGGCGGGCGCGGTCCTCGATCGTGCGGTTGATGAGCCCTTCGCTCGCGGCTTCGGGGTCGAAGATCACCTGCCCCGACTCGCTGATGTACGCAAAGCTATCGCCCCGCGAGACCCGGGCAAGACCGAGGTAGAACGGCTCGGCTCCCTCGAACTGCGGGACGAGCCCGCCGTTGGCCGCGCGGTTGACATAGCCCCAGCGGCCGTCTTGCTTCACCAGCGCGTAGAGCCCGGTCGTCTGAAGCTCGCGCCCCGTCCGCCGACGCGACTGGTCTCGCCGGTCACGGTCTCGGCCCGAAGGCTCCTCAAAATCATTCGACGCCACCGCGTCGTCAAAGTCGTCGACCGCCTCAAACTGCGGCTCGATCGCCCACCGGCCGTTGGCGTAGACAAAGCCCCATCGGCCGTCGACCTTCACCGCCGCCATCCCGTTGTGGAAGTCGCGCGCATCCTCATACCCCGGCTCGATCCGCCAGCGAAACGCCCGCGTCAGGTAGCCCCAGACCTCGGTGTCGTTGTTCATGCGCGCTTTCACACGCGCATACTGCTCGTGGAAATCGCCCAGCACGGTGATCCGCCCGGTCTCGTCGAGCCAGACCAGTTCGCCGCGCTTGTCGATGTAGCCCCAGCGGTCGTCGGGTAGCTGCACCGCCGCGTAGCCGTTGTGGAACGAGCGGACGGACTTGAAGTCCATCGGGATCGCGAGTCGGCCGCGCCGATCGACAAAACCGCAGCGTTCGCCGTGCTGCACCGCCGCGTAGCCGTCCTGGAACCGCAAGACCCCCGTAAACTCCAGCGGGATCACCGGCTCGTTGCTGCGGTCGATCACCCCCCAGCGGTCCTCGATCATCACGACGGCGAGACCATCGACAAAGCGGTCGGCGTAGTCGTACTGTGCAGGGATCACCTCGCTGCCGTTGCCGGAGATGTACCCGGTCTTGCCGCCGATCATGTAGCGGGCCAGCCCGTCGTAGCCGTAGTCCGTCCAGTCGTACTCGGGGAAGTGGATGACATCCCCCTCCTGGTTCATCAGGCCCCAGTTGTTGTTGAGGTTGATGGGGAAGAGGGCGTCATCGGCGGCGGGGTCGACGATGTCGATCGGGCCATAGAACGCATCGGGCTGGAACACCCAGTTGGGCCCGGGCGAGGCCTCGCGTTCCCCCTGCGCGGCGGCGGGCACCGCGCTGAGGGCGAGCGTAGCGGCGAAAGCGAACGCGGATCGGAACTGCATCGGGTGCCTTTCGTTTTCGGCTGGGCTCATTTGATCGGCTTGCCAGCGACACGATTCTACGGCGACGCCCGATGAAACCGAAGGATTTTCTGGAGGGTTTGGGGGCTGGTATTCACCCGTCGCGTCGTCGCGGTGCTACATTGACGATGCCATGGACGACCCGCTCGCCAACACGAACACGGTTCCACTCGCGCCGGGCGTGACGCTGCCGGGGTCGGTGCTGCGGTTCACGTTCTCGCGAGCCGGGGGGCCGGGCGGGCAGAACGTCAACAAGGTGAACACGAAGGCGACGCTGACTATTCCGTTGGATGTGCTGGACGCCGCGCTGCCGCCGTACGCCTCGGCTCGTCTGCGGCGGGTCGCGGGTCGGATGCTGACGGAGGACGCGCTGCAGGTCAGCGACGCGTCGAGCCGGAGCCAGCTCGCTAATCGGCGCGGCTGCATGGAGAAGCTGCGGGCGGTGCTGGTCGAGGCGATGCACCGGCCCCGCGTGCGGCGGAAGACCAAGCCCTCGGCCCGTGCCCGCCAACGCCGGCTGGACAACAAGAAGCACCGCAGCCGACTCAAATCCAGCCGACGCCGCGGGATCGGGCCGGATTAGAGCACCCAATCCTGCTAAATCGATAGGGTTTCGCCCCAACCCCGGGTGCTACACAACGGCTCGAAGGGCTGCTGTGTGCGGTGATCCCGGCCACGGTGTCCCAGCCCTCAGGCGGCAAGAAGCAGCCCTGGAGCGTCGAAAACAAGGTTTCTTGAGGATATGACGGAGCTGGCCCGCCGCCGACATGACGCTGCCACGCAGGCGATATGAGCCCCGCTGCGTTGGCGTTAATGGGACTCCCCTATCTTCACAATTTGCCCCCCGCTATGTTCTTTGTGTTATAATTCGGCTAGTTCCCACCCCGGGTGGATGTACCCACCTGATCTAAACACTCCATTTGAAGGAGAACACTATGACTCGTTGGATGCTCGCTCTTATGTTTGCTGCTGGTCTCGTTTGCTTCACCGGCTGCGAAGAAGCCGCTGACACCGCTGATGACGCCGCTGACGCCGCTAGCGATGCTGCTGGTGACGCCGCTGACGCCGCTGGTGATGCCATCGAAGACGCTGGCGAAGCCGCTGCTGACGCCGTCGAAGACGCTGGCGAAGCTGCCGCCGACGCCATCGAAGACGCGACCAACTAAGTCGCTTGGCGACTCCGGTCGCCAAACACGAACGACGAAAGGCCACGCCCAACCGGGTGTGGCTTTTCTTTTTAAAAGATCTCCACGCAGCATCGTTTAGCCGCCGCCCATCGGGCGGCGCGATACGCCTTCACCTCACGCGCCGCCCGCTGGGCGGCGGCTAAACGACACACGCAAGCTATCCTGTCCGTCGTAACCGGCCACCCTCGGCCGCGTCTCACGCCCAGCCACACCACCCCCGGAGTTGAAACCCATGCCGATCCACCCGCTCGCTGTCTGCCTCGCCGCCGGGGCGCTGCTCGCATTGACCGCGTTTGTCGTCGGCGACGTTCGCGAGGCGTACATGCAGTGGGAGGTCCACGACCAAGCCCGCCCGAAGCCGCCCGTGGTCATGCCCGGCGCAATGTCGTCGCAAGAAACGCCCGGCACCGCGCCGTCCGACGCGATCGTGCTCTTCGATGGCAGCAGCGCCGACGCCTTCCGCCACGGCAACGGCGAGGCCTGCAACTGGGTCATCCGCGACGACGGCACCCTCGAAGTCGCACCCGGCCAGGGCGGCGACATCTACACCAGGCAGGCCTTCGGCGACATCCAGCTCCACCTCGAATGGTTGGCCTCCGAGGACATGCCCGACCGTGAAGGCCAGGCACGCGGCAACTCCGGTGTCTTCCTCATGGACCGCTACGAGGTGCAGATCCTCGATTGCTACGAGAACGAATCCTACGCCGACGGCATGGCCGCCGCGATCTACGGCCAGGCCCCGCCGCTCGCCAACGCCTGCAACCCCCGCGGGCAGTGGCAGACCTACGACATCATCTTCCGTCGGCCACACTTCGACGACGACGGCAACTGCATCAAGCCCGCGACGATCACCGTCCTGCACAACGGTGTGCTGGTCCAGGACCACACCGAGATCCTCGGCCCCACGCGCCACCACGCCCGCACGGAGTATCAGCCGCACAGCGACGCCGAGCCCCTCCGCCTCCAGGACCACGGCGACAAGATGCGCTTCCGCAACATCTGGGTCCGCGAGTTGGAGTAGGTGGCACAGGCATCGCGGCTGTGTGTCTGCGTGAACCTCCCCCAATAGCCGCGTTGCTACGCAACGCCGGTCTCGCGAGCAACCGGCATCGCGTAGCGATGCGGCTATTCTCATTGCGCTGTCGTGTAAATTCTGCAAGCCCGCGTAACGTTCCTACCCCCGCGATATCATTCTCACTATGAACAACGTATCGACCGCGATCGTGCGCCCGGGGTGGCTCCTGCCGCTGCTGGTCGCATTGCTGCTGCCCGCCTTCAGCGTTGACGCCGAGACCGCGCGCTACCGCCTGGCCTGGCGCGACGACCCCGCCACGACCGTCGTCATCGGTTGGGACCAGGTCGATGGCTGGAACCCCACCGTCCACTGGGGCCCCGAAGACCACGGCCAGTTCATCGCGCAGTACGCCAACGCATCCACCCCCGACACCGTCCAGCACTATCGCGGGATGCACAACCACTTCGTCCGCCTCACCGGGCTTGAGCCGGACACCGCGTACTACTTCGTGATCAAGGACAGCAACTCGACCAGCCGGCGGTTCTGGTTCCGCACCGCCCCGGCCGAGCCCGCGCCGTTCGCGTTTGTGGCTGGCGGCGACTCGCGGTCCAACACCCCGCCCCGCCAGGAGGGCAACCGCCTGATCGCCAAGCTCCGGCCGCTGTTCGTCTGCCACGGCGGGGACTACATGGGCGAGGGCAACGCCGAGGAGTGGGTCCAGTGGTTCAACGACTGGCAGCTCACCATCTCCGAGGACGGCCGGATGTACCCGCTGGTCCCGACGCACGGCAACCACGAAAACCGCGACATGGAGATGGTCTACCGGCTGTTCGACATGCCCCGGCCCGAGATGTACCACGCGCTCAACATCGGCGGATCGCTCATGCGGGTCTACACACTCAACACCGAGATCCGTGGCGACCGCACCGCCTGGGCGGCGCAGCGCGCCTGGCTCGAACAGGACCTCATCATCCACCGCGACAGCACCTGGAAGTTTGTCCAGTACCACCGCCCGATGCGGGCCCATACCTCCGCCAAGGGCGAGGGCACCCCGCAGATCGCCGCGTGGGCGCAGCTCTTCTACGACCACGGCGTGGACCTCGTCATCGAGTGCGACACCCACATGGTCAAGCGCACCTACCCGCTTCGGCCAAGCGATGAGCCCGGCAGCTTCGAGAGCTTTATCCGCGACGACGAGCGCGGGACCGTCTTCATCGGCGAGGGCTCGTGGGGCGCGCCGATCCGACCGGCCGACGACGATAAGCCGTGGACCATGGCGAGCGACTCGTTCTACCAGTTCAAGTGGGTCCAGGTCGCGCCCGAGCACATCGACGTGCGTTCCGTGCGGTTTGAAAACGTCGCCAACGTCGCGTCGGTGGAGGATGCCGACCCGTTCGCCGTGCCCGACGGGCTGGTGTTGTGGGAGCCGCCGACGGGGGCGGTGCTCCGGCTGCCGTTCAGTACGGACGACCCAACCTACACCGAGGGCGGGTACTGGGGCGAGCTGCTCAGCCCGGGGTCGCAGTGGAGCTACTGGGATGCCGGGAGGCGCCCCGACGGCGACTGGTATGTGCCGGACTTCAGCGATGCGGATTGGCAGCGCGGCCGGGCTCGGCTGGGCTACGGGGACGACGGCGAAGCCACCGTCATCCGCTTCGGCGATGACCCGCAGGACAAGCACCCGACCGCCTACTTCCGCACTACCTTCGTTGCCGACAGGCTCGACGGGATTGAGAGGCTGAGTGTCGACGTCTTGGCTGACGACGGGTTTGTCGTCTACCTCAATGGCCAAGAGGTCGCCCGACGTCGGATGCCTGACGGCGAGGTCCTGCACGGGACATACGCCAGCGATCGGCCAGCCAACGAAGACCTGTTCGAAGCCCTCGATATCGATACGTCCCGGCTCATCGAAGGCGAGAACACCCTGGCGATCGAGGTCCACCAGATCGGCGCAGACAGCAGCGACCTGTCGCTCGATGCGCGCGTCCGGGTGTTGCGGCGCGCGGCGGACGAAGCGGCGACCGACCCTGAAAGCGAGTCGGGCGAGTAGCCCCGCTTCCTGATCTCAGGACCGGATCTGCTTGACCGCCTGGGCGACGTCCTTGCCTTCGACTTCGAGGCCCTGGGGCTTGAGGTGTTTCATCGCCACGCCGGTGGCCTGCCCGTCGTTGCCGGCGGCCTTGATGTCGTCCGTGACGGGGGCAAGGGCGGCGACGATGTCCGCCACGCCGAGGGTCTGCGGGAGCAGGCCTTCGAGGATGGCCAACTCGGCCTTGAGCTTCTCAACCCCGGCGGGGTCTTGGGTCAGCGCGATGGTTTCCTGGGTCGACTTGACCATTCGCCGGACGATCTGCTGCTCTTCTTTCTCGCTCAGCGGCTCGCCTTTGCGGGTTTCGGAAAGCTCGAGGTCGCCCAGCACGACGCGCAGCAGGTCTTTTTCAAGATCGTTGTTGTCTTTCATGGCCTGAAAGACACGCTTTTTTATCTCGGGCATCAGCGACATGATTCACTCCGGGTCGGTGGGGGGTGGGCGGCATCATACGCCATCGGCCTGCGGATGGCCCGGTGCCCGGGTATGATGCCGCGTTCAAACCCTACAGAACCTCCGGGAAACCGGCGGGTTTCCAATCCTCCACCCCGACACACGGAAAAGAACGATGCAACTCCAGCAAGCCGTCGAAATCATCAAGCAAAAGTTTATTGCCGAGACACAGGACAAGCTCGATGGGCCGGAGTTTGATGCGTACTCCGAGGCGTTCGAGAAGTTCCCCGTGATGATGGAAGTCGCGACCTACTGCTGGGCGGACCAGATCGTCCAGCAAAACTACGAAGCTCGCCGGCAGCAGGCGCTCAAGCAGGCCCAGGAGCAGGGCGGCGACGTCACGCCACAAGGCACCGCCTAACAGCCGCCGCGAGGCATGGGCAGGGCTACTCCCTGGCTGCAACGCTGACTACCGTTCCGAAAAAACACCCTGCGCCTTGCGTGGGGTGTTTTTTTGTTGGTTAATCCTTTGTTGGGGGATCGGGGTGTCCGCGTTATCATGGTCGTACCGTTCCGGGTCACCTTTCGCATCACCATTCCGAGGTATCTCGTTGAGACGCTACGCCTGGCTGCTTGTATTGGGTTGGATGTTGTTCCCTGTGATGCGGGCTGATGCGCAGTGGGAAGACGAGATGTACGGGCTGCGGATGGACGAGCCGGGCCACTGGTTCGCGATGAGTGAGGCGTTGTTGGGTCGCACGAATCAGGAGGTACGGCACATCACAGGCGGCGTGCCGTTTCTCGCGGGGTATCAGCCCTACGAGGCGGAACGTTTAGTCTTTCCGTACATGTTGGTGCAGTTCATGCCGTACACCGAACTGCCCGAGCCTTACCGCCCGCAGTACCGCCTCGGTGAGTACGGGATGTTGCAACTCATCAGCCGACTGGTCCCCGCCATCCAGGCGCCCGACCCGCTGCCTGAGCTGACCAACACACACAACTACGCCCGGGCCTACGGCGGAGAACTCGTCCGGCTGGACCACCTCGACCCGGACGGCCGATTCGTGCTCATCGGCACGATCCCGATGGCGGATGGCCAAGGGCGGATCGCGTACTACACCGTCGGCGCGTTGGGGCGGGAGGGTGTGGCCTACATGACGATCTTCACACGCGACCCGCGGGATCACTTGGTCGAGTCGGAGATGTTTCAGGTCGAGTTTTTTGGTGAGCTGCTGCCTGTGATTGAAAGCATGGGCACCGCGCTCGCGTTCATAGGCGACGCGGGGTGGACGGGCTTGCCCGAACGCGACCCGGAGGAGGTTGCAGGCTCGCTTTCGCCTGGAGACCCGGCTCCGGGCGATGGCTCGCCCACGAAAATCCCTGGCGCAGCCCCGGCACCTGGGCCTGCCGGGCAGATCGATGGCTCGCCGGCAGACCTCGCTTCGGTCGACGCCACGGGCTCGCTCGCGATGCCCATCATCCTCGGCAGTCTGGGGCTGATGGCTGTGTTGGTTGTTGTGGTCGTCGTGGTGCTGTCGCATCAAAAGGCAGCACGGCAGCGCGAAAAGGCGCGTGCCCGGCGGCAACGCAGCATGCGATAACGCAGCGTAACAGCAGGGCGTGCCGGCCCCTACTTGCTCAGCAATTCAAGCTGACGGATCGCTTCACGCTTGCCCAGGCCACGGATGGCGGCGAGGCTTTCGCGCTGCTTGGCGCGGGGGGTGTTTTCACCCTTCTCCCACTTGTAGATGCTTAGTGGTGAGCAGCCCACGAGCAGCGCGTAGTCAGCGGCGGAGAGCCCGAGCTTTTCACGGTGCGAGGCGAGCCACTTGGGCGAGAAGCGCGGGGTGGATTCGGCCTCGGCGTTGGCCGCGGCGGCGACGCGTGGGCGCGGCGCATCGGGCTGCTCAAGGCGACGCTTCTCCCGCTTCTCAAGGAAATCGATCCGCTTCTGCATCGCGGCCTGTTGGCGTTTCAGAGAGATGATCTCTTTGCGCTGCGAGGCGACCTGCTTGATGGTTTTTCCGACCTGTTCGCGGATCTCTTTACGCGCGAGTCGGCGGATTTCGTCGTTGAGAACAGTCGCAAGCTTAGCCATGCCGGCCCTTTCAATAGATATCTTCGATGACCAATAACGAGCCCGGCAAGTGTCACAGGGTAGCAGATTTGGATGGGATTGTTGCCGGATTCGCGAGAGAAGCTTCGCTACTCTAGGTCTGGATAACCTCGATATCGTGGGAGATGTGATTTTGACGCCGGTTAGGAGATCGCCCGGGCCGATAGGATAGAACGTGATGGATAGCAAGCCCCCCGAGCAACCTGAAGACGCGCGTCCGGCACAGGTCCCGCTGGCCGCCGCCGCCCCATCGAACTGGCGAGAGCGGGTGCATGAGGTGCTCTTCGAGGCCGACACAGGGCAGGGCAAGACCTTTGATATCGTGCTGATCGTCGCGATCCTGGCGAGCGTGGTCGTCATCATGTTCGAGACGGTCAAGCCGATCCGTGCCGAGTATGGCACGCTCCTTGTCGTCCTCGAGTGGTTCTTTACGATCTTGTTCACGATCGAGTACGTGCTGCGGCTGATCAGTGTGCGTCGGCCGCTGCGTTACGCGTTCAGCTTCTTTGGCATCATCGATCTGCTCTCGATCCTGCCGACCTACGTCGGGCTCTTCGTCCCGGGGGCGCACGAGCTGATGGTGATCCGCATGTTCCGCCTGCTGCGGATCTTCCGGGTGTTCAAGCTCGTGCGGTTCCTGGGTGAGGCGGATGCGCTCAAGGAGGCGATCTATGCGGCCCGTCACAAGATCGCGGTGTTTATGACGACCGTGCTGATCATCGTGACGACCATGGGCGCGCTGATGCACGTCGTCGAGAGCAAGTTTGGAAACGACCAGTTTTCATCCCTGCCCCAGTCGATGTATTGGGCGGTGGTCACGATGACGACGGTGGGCTACGGCGACATCACACCGGAGACGACGCTGGGCAAGTTCCTGTCGGCGGCGATGATGATCATCGGCTACAGCATGATCATTATCCCGACCGGGATCATTTCGGCGGAGATGACCACGTCAAAACGCCGGTCCATGATCAGCACGCAGCACTGCCCGACCTGTTCACGCGATGGCCACGACCGTGACGCGGTGCATTGCAAGTTCTGCGGTGACGCTTTGTAGGTCGGGCTCAAGCGCTCGCGATCCGTTTGTACCAAACACGTTTTGACATTGCGTGTATTCCGGCTCCCTCTCCCTGCCAGGGAGAGGGCGGGGGTGAGGGTCGTTGGTGGTCTGACCCGAGGTGCCAGGACACACAACGCGGCAGCGCTAGACCCTCCCCCCAACCCCCTCCCTCCAAGCAGGGAGGGGGAGCCAAGGCAAGCCGAACGCACAAACTCAAAACGGCATGCGTATTACATCGCAGAGCCGAGGCCTTCGCACCGGCGCCAGGTGCTGACCTGGCCCAGGTGGAACATGGTGTGGTCGTTGAGCAGGAAGTTGGCGATCCCGCCGACGGTCGGTGCGAGGGTGCGGAAGCCCTCGTCGGGGGTCTGGGCGTTGAGCTCGTCGTCGGTGCAGGATTCGACGGCCTTGATCGCGGCCTGGGTGCCCCGCTTGAAGTTCTCGACGACTTCGTCGAGCGAGGGGTAGATGTCGCCGTTCGGGTCATCGACGCATTCGACGCCGTGCTTGAAGAGGCCTTCGTAGGTCACGGGGACTTGTGCGTCCGAGGCGTCTTTGCCGAGCATGCCGATGAGCATGGCGTTATAGAGCGAGAGATGGCCGTAGACAAAGGCGGGGTGGTTGGCGTTGACGGGCCCGTTTGCGCCGTGCGTGAAACGGGCGGCGCGTTGGGCGTCGATGCCGTTGAGCAGGCCTTCCGCCAGGCCGAGGGCACGGGTGGCGCAGGCGGCGATCGTGGATGCTTGGCTCATTATGAAAACTCCGAAGTGGGTTAGGGGTGGTCGAGGGTCATCAGTGAGCCCTGCGCGATGGCGATCAGTTTGCGTCCGCCGTCCTCGGCGATGGCGTGGACATCGCATCGGCAGCTCGAGAGTCGCTTGCCGGGCCGGACGATGGTGGCGTGTGATTCGTACGTGGCGCCGACGCCGGGGCGGAGGTAGCTGATGCTGAGGTCGGTGGTGACGACGCTTTGCTGCGGGCCAACGATCGAGAGCCCGGCCAGCCCGCAGGCCTCGTCGGCGAGCAGGGCGGTGATCCCGCCGTGGAGGTAGCCGTGGTGCTGACGCAGGTCGTCGCGGTGGGCGACACGGATAGTGATATCCCCGGGTGCCGCTTGGGCGAGCTCGATCGGCATCACGCGCATCAGCGGCTGCTGCTGGATGACGTCTTGGATGCGTTGCACGAAGTCCGGGTTGGCGGGCTGGAGGTCGGCGGCCATGGCCTTCGATTGTAGGCGGATGGGTCCGCCGTGGTACAGCTAGTGCGGTTTCGCTGTCTTGACACGCCTCGCGTCCCCGATCGGTACAACCGGAAGTTGCGGCGTTTTCGTGGGTTTTTTGCCGGGTCGGCGGCTGGCCGATGGCGAGGAGTGATGAAGACTCTGGGCATCGGCAGGACTCGATCTCCTGCCCATTCATCCCGATCAGGAGGAATCACGATGCTCGCCAACACCCACCTCAAGCACGGCCTGGCCCACTGCCCGAATTGCGAAACCGCGCTGGTTGCCCCGTTCGAGGCCGCCGGGAAAAACGCGAAGTGCCAGCGCTGTGCGACACGATTTGAGCTGCCCTCGGCGACGGAATTGTTCGAGGAAGCCGTCGTGTATCTCATCGAACGCGAAGAAGACGGCCGGGCGTACGACCCGTACAGCGTGGAGTTCCAGCCGACGGTAGCAGCAAGCCCTTGACCCGTTGGCTTGAGATCCTTTGCACGATTGCATACTTGTTTAGCCGCCGCCCAACGGGCGGCGCTTTCTGTTGCGAAGACGGCCGCGCCGTCCGTTGTGCGGCGGCTCAACGGGTTGCTGTGATGTGGCGCTCGTCAGCGTCTTCGGCGGCGTGTGAGTGTGAGTGCCCCCAGCGCGAGCAGGGCGGCGGTCCCGGGCTCGGGGATGGCGGTGTGGTCGCCCGCGAGGGAGTAGATGTTGGTGGCGTTGTCGAAGTTGAAGAAGCGGAGCTGTTCGCCCTGGCGGTTGTAGACGTGGACGGTTTCGACGCCGTCGTCGACCGAGCCGAGCTGGTCCGAGCCGAGGTAGAGCTCGTCGCCGACGACGGCGATGCCGAGGACGCCGAACTGGTTGTGGTCGAGTGTTTGTTCGATGACGCCGGTGATGGGGTTGACGAAGTAGAGCTGTTGGCTGAGTGCGGTGCTCACGATGAGCTGGTCGGGGCCGGAGATGGCGGCGAGGCCAGAGTTGCCAAACAGGCGTGCGCCGGGGTTGATCGTGTCGAAGTCGATGGTGCGTACGACCTCGCCGACGGTGGGGTCGAAGACCTCGATGTCCTGGACGGGGCGATCCCATTGGGTGATGTAGATCATGCCGTTGAGATAGGCGAGCGCGCCGCGGATGCTGCTGTTGCCGTTCTCGATATTGACCGGGTCGCCGGGCGCGTCGGGGTCGGGGGGGAGCGCGAAGGTGTCGAGCGTGTCGCCGGTGGTGGGGTCGAGCCGGTAGAGGGTGTCGGGTGCGGCACCGATATACCAGAGCGATTCGCCATCAAACGCGAGCCCGTCAAGCGCCGAGCCCGGGGGCTGGTTGAGTGTGTTGATGATGGTGCCGGTGGTGGGGTCGAGTTCGAAGATGCCCTCGACGCCGTTGGCCGTGCCGAACAGGCGCTCGGCCGAGGCGTGCCCCGCCGTGAGGGTTGCCGCGAGGCATGACAGCCCAATCAGGTGGGCCTTGATCGGCAGGTTAGACATCGATTTCCTCCACGATACGAACTGCAAAGGCCCAAGGCAGCCTGGGCTCTGTCTGAAAACCAAAGGTGGGATGGGCGTCCCGCCCGTCATGAAGCTCAATCGACGGCCGAGACGGCCATCCCACCGTTTTCGGACAGAGCCTAGGGCCGTCCCTAAGTATACGCCAGGGATGGCCGAGGACCGCCCATTCATCAATAAATCTTGCATTTGCGGTGGGCGGGTCTGGATGCGTTGTGAGGCACGCTTGGGGCTGAGTTTGCCAGTCGAGGGTGTATGATGGCGAGCCCGTAGGAGCACCGATGACCCTCCAAGCCGACAGCCCGCTGCCGACCCCGGCCGATGTTCGGTTGGCGGTGACAGGCCCCGATGGGGTATCGCGTTCGTTCGGGCTGGATCGGGTCCGGCCGATGACGCTGGGCAGGGCGGCTGGCTGTGAGGTCCGTCTGGAGCACGAGCAGGTCTCCCGCCGCCATGCGGAGGTCGCGTGGGACGGGGGGCGGTGGGTCGTGCGCGACCTCGATAGCCGCAATGGTGTGCTGTGCAACGGCATCCGCCTGACCGAGCTGGCCCCGCTTGAGCCGGGCGTGGCGATCACCGTGGGGCCCTACACGCTCTCGCTCCAGGGTGGCGCGCCGGCGGGAGTAGAACGCACTCCGCGCGAGCCGGTCGAGTACCACACGATCGCCGCGGTTGACGACCGCAAGACCTCGACGGTCATGCCGTTGACGCATACGCCCAAACAGTTCGACCCGGCGATCCTCTCCAAGCTGCACCAGATCGACCAGTGGCTGATGGACCTGCCCGACCAGAACAAGCGCTACCGCAAGCTCTGCGAGTTTGTGCTGCACGCCAACCCCGGGGCGCACTACTGCGCCGTCCTTGAGCCGGGCACGACCGATGACTCGGCGGTCCGCGTGCTGCAGGCCGTGTCGCGGCGGGAGGCCGATGCGCCGTACCTCTCCCGCACCCTGCTTGATCAGGTCGCATGCACGGGCGAGCCGACGCAGCTATCCAATACGCCCACCCCGGGCGATGACGTCATGCTCTCGATCGCGCCGGAGGAGGTGCTGCTCTCCGCGATCGCGTGTCCACTCGAAGAGGCCGCCGGCGGGCCGATCTTCTACGCCACGTTCCACGCCAACGAGGTCGACGCGAGCTGGCTTGACCTGATGGTGCTGATCGCCGACCAGTACCGCCACGCGCAGGCGCTGCTGAGGGTTGTCGAGAACGCGAACGAACGCGCGGCGCTGGACCGAGACCTAGGTCGTGCCCGCGAGATCCAGAGCGGGCTGCTGCCCAGGCCGTGGAGCGGCGACGGGCTCGAGATCGCGTATGGCTTTCGGCCGTGCCACATGGTCGGCGGCGACTACCTCGATGTGATCCCAATGCCCGACGGCCGGGTGCTGCTGGCGATCGCCGATGTCACCGGCAAGGGGCTCCAGGCCGCGCTCATCTCGTCGAGTATCCACACCATGGTCCACGCCGTCATCCACACCGGCGGCGACCTGCCCGAAGTGTTCCACCAGCTCAACCGCTACCTGATCAACTACGCGCCGGCCGGCTCGTTCGCGTCGGCGATCATCGCGGCGATCGACCCCAGCACCGGCGCGGCCGAGGTACTCAACGCGGGCCATCCCCCCATCATCTGCATCGATGCCCAAGGCCAAGCCTCCCCCCTGCAGCACGAAACCGGCTACCTCCCGCTGGGCATCGACGAGCAGGACTACCAAAACGCAAAGGCCACGATCGCGCCCGGCGCATCATGGTTTTTCTACACCGACGGGCTCAGCGAGCTCCCCCTGCCCGATGGCGGATTGCTCGGGGTCGAAGGCGTCGCGAGCGTCACCCAAAAACTCTATCAAGGCAGCCCGCAGCGGACGGCCGATGCGTGGATGCGTCACATGGAAAAGTACAACGTCGAGCTCGGCCAGGGCGACGACCAAACACTGATCTGTCTACGCCGGCCGGGCTAATCCTGCCGGTTTCTGTTTCTCTTGTTCCCCAGTGCAAGGAGTGTCCCCATGTCTGTCGCCAAAGTGACCGAGATCATTGTTTCGTCCGACAAGAGCTTTGATGATGCCGTCAAGAAAGGCATCAAACGTGCAAGCAAGACGCTGTCGGGTATCCGCAGCGCGTGGGTCAAAGACCAGCAGGTCTCCGTCGACGACGGGAAAATCACCAGCTACCGCGTCACGCTCAAGGTGACCTTTGTGCTCAAAGACAAAGACTAAGCTCTGTCTGGAAACCAAAGGTGGGATGGGCGTCCCGCCCGTCACGAAGCTCAATCGACGGCCGAGACGGCCATCCCACCGTTTTTGGACAAAGCCTAAGCTAACACTGTGTGCAACCCAACGAAACGCGGCGGCCACCGTCGGGCCGCCGCGTTTTGATTGACTTGTTGTTCGGGTCTCTTGCGGATTAGCGCCGACGCCGTCGCGCCATCAGGCCGCCCGCTCCCAGCAGCAACGCGGCCACGCTGCCCGGCTCGGGGACAACTGTCGCGGTGAACGTGTAGCTCGTGGGCCCACCCGTCTCCTGGAACCAGAACGTGTAGGTGCCTTCACCCAGCGGTCCGGTGAACCCGTCGCCGCCGAACTCGGTTGCGCCCAGCAGGTCCAACGCATCATCCCCGATGTCGCCTGCGCCGATCAGCGTCGTCCCGAGATAGTCCGTGGGGTTGATCAAGGTGTCGAAGCCCGCTTGATCATCGACCGCCATGAACGCCTCGTTGTTGGCCGGGTCGCCCGTGAAGCTGGTCAGGACCAGCGAATCAAGCGACTGGCCTGCGCCGATCGTGACCATGAAGAAGTCGCGGTCCAGCGGGTTATCGACGGTTGTGCCGGTGATCGTGTTGGTGCCCAGGTCGAGCGCCCAGGCCGTCGGGTTCGCCTGATCGCCAGAGAGTTCGCCGTTGATCGACTCGTCATAGTCGGCGGCGGTGGCACTCGAATGCGTGATCATGCCGAGGGTGCCGAACGCTACCAATACGAATGGGGTGTGCTTCTGCATGATGGAAGGGTATCTCCTTACGCGAGAGAATCAATAGTTTGCCCTTCAGGATCGTACATTTTTTTCGCCTATTCGCCTTGCAGGATGGATCGAAGCGGGATCGACTTTGCCTATGGCCTTTAGGCCTCCCAGATTGACATGCCGCCCCCGTCGGTAGCACGGCCCAATGTGCCCCTCCCGGTGATGTGCCAATGTGACGTTCTCAGGCGCTTGTCGACCCCGCTACCGTTCTTCGTCAGGTGCCTCAGCCCGCGTCGCGTCGAGATCGAGTTGGTGTTGCCGTTCACGGAAACGGGCCTTCTGGTCTTCCGTCAGCGTGCCGATACACGCCGGACAACTCACGCCGCGCTCGTACCCCGGCTGCTGCGTATCCGACGCGCTGATCGGCAGCCCGCACCCGTAGCACAGCCCGTAGTCGCCGGGCTTGAGGCCATGCCCGACGGACACCCGACCGTCAAACACGTAGCACTCACCGTCCCAGCGGGACTGCTCGGGCGGGACTTCTTCGAGGTACTTCAGGATGCCGCCACGCAGGTGGAAGACGTCCTTGAACCCGCGCTCCTTGAGGTAGGCCGTCGCCTTCTCGCAGCGGATCCCGCCGGTGCAGAACATCGCGACTTTGGGGTGCTGTTTCGGGTCGAGGTTCTGATCGACATAGTCGGGGAACTCGCGGAACGTCTCGGTCTCCGGGTCGGCCGCGCCTTGGAACGTGCCCAGCGCGACCTCGTACGCGTTGCGTGTATCGACGAGCGTCACGTCGGGGTCGTCGATCAGCGCGTTCCAGTCTTTGGGATCAACGTAGGTCCCGACGGTCTTGAGCGGGTCGATGCCCGGCTTGCCCATCGTGACGATCTCTTTCTTCAGCCGGACCTTCGCCCGCTTGAACGGCATCGCCTCGGCGAACGACTCCTTGTGCGTTAGGCCGGGGAACCGGCCGTCTTCCCGCAGCCACGCCAGCAACGCGTCGATCCCACCGCGGGTCCCCGCGACCGTCCCGTTGATCCCTTCGTCCGCGAGCAGCAGCGTGCCCTTGATGTGGTGCGCATCCATCAACGCGGCGAGCGGCGCACGCAACGCCCCCGGGTCCTCGACCGGCATGAATTGATACATCGCTGCGACAACGAACTTCGACATCCCTATAGTTTACCCGCCCCGAAGACCACGGATGTCATCCGTGGGTGTTGTGCCCGACTTCCTGACCCCACCCCGAAACCCGACACCATGCTCGCCACCCCCATCGGCCGTCTCCGGCTCATCGGCCTGATCGAAGGCACCTCTACCCTCGTGCTCTTCTTCATCGCCATGCCCATCAAGTACATCGAAGCCCTCGGCGCTAACCCGACGCCGGTCAAGATCGTCGGTTCGCTCCACGGCGGGCTCTTCCTGCTCTACCTCGCCGCCGTCGCGCTCACCGCGATCCGCCCGGGGCTGCCCGGCAAGCTCCTCGCCCTCGCACTGCCCGCCGCGGTTGTGCCGTTTGGCCCGTTCGTCCTCGACGGCATGCTCAAGCGCCACGAGCAGCAACTCCAACAATCCTGATCCTTAGGCCTAGGGACTTAAGTCCCTAGGCCACGGCTGAACCCGATTCCCCTTACAATGCCCCGTTGCGCGTCCCCCTCGCGCTGCGCCTCATGTCGGCGCGCCCCCACGCCACCCGAGACCCCGATGACCACCCCCACAACCGACGACCGCCCCGGCTTCGAAACGCTTGGGCTCAGCGATCCCGTCCTCAAAGCCATCCAAAAGATCGGCTACGACACCCCCTCGCCCATCCAGGCCGCGACGATCCCACACGTCCTCTCCGGCCGCGACCTCATCGGCCAGGCCCAGACCGGCACGGGTAAGACCGCCGCATTCGCCCTGCCCATCCTCACCAACCTCGACCTCCACGTCGCCAAGCCCCAGGCGCTCATCCTCGCGCCCACCCGCGAGCTCGCCATCCAGGTCGCCGAGGCCTGCCAGAGCTACGCCGCCAACCTCAAGGGCTTCCACGTCCTGCCCATCTACGGCGGCCAGCCTTACGAAGGACAGCTCCGCCGACTCGCTCGCGGCGTCCACGTCATCGTCGGCACACCGGGCCGCGTCATGGACCACCTCAAGCGCGGAACGCTCGACTTGAGCGCCCTCAAGACCCTCGTCCTCGACGAGGCCGACGAAATGCTCCGCATGGGCTTCATCGAAGATGTCGAGTGGATCATGGAGCAGACGCCCAGCAGCCGACAGGTCGCGCTCTTCTCCGCGACGATGCCCGACGCCGTCGCACGCATCGCGGCGCGCCACCTCGACGACCCCGCCGTCGTCGAGCTCCAGGCCACCAGCTCCGTCACCGACAACGTCCGCCAGCGCTACCTCCCGCTGCACTGGACCCAGAAGGTTGATGCGCTCACCCGCGTCCTCGAAGCCACCGACTACGACGCCACCATCGTCTTCGTCCGCACGCGCAAGGACACCGCCGAGCTCACCACCAAGCTCGAGGCCCGGGGCTACGCGGCCGCGCCGCTCTCGGGCGATATCGCCCAACAACAACGCGAACGCACGATCAACCGCTTCAAGAACGGCGAGATCGACGTCGTCGTCGCCACCGATGTTGCCGCCCGTGGGCTTGATGTCGACCGCATCGGCCATGTCATCAACTTCGACATGCCCGGCGACCTCGAGGCCTACGTCCACCGCGTCGGCCGCACAGGACGCGCGGGCCGGGAAGGCGCGGCGACCCTCTTCGTCACCCCGCGCGAGCAGCGCTGGCTCCATTCCATCGAACGCGCGACGGGGCAGTCCATCGAGAAGATGTCCATGCCCTCGGCCATCGACATCAACCAGGCCCGCATCGCACGTTTCAAGCAGCGCATCACCGACACCCTCGGCGGCGACGACCTCCAACTCGCACAGGAAACCCTCACCGACTACTGCGAAGAGCACGCCGCCAAGCCCCTCGATGTCGCCGTTGCGCTCGCCCGCATCGTCCTGGGCGAGTCGCCCCTGCTCGACGAACGCGAACAGCCCACCTGGTCGCCCAAGCCCGACAACAGGCCCGCCCGTGTGAAAGCCAGCGACGACACGCTCAGGCCCTACCGCATCGAGGTCGGCCGAACACACAACGTCCGGGCGGGCAACATCGTCGGCGCGATCGCCAACGAAGCGAACATCGACAGCGCCCAGATCGGCCGCATCATCATCGAACGCGACTTCGCCATCGTGTACCTGCCCCACGACCTCCCGGCCGCGAAGATCGCCCACCTGAGAAACGTCTGGGTCGCCGGCCGACAGCTCCACCTCGCCCCCGCCACCCCCCAAGGCAACCACCGCGGCCGACCCACCGGCGCGCCCCCGCATCAACGCAGCCACAGCAAACCCCCATACCCCAAGCCCGGCAAACCCAAACCCAAGTTCAAGCCCAAGCCCGGCAACAAACCCGCCTACACCAAAAAACCCTGGACACCACGCCACACCGATGCCCCGGCGGAGCCCGCTTCAGCGGGCGGCTCCCCCAAGCCCAAAAAACCCAAGAAGCCCAAGACCAAACACAACGCCAAAGACACCGCCGCCGCGCCCGGCTCAAAACCCAAGAAGCCCAAAAAATCCAAAGAAAAAGGCGTCAGCAAGTCCAAGCCCCGCCCCAAACCCAAAGCCAAGAACGCCCACAAGGCTAAGGGCAAAAAACCCCACAAACCCTCAACCCGCTTCAAACCAAAGTAACCCACGCTTGAACACACAAGGGTGGCCCATTCCCATCCCGCGTCTCCACCCGGCACTGTTGTAAGATCGCAAGGCAACCAGCGTAGCCAGGCCCAGCCCGATGGATAGCGAGTGACTTCATGCCCGGCGGAATCGTGACAGCGCAGATGCCCGCCCCCGCCGCCGAGGTGTTTGCGCTGCTGCACGACTACGACCGCCGACTCGAGTGGGACACGCTGCTCAAAGAGGCCCGGCTGACGCAGGGGCACACCCGCGCCCAGAAAGGCGCGACCTCGCTGTGTGTCGGCAAGCCACTCTTCGGACTCATCGGCATGGAGACGCGCTACATCGCCTTCCGCGAGCCGGACATGGCGGCGGTCGTGCTGATCAACCGCCCGCCGTTCTTCGACGCCTTCTCCGCATCGATCAAGCACCGCGACAACGCCCACGGCTCAACCGCCGAGTACACCTTCCAGTTCCGCGCCCGTCCCGCCTGCCTCCGCCGCCTGCTGGAGCGGGTCATGCTCCGAGCGCTGAAACGCGAGACCGCGAAACGTCTGCGTGCGCTATCGGATCACCTGGAAAAGCAGGCGGCACAAAACGAAGCGGGCAACAAGCACGGGGCTGGACCCGGAAGCAGTGCCTGACCCAGTATCCATACCTCCCACCCCATCTAAGAACCCCAACCACGAGCCGCGACCGTCAGGGAGCGGACGGATCGAGTGGGCGGGCAACAAAATGTACTTATCCACTTTTCGCCCCTTGCCCCTATCCCCTTTTTGCCCCCTTGTGGCTCCAATTTTATGATGTCACAGACCTTACCGATGCTCTTTGTTTCTCTGCGTGTTCAAAATATGACTTGATCGTACTCGCAATAACCGCAACTGGGCATGCTGTGATAAGGCGATTTTCGGGGAAGACCCCACTCTGGATACCTACGACGCGGTATCGAGTGGTGCCATCCGAAAATTGCCACAGGCCAAAAAGCGGTCCGCCACTCATGCCTTTTATGTTTTTGATTGCCTCACCATCCGCAGGATCATCTGGGACGAGGTCGTCTCTAAGTTTGCAGATTACACGAGGGTGGTCTGTAAGGAACTGGGCATCCGCGGATTTCAGGGGTGAAGCCGGTGCCAAGACGGGGCGTACTGCTTCTGAAATGCGGACTATGTGTTTGGTCCTGTGGGCCTTATGTTTCTCGGTTGTGTCAGCGGGCAGTCCGAGTAGTTGGCAGATTTTGAAATCAGCCATCGGTGGGAAAGATGCCCAATATCTTTCGTCTAGCGGTTCGATGCCAGATCGCTTCATGGCTTCGACTTCCAAGTTGTTGAGCAGTAGCCCTCCGTAATCAGTGCCCGATTCTTCATTGGACACGCTAAACATTCTCCCCATTTCGATGCTGATTGGGATACCTTTATCATCAGAGTTTCGATCGAAATCAAACCAGCGATCAAACAATCTTGGATTAATCACTTTGTAATCAGCATCTTCTTTGTATTTGACGATTTCGTCGATCACATGACCTGCAGTGATCCACACCCAGTGCCCATTGACGGAGATGACAAAGCCGCTCGAATGCGTAGTATCTACTCGATTGATGAGTTCGATCGTTTCGTCATTGTTTTTTTGTACGGACCACACCAAGCAGACGAAGTGTCTCAAGTAATGTTTGATCTGTTCGTCTGAAGTCGCGGGGACGATATCATTCATGGTTGTGCCTTTCTAGTTCGATGAAAAACGGAGGGACAGCTTTCGCTGTCCCTCCGCGTGGTGAACTCAGGTTGTCGTCGTCCTTGACGGTTGCATGGCTTAGTACCCCATGTCATCCATGCCCGGTGCTGCGCCGGCTGCGGCTTTTTCCTTGATCTCGGTGATCACGGCGTCGGTGGTGAGCAGGAGGCCGGCGATGCTGGCGGCGTTTTGGAGGGCGATGCGTTCGACCTTGGTGGGGACGAGGATGCCTTCCTTGATGAGGTCGCCGTAGTCGCCGGTGAGGGCGTTGAAGCCGAAGTTGGCGCCCTTGCCGTCTTCGACTTCCTTGGCGACGACGCTGCCGTCGTAGCCGGCGTTGGCGGCGATCTGCTTGATCGGGGCGCTGACCGCGCGACGCACGATCTCGACGCCGAGGTTTTCGTCGCCGACGGTCTCGACCTTATCGAGCGCCTTGCGGGCACGGAGGACGGCGCTGCCGCCGCCGGGGAGGATGCCTTCTTCGACGGCTGCGCGGGAGGCGTGCATGGCGTCCTCAACGCGCATCTTCTTTTCCTTCATCTCGGACTCGGTGGCTGCGCCGACGTTGATCTGCGCGACGCCGCCGGCGAGCTTGGCTAGGCGTTCCTGGAGCTTCTCGCGGTCGTAGTCGGACGAGGTGTTCTCGATCGCTGCGCGGATGGCGGCGATACGGCCCTTGATCTCGCCGGCCTTGCCCGCGCCTTCGATGAGCGTCGTGGTGTCCTTCTCGATGATGACCTTCTTGGCCCGGCCCAGGTCGGAGAGCTCGAGCTTCTCGATGTCGATGCCGAGTTCTTCCATGATCGCGCGGCCGCCGGTGAGGGTGGCGATATCTTCGAGCATGGCCTTGCGGCGGTCGCCGAAGCCGGGGGCCTTGACGGCGACGGCCTTGAGCACGCCGCGCAGGCGGTTGACGACGAGCGTCGCGAGCGCTTCAGACTCGACGTCTTCGGCGACGATCAGCAGGGGCTTGCCCGACTCGGCGACCTTGCCGAGGATGGGGAGCAGGTCCTTGGCGGAGTTGATCTTCTTTTCGTGGATGAGGATGTAGGCGTCGTCGAGGACAGCTTCCATACGGGTCGTGTCGGTGACGAAGTGGGGGCTGAGGTAGCCCTTGTCGAACTGCATGCCTTCGACGAGGTCGACGTAGGTCTCG
>JBCCWH010000040.1:0-28259 GCA_039193915.1 Planctomycetota bacterium
ATGTTCTGGTGGTACAACATGTACTCGACCGCCGACTGGTCGGTGACGCCGCGGCCGCAGTACAAGGCAGACGGGCGGAAGGTGCCGGACTGCTACTCGCACCCGGCCGGGCTGCGCGATGAATTGCAGTCCATGCTCGGGCAGTTCCCGTTGTTCAAGTTCTGGGGGCCGATGGCGGACATCGAGAGTACGCGCTGGATCGCCGAGGCGACGAAGCTCGCGCACACCAAGTACCGCCCGACGCTGACGCTGTGCTACCTGCCGCACCTGGACTATGGGTTGCAGAAACTTGGGCCGTCGCACCCGGATATCCCGAAGCATGTGGCCGAGGTGGATGCGGTCGCCGGCGATCTCATCGACTACTTTCATCAGCACGATACGCAGGTGATCGTGGTCAGCGAGTACGGCATCGAGGACTGCGTCCGCAGCGACGGGGCGATCTATGTCAACCAGCACCTGCGCGAGGCCGGGCTGATCACGGTCCGCAACGAGGGTCCCTTTGAAGAGCTACTCGACGCCGGGGCGTCCAAGGCGTTTGCGGTTGCCGACCACCAGGTTGCGCATGTGTATCACGACGACTCGGTCGAGTTGCCGGCAATACCGCACTGCACCGCCACGACGATCGGCCATGCGCGGGCGGGTCGCACCGTTCTCGTCGCCGATCCCGGCTACTGGTTTACCTACGACTACTGGCTTGACGAGAGCCGCAGGCCTGACTTCGCCGATACCGTCGACATCCACCGCAAGCCCGGCTACGACCCGCGTGAGTTGTTCTGTTCGGCGTCGAAACCCGCGGTCGCGTGGAAGCTGCTGAAGAAAAAGCTCGGCTTTCGCCAACTCATGGATGTCATCCCGCTGGATACGTCGCTGGTGCGCGGGACGCACGGGCGGGTGGACAACCCGCCGGCGTTGCAGCCCGTCATGCTTGGCGCGGGGCACGCGGGCGAGACGCTGGCCTGCACGGCGGTGCGCGATGTGATTTTGGAGGCGATGCTGGGGTGATCTCCGCATGTCGTACCAGACGCTTCGCGGACTCAGCGTCGGCGTGGATGGCGGTGTGGATCAGACGGCGGTGGCGAGGCAGAGCTGTCGGCGTTTGACCTGGTGCATCGGGCGGACGGTGATCCAGCGGGTGCGGGTGCGCTGGTTTGTCTGCGTGGTGCGTTTCGCGATGCCCGGGTCGCGTTCGAAGACACGGCGGACCTTGGTCGGGTGGTTGCACTGCGACGAGCGGTGGAGCAGGACGACGTGGCGCGGGTTGCCATGCGGGCTGCGGTCGCGGATGGCGCACACGGCCGCGAAGGACTGCTCGTTACTCAGGTGGCCCGAGTCGGAGAGGTTGCGTCGGTTGACCCAGACGGGTCGGCTGCTTTGGGTGGTCATGCGCTGGTCGTAGTTGCTTTCGATGCAGAGGATGTCGACGCCTGCGAAGTGTTCGATGAGCGCGGCCGGTGCGTGGCCCAGATCGGTGGCGAAGCCGACGTCGCCCACGCGGGTGGACAGCCGGTAGCCGATCGTGCCTTGGCGGTCGTGCTGGAGCCGGGTCGTGGTCGCGGTGAAGCCGGGCACAGGAACAAAGAGCCCGTCGCCAAACGGCTCGACGAGCCCGGCGTCGAACAGCCGCTGCGCACCGCGCACACGGTGCAAGTCCGTGATATGCCAGTGGTGGCAGTGCACCGTGATGCCGTATTCGACGAGGGTCTTGACGAGCGATGGCCTGAAGTGGTCCTGATCGAAATGGGTCACGCAGACGGCGCGGAGGTCGGTGAAGCCAAGCCCCGCCTCGGCGAGTTTGCGGGCGGTGCGGCGTGGGCCGAACCCGGCGTCCAGCAGGACCGCGTCGCGTTGGCCATCGGCCCCGGTGAGTTGGACGACGGTGCAATTGCCCCCCGACCCGCTGCCCAGGACGCATAGCCGGAGCCCCGGCCGTGCTTGGGCAGGCCGCACCGCCGCCCCCCTGGACGGCTCGAATCCGCCCCTGGCGTCAAACAGCGCGGGTTGTAGCGGGGCCTTGGCTGGCATGTCCGTCGTCACCGAGCAATCGGGTGGTTTGCCCACCCCGTGAATCCGATGCTTCCACCGTGCGTTGTACCCGAAAACCACGTCTTTCCCACCCTGGAGAGGCGTTCGGGCCTGAAAAAAGTAATCCAAAACAGCCGTGAACCGCTTTCACCCCTCATCTTCGGCCGATAAACTAGGGAGCCCGCCAAACGACTGTATCGTCGCACTCGGCCGCGCCGATGATTTCGCTAGTGAAGGAAAACAAGTCAAGGGGGCTGGAGAATCTATGCTAGGCCGTGCCCGTCTGACTCTCGCAATCCTCGCCCTCACGTCCCTCTTCTTCGCGACCGGCTGCGTCACCGAACGCACCCCCCGCCGCAGCATCGAACCGACTTGGTCCTACCAGGATACGCCCGAGCCGATGGCGTACAGCGAGGTCTGGGACCGCCCCGCCGGGCTGACCGAGGCCCAGGTCGCGCAACTCCGAGAAGACCTGGCCCGCTGACCCGCCCGCGCGGACCGGCCGAGGTGACCCCACAACTTGGCTACTGCGAAAAAGCCCAGCCACAAAGGTGGACTTCGCCTTCGCGCTCGACGATCAGGATGTCGAGCGTTTCGGGGTCGCTGTACGGGTCGGCCGGCTCGAACGTGAGCACGACCCGGTGCGTCGGCGCAGGGCTGGGCACGATGGGCCGACCCTCATGGTTTTGCGGGTCTTCCTCGGGCTTGGGCTCGTACGCGACGGCCTCGATCGACTGGAGCGGCACCTGGCCCAGGTACGGAAAGACGTAGCCCTTGGTGTACTCGCGCAAATCTTCATCGACAGCCGGCCAATCGACCGTGTTCAGGATCGCCTCGCGGTCCTTCGCCTTGTAGGCCGCCTCATACTGCGCAACGAAGGTCTCGACCGCGGCGGGGTCGGTGGTTTTTTTTGAGCCGCACGCGGGGAGGAAGAACAGGCCGACGGTAAGCAACAGCGTGATGCGGAAGAGCGGTGTCATGGCGTCCCCTATCGAAGGGTCTGTCGTGCTGTCTAGCCGCTGCCCAAACGGGCAACGTGTTGTCTTGCCGTGACGCGCCGCCCGTTGGGCGGCGGCTAAACGAGCGCGTCGCGTCTTGACTTTATGTGCCGCCTAGAGCGCGACATACTGCACATCGCTCGAAGCCTGGGCGGGCGCTGGCGGGTGGTGGACGTCGGTCGTGAAGCAGCCGCCCATGTCGGCGCGGGTCTGGTCGGCGGCGTAGACGCGGCGCTCGGCGTCGGTGGTGAAGTGCAGCAGGTCGAGCGCGATCTGGGCCTCGGGCCGAGCAAATTCGATGGCGGGGATCGCGGGGCCGAAGCTCTGCAGGCGGTGGTTCACGTTCTCGAAGGTGCCGGCTTTCTCGGCCCAGGTGACGGCGGGGAGCAAGACATCCGCGTTGTTGGTGATCGCACTGGGCAGCGTATCGAGCACGACGGAGAACTTGTCTTTGACGAGCTGGACGATGCCGGGCGTGGTCCAGTTGCTGGCGTAGTTGCCGGTGAGGATGAGCGCGGAGAACTCGCTGGATTTCGCGGCGAGCTGGTCGAACTCGAGGACGTTGTCGCTGATTAGTCCAAGCGCTCGACGGACACCGCGGGCGTTGGGGGCTTTCTCGGCGTAGATCGTGTAGTTGCCGGGGAAGGTCTTGTCTTCGCCCTCGAACGGCACGGGGCCGACGGCGAGGTGCGCGTTCGGGTCGATCGCTCGCGCAAGCTTGGCCAGCTCGTACGCATCCTCGCAAGTGAGCATCGGGCTGACAACCAACGCCAACGAGCCCGCGCCAAAACGGTCGGCCACATCACGCAGGCCCTTGGCCGCGGCTTCAAGACCGACGTTCCAATCGACCGCCTGGCGTTCCTGCAGGTCCGCCCCGCCTTCCGGGAGCAGAGACGGGCTGGTCAGGCGGTCGTCGCTGTGGACAAACTTCCAGCCGTAGCGGATCTCGTCGCTGGTCCACCACTGGTTGACATCCAGGTTCGTTCGGGGCTTGACGCGGTAGATGCGGCCCTCGTTGTGTTCGAGCATCAGGTTGTCGCCCGACGCGGTGATGCCGTCAATGCTCGGGGTGCTCGTCAGGTTCCACACACGCATGGACATGAGGAAGTCTTTATCGAGGAACGCGCCGACGGGGCAGATATCCACGACGTTGCCGGCCAGCTCGTTATCCAGCGGCTTGCCGGGGAAGATGTCGATCTGTTCAGACGAGCCCCGGCCGAAGATGCCGATCTCGTTCGTGCCGGTGACTTCCTGGGTGAAGCGGACACAGCGTGAGCACATGATGCAGCGGTCGGAGTAGAGCAGGATCGTCGGGCCCATGTCTTTCTTGGGCTGCTTGATCTTGTTTTCTTCGAAGCGCGATGCGCCGTTGCCGTACTTGTAGGAGTAGTCCTGGAGCAGGCACTCGCCGGCCTGGTCGCAGACGGGGCAGTCCAGCGGGTGGTTGATGAGCAGGTACTCCATCACCGCTTTCTGGTTGGCGATGGCTTTGGGGCTCTGGGTGTGGACCTCCATGCCGTCGGCGGCGGGGGTCTGGCAGGTGGGGACGAGCTTGGGGATCAGCTCGACCTTGTTGTCGTTTCGGGGGTTGGGGCTGGCGACCTCGGCGAGGCAGATGCGGCAGGACGCGGCGACACTGAGCCCGTCGTGGTAGCAGTAGTGCGGGATCTCGATGCCGTTGTCGAGGGCGACCTGGAGGATGTTTTTATTGCCCTCGAAGTCGCAGGGTTTGCCGTCGATGGTGATGGTGGGCATGTGGAGGTCCGTGTGCGGGCGTGGCGTCGCGCGTCCCGGCTTGGCCGAGGCGTAAGCCATGCCAGTGTATGGGCGTAGGCGTGTGCGATCAAAGCACAAGGGGCTGGTCAGGTGAGGGTGCAGAGGCGTATGATGGGATCGCTCGACATCTTCGAGGAGGCCTGAACATGCCGATTTCCCTGCCGCCGATCTCCCGCCGTCGTTTTCTCCACGGGGCCGCCGCGCTGGCCGGCACGACCGCCCTGCCCCAGGTCGCCTGGGCGATGCAGGACGACGAACGGCCCGACCCGCACCGGCTGGTGCTGTTCTCGGATACGCACATCGACCAAAGCCGGGCGACGCTCGGCGGCAACCAGCGTGTCAACGTCTACGACCTCTTCGCCCGATGCATCCGCGAGGCGATGGCCGGCCGCAAGCCCGCGTATGCCCTGGTCTGCGGCGACTGCGCCCTCGACATCGGCCGGACCCGCGACTACGAGCAGTTCCTGAATCTCGCGGCACGGATGCTGGAGCAGGGGGTACCGGTGCACTGTGTCCTGGGCAACCACGACAACACCGAAAACTTCTTCGAGGCCGGCGTCGCGCGTCGGCCCGAAGCGCCGCCGGTGACGAACAAGCACGTGACGGTAGTCGAGACCGCGCGGGCGAACTGGGTGCTGCTCGACTCGCTGCAGGAGACCAGCGTCGTGCCCGGCCGGCTCGGCGAACCGCAGATCGACTGGCTCGCCCAGACACTCGACGACCTCGACGACAAGCCCGTGAACCTCATGGTCCACCACAACTTCGACTGGACCCAGCGTGACGGCTCGAACTGGGGGCTCCGCGACGCCGACGCCTTCTTCGAGGTCGTCTCCCCGGCCCGCAAGGTCAAGAGCATCTTCTTTGGCCACTCCCACAACTGGCAGCACAGCCAGCGCGACGATGGGCTGTACCTCATCAACCTCCCCCCCACCGGCTACGTCTTTGACCGGGCCCGCCCCAACGGCTGGGTCGACTGCCATCAGAAGACCGACGGGCTAGACCTCCGGCTCAACTGCTGCAACCGCCGCCACGGCCAGCACCGCGAACGGGTGGAGATCGAGTACCGATAAAGCGTCGCGGCCGCGGTGCAGACAGTCAGGGCGTAGCTACAATCCCCGACTTGGGTAACGACAGGCCACCGGACGGCCGATATCCACTGCATGCCCCGCCGGCTGTTTGGCGGGGCCTTTCGCTAACCGCTTCGCCCGATGCCAGGAGCACGGATGCCACGCAATATCCCCGTCGGTAACGGCCAGATGCTGGTCGCCTTCGATGACCAGTACCAGGTCCGCGACCTCTACTTCCCGTTCGTCGGGCAGGAGAACCAGGTCGACGAACGCCCCTGCAAGTTCGGCGTCTGGGGCAAGATCCCTGCCACACGCATCAACCAGGGCGAACGCAGGCGGGCACACGTCTACTGGTCTGATTCGGGCTGGAATCGGTCGCTCAGGTACAAGCCGGACACACTGGCGACGGATGTCGAGATGACGTGCGACGACCTGATGGTGCAGCTACGTTGCACGGATGTCGTCGACTACCACCGGCCGGTGATGGTCCGCAGGATCGAGGTCGTGAACCAGTGCGACGAAGAGCGCGAGGTCCGGCTGCTCCACCACCACAACTTCCACCTCTACGGCACGGACGTCGGCGATACCGCGTACTACGACCCCCAGCTCAAGTGCATGATCCACTACCGAAAGGAGCGGTACATCATGTGCGGCTTCTACCTCGACGGCGAGCAGCGCACCGACCAATACGCCACGGGCAACTCAGGCTTCGGCGGCGCGGAAGGGACATGGTGCGACGCCGAGGACGGCGAGCTGGGGATGAACGCGATCGCCCAGGGCTCGGTCGATTCGACCATCCTGTGCTCCGTCAAACTCGCGCCACACGAGACACGCACCGCCTACCTCGTCATCGGCTGTGGGCAGAGCTATAACGACTGCGACACCCTGCACCAGTTCCTTGAAGAGCACGGCCCGCAGCATGTCATCGACCGCACCGAGGCGTACTGGAAGCTCTGGCTCACCGCCGCCCGCAGCGGTGAGGCCCGGCGGCAGGAGGACGCCGACAACGCTGCGAGCCATAGCCCCACACTGAGCCAGCGCGTCGACGACCTCTACAAGCGATCGCTGCTGGTTGTCCGGACACAGATCGACAACGAGGGCGCGATCCTCGCGGCCAACGACAGCGACTACCTCCAGTACAACCGCGACACCTACTCGTACCTCTGGCCCCGCGACGGCGCGTTTGTCGCGGACGCGATGGACGCGGCGGGCTTCCCGGACGTGTCCCGCCGGTTCTATGCGTTCTGCGCCCGTGTGATTAACAAGCGCGGCATGTTCCTGCACAAGTACTGCCCGGATGGTTCGCCGGGGTCGAGCTGGCACCCGTGGGTGGACGGCAAAGGCAACCCGCAGATGCCGATCCAGGAAGACGAGACGGCGCTCGTCGTCTGGGCGCTTTGGCGTCACTACGCACGCAACCGCGATATCGAGTTTGTCCGCCCGCTGTGGGTGAAGATGGTCCAGCCGGCCGCGGACTTTATGTGCAAGTACCGCGACCCGGACACGAAGCTGCCCCTGCCCAGCTACGACCTGTGGGAAGAGCGCTGGGGTGTCCACGCCTTTACCGTCGCTACGGTCTACGGCGGGCTGCGCGCGGCCTGTAAGTTTGCCGAGGGTTTTGGCGATAACGAGCGGGCCTCCAAGTACAACCAGGCCGCGGAAGAAGTCCGCGAGGCGTTCTGCAAGCATCTGTGGTCCCAGGAGCACGGCCGGTTCCTCCGGCGGGTCAACCCGGTCGATACCGACCGCGTCGCGGGTTTCATGGCCGACCTGTTTGACGGCCGCGAGCCCGCCGTTTCGACCGACGGGGTGCAGGCGGTCGCATACGATCCGGACACGAATGTGGATGCGTCGATGTTCGCGATCTTCTCGATGGGGCTCCTGCCGGCCGACGACGAGCGGGTGAGGGCGACGATGAAGGCGGTCGAGGATCGGCTCACGATCAAGACGCCGGTCGGCGGGGTCGCCCGGTACGTGGACGACACCTACCAGCAGGTGAGCCAGGACACCGAGAACATCCCCGGCAACCCGTGGTTTATCTGCACCCTGTGGATGGCGGACTACCGGATCGCCTGTGCCCGGACCGAGCAAGAGCTTGAGGAGGCTCGGGTGTATCTGGACTGGGTCGCCGAGCGGGCGCTGCCTTCGGGTGTGCTCGCCGAGCAGGTGCATCCTGAGTCGAACGCGCCGCTGTCGGTGAGCCCGCTGACGTGGAGCCACGCGACGGTGGTCGCGACGGTGGTGAGCTACCGCAACAAGCTGCGGGCGATCCGCCAGGCGCAGCGGGCGGGCGAGTCGGTGTCGCCTGGCCCCGACGAGCCGGCGGCACCGCGCGACACGGCGATGCCGCTGCCGGTGTGAGGCGGACGTTCCTGATCGACCCGTACGCACGGCAGGTGTACCAAGACACCGACGGATGAAACCCCAAGCCGCGGCGCGGTTGGCCGAGGGCACCCATATCCGGCCGGCCTGATCCGTGCTGGGGAGCTATCCACAACTTGCTCGCGCCCCGGTGCGCGTCTATCCTGTCCACTGCTCTGGACGGGCGGCGACGCCCATCGATTAGGGCCGTTGCACCGGCCAAACGCCGCCCAGGCGTGCTCTCACCCCGGCTTCCCCCGGAAGACCACGGCCACTGATGTCCACCCCACTGCTGCTCTACATCGCGTCGGTGCTCGGGGCCATCGCCCTGGTCCTGATGATGCCCAGGCCCGGCAACCGGCTTGCGCCTCTCGGGGCACTGCTCGGCGCGGCCACCCTCGGCGGGTGCTGGCTCGCGGTCGCCTTCAATACCGGGCTGATCCACGACTTCTCCGCCAATACGCTCGGGCTCCCCGCGACCACCTTCATCTACTTCTACATCTTCAGCGCGATCGCCATCGCCGCCGCCGTCCGTGTCATCACGCACCGCCGGCCGGTCTATTCCGCGCTCTGGTTCATCATGGTCGTCCTCGCGGGGGCGGGTATGTTCCTGGTCCTCAGCGCGGATTTCATGGCCTTCGCGATGATCATCATCTACGGCGGCGCGATCCTCGTCACCTACATGTTCGTCATCATGCTCGCCAGCCAGCCCCTCGAGCCGGGCCAGGAAGACCAGGCCCCGGCCTACGACCGGTTCGGCCGCGACCCGCTGTGGGCCTGTGTCGCCGGGTTCCTGCTGCTGGCGGTCCTGCTGACGGTGAGCTTCGACAACCCCGACCGCCCGACGATGCTCGCCAACCCTGACGCGAAGATGGCGTCCGACGCCGAGGTCCTGCGCGACACGCTCACCGGGCGTGGGCTCGACGCCGAGAACAGCGATGAACTCGCCTCCTCCCCGCAGTTCACGGCCGACAGGGTCAGCAACGTCGAACGCGTCGGGCTCGATCTTTTTAACAAGCACCCGCTGGCGATCGAACTCGCGGGCGTCATCCTGCTGGTCTCGCTCATCGGCGCGGTCGTCATCGCCAAGACACACATCCCGCCCGGCGAACAGCACCCCGACCCGGAATCCGCCGCCGCGAAGGCCGCGCAGACCCAAGGGGGCGCGGCATGAACGAGATGCTCACCCCGCTGGGGCTGTCGCACTTCCTGATGACCGGATCGATCCTGTTCGTGCTCGGGCTCATCGGCTTTGTCACGCGACGCAACCTGATCGTCATGTTCCTGTGCACGGAGATGATGTTCCAGGGCGTCGCGCTCGCGCTCGTTGCCTTTGCGAAGTTCCACGGCAACGTGACCGGGCAGACCTTTGTGATTTTTGTACTCACGATCGCCGCCGCAGAGGCCGCGCTGGCGCTGGGCCTGGTCGTGATGCTCTTTAGACGACGCGGCACCCTCGACGTCGAGGCGTGGCAGACGATGAGCGGCTAGTGCTTAGGTAGGACAGGCATTCCTGCCTGTCTTTGATAACCCATGGACTCCCCGCAGGCCCTCGGCCTGTGACAGGCAGGAATGCCTATCCTACTGAAAGAAGAACCGACTCTCTCGTGACTGGACTCGAACCCCTCCAATACATCCCCTGGATCGCCGCGCTGGGTGCGGTGCTGTGTGGGCTGCTATGCATCCGCCCCAACCTCAAGGGCTGGGCGGGCTGGGTCTGCGTCCTCGCGATCGCGGCAGGCTTCGGGCTGACGGTCAATGCCGTGCTGCCCTGGGCGACCGGCAAGACGCACTTCAACCATGTCGGCGACAACCATATCGTCCAGGCCGAGGTCGTCACCGCCAGCCCGTGGATCCAGGTCGGCGGCGAAAACGTACCGGGCGAAAACGGAGAGATCATCGGTTACAAAGGCGGCCTCCAGGTCGACTTCGGGTACTACTTCGACGGCCTCACGCTCACCATGCTGCTCGTCGTCTGCGGCATCGGCATGCTGATCGCCATCTACGCGGTCGGTTACATGCGGGGCGACCCCGGCGTCGCGCGCTTCTTCGCGGCGATGGCGTTGTTTATCTTTGCCATGACCTCGCTCGTCATGGCCGACAACCTCGTCCTGCTCTTCCTGGGCTGGGAGGGGGTCGGGCTGTGCTCGTACCTGCTCATCGGATACTACTACGGCAAGACCACGGCCGTGGACGCCGCGAAGAAGGCCTTCATCGTCAACCGCATCGGCGACCTGGGCTTCCTCGTCGGCATCTTCCTGTGCTACCGCGTGTTCGGCACGCTGCAGTTCGCCGACATCATCCCGGCGGTGCAGAACGCGTTGGATATGGTCGCCACGCAAGACTTGTCGCGCGGCTCGCTCGACGCCGCGAACAAGCTCCAGAGCGTGCTCAACCCCGGCAACGGCACGAGCCCCTGGCTGTTCTACGCCATCCCGTTCTGCCTGATGGTCGGTGCGTTCGGCAAGTCGGCACAGATCCCGCTGTTTGTCTGGCTGCCCGACGCGATGGCCGGGCCGACCCCCGTCTCCGCGCTCGTCCACGCCGCGACGATGGTCACTGCCGGGGTCTACCTGATCGCCCGCTGCATGCCGATCTTCGTGCTCACTCACAACGACGCGCTGCGTGACGGCTTCCTCTCGCCGCTCTATGTCGTCGCGGCTGTCGGCGGCGTCACCGCCCTCTTCGCGGCGACGATCGCGCTCACCAACAACGACCTCAAGGGCGTCTTCGCCTACTCCACGGTCTCGCAACTGGGCTACATGTTCCTCGGCCTGGGCGCGATCTCCTCGACCGCCGCGGTGTTCCACCTCGTGACCCACGCGTTCTTCAAGGCGCTATTGTTCCTCACGGCCGGCAGCGTGATGCACGCCCTGGCAGGCACACTCGACATCCGCAAGATGGGCGGCATGGGGAAGCACATGCCGCTGACCAAGTGGCTGATGCTGGCGGGCTGTGTCGCGCTCGCCGGGGCACCGCTTACGGCCGGGTTCTTCTCGAAGGACGAAATCCTCGCCGCCGCGATGATCAAAGGCACGGGCGCCCACTGGGGCACGGGCGAAGGTGTCTTCTACTTCATCCTCGCGATCCTCGGCCTCGTCACCGCGTTCCTCACCGCGTTCTACACCTTCCGCCTCTGGTGCATCGTCTTTAGGGGCGAAACTAGGTACGAGATGGGCGACGAACACCACAGCGAAGACGACAGCCACGACGACCACCATGCGCACGAGCCGCACGAGATGCCGTTCTGGCCGATGAACGCCCCGCTGGTCGTTCTGCTCGTCGGCGCGCTGGCGGTCGGGTTCCTGCTCGCACCGCCCAAGAAACTGGTCGGCGATGACCTGCCGCAGGTCATGCACAGCGTGATGCACGAGTCCTCGGCCTACATCCCCGAGAAATACATCAAGACCCCGGCCGACTTTGAAGCGGATGACGTTGAAACAAACATAGACACCATCACCACGGGCTACATCGTAGACGTCAGCGATTCGCACCATGAAACGCATGCCGACCCGCACGCCGACGACGCACATCACGGTGACCACCACGCCCACCCCAAAGTGCTCGGCTACGACGCCCACGGGTTCATGATGGTGATCAGCAGCATCATCGCCCTGCTCGGCATCGCGATGGCCTGGGTGTTCTACTCGGGCAGCCGCAGCATCCCCACGCAGCTCGCCGCCGGGTTCGGGGCGCTGACGCAGACGCTCCGCGACAAGTACTACATCGACGAGCTCTACGACAAGGCCGTCGTCCAGCCGCTCAACATCGTCAGCCAGATCCTGTTCCTGGTTGACCAGCTCGTGATCCACGCGACCGTCATGGGCGTCGGCCTCCTGCCCGGGCAGGTCGGCAAGCACCAGCGCAAGACCCAGCAGGGCAAGCTCCAGGGCTACGGCCTGGGCATGCTCGCCGGCGTCGCGGCGATCGCCCTGCTCCTGCTGTACCTGCTGAATCGCTGACCCGTTGAACGAAACCAGAGAACCCTGACCCGAAACACGACCCCTTGCAGCTGCCCGAACACCTGACCATCCCGTTCCAGTTGATCCTCCCCGCGCTCTTTGCGATGGGGCTGCTGCTGCCGTTCAAGTTCCTGAACACCCGCAAGGGTGCGTGGATCTACTCCGCGACAACCTCGACGATCTCGTTCGGCTTCTCGCTCTACGTCGCCTACCACTTCAACTGGGCCGACCCCGGCAAACTCAGCTACGTCGGCACGATCCCCTGGATCCCGGGCTTCGGGCTCGAGTTCAGCTACGGGCTCGACTCCATGTCGCTCTGGCTCGTCCTGCTCACCACGTTCCTTATGCCCATCGTCGTCCTCGGCTCGCTCGTCGAGGTCAAGGGCGACATGCGCACCTTCCACTTCTGGCTCCACATCCTCGAAGCCGCGCTGATCGGCACGTTCATCGCTCGTGACATCATCTTCTTCTACGTCTGCTTCGAGTTCACCCTCATCCCGCTGTTCTTCCTCATCGGGATCTTCGGCCACGGCGAGAAGCTCAAGGCCGCCAAGGTCTTCTTCTACTACACCTTCACCGCCTCGCTCCTGACGATGGCGGGGATGCTCTACGTCGCCTGGTTCAACACGACACTCGACCCGGCGATGCCTGAGTTGATCGCGGCCTACGAGACGATCGACCTCGATGTCCCCGACGACTACACCGGGACCGCGACGCAGTACGCCCAGGAAACCTACGCCGGGCACTGGACGTTCAACATCAAGGCGCTCTGGGCGGCGGGCCGGGTCATGCCGCTGCACATGCAGATCCTGGTGATGCTCTCGCTGCTCGCGGGCTTCGGTGCCAAGACGCCGCTGTTCCCGTTCCACACCTGGCTGCCGCTCGCGCATACCGAGGCGCCGACGGCCGGCTCGGTCGACCTCGCCGGGCTGGTCCTCAAGCTCGGGCCCTACGGCCTACTGCGCCTCGCGATCCCCATGCTCCCGCTCGCGGTGCTCGCCATCGCCCCCTACCTCGGTGCGCTCGCTGTTTTCGGCGTGGTCTACGCGGCGCTCGTCTGCTGGGTCCAGCGCGACGCCAAAAAACTCATCGCCTACTCCTCCGTCTCGCACATGGGCTTCTGCGTCCTCGGGCTCTTCGCCTTCGACGAGGGCAACATCGGCGCGACCGGCGCGATGGTCTACATGATCTCCCACGGCCTGGCGACCGGCGGGCTCTTCCTCTGCATCGGCATGCTCTACGACCGCTTCCACACCCGCGAGATCGAGCGGATGTCAGGCCTCGCCAAGATCATGCCGCTCTGGGCCTTCTTCTTCTGCGTCTTCATCTTCGCCAGCGTCGGCTTGCCCGGGCTCAACGGCTTCGTCGGCGAGTTCCTCACGATGCTCGGCACCTTCAACTCGCAAGAAGTCCACGGCAAGCCGATCCTCGGGCCGTGGTATGCGATCATCGCCGGCACGGGCGTCATCCTCGCCGCGATCTACCTGCTCTACCTCGTTGGCAAGATCGTCTTCGGCCCTGTCCTTCTCCCGCACTGGGAAGACACCGGCGAGACCGGCATCGGCGGCAAGCACGAGCACGACCTCTCCTACCGCGAGACGATGACCGTCGCCCCGCTGGCCGTGGCCTGCCTCGTCATCGGGCTGTTCCCCTTCCCGATCCTGCGCTCGCTTGAGCCGTCGGTCGAGGCGATGAACAAGGCGGTGAATGCGCAGATTGAGGTGGAGAACGGCGAAGCGGTGAACGAGGAAGCCGGTGTCGACGGGCGGATCGGAATGAACGCCAAGCCGCCAAGACGCCAAGACGCCAAGGAAGAAGCTTGGTGGTTTGAGCAGCAGCGATCCATCGATGTACACAATTCGGATGGCCACAACCTTCAGCACCGAGATGCCGCTGTGACGCTTGATGACAATCACATCGCGCTGCTGGGATACATGCTCGAATACCTACAGATGCAGGAGGAAGACACCCAATGAAGTCTGCCTCCTATCGAATTGATATTGATTCGCCTTGGCGCCTTGGTGCCTTGGCGTCTTGGCGTTGGAATTCTGAAGAGGAAGACGCCCGATGACCTCCCTCCTCGACAAACTCGTCCTGCTCTGGCCCGAGATCGCGATGCTGATTGGGGCCTGTGTTTGCCTCGTGACCGGGCTGTCGGGAAGCCAGACGCTGCGGAAGGCGACGCCGGGCTTTGCGATGCTCGCGCTGGTCGCGGCGGCGGCGCTGCTGCGGTTTGTGAACCCCCACCACGACGCGGGGTACGGCTCCGGCGTCGACCCGCACCACTTCATGCAACTCGGCGGGATGGTCGGTTTCGCCAAGCTCGCGGTGCTGGCGATCGGCCTGATCCTCATCATGGTCGCCACGGGCACGCCCGATGCGCTCAAGCAGATCATCGCGGCCGACTCGGCCGAGGGCAAGGCCTTCGAGCCCGGCGACTGCTACCGCGGTGAGTTCTATGCCTTCATGCTGTTCTCGCTCACGGGCGTGATGCTCTGTGCCGGGGCGTCGGACCTGGTCTGGCTGTTCCTCGCGCTGGAGCTGACGTCGCTGCCGACCTACGTCATGGCCGCGACCTCGCGTGACAAGCCCGCGGCGCAGGAAGCGGCGGTCAAGTACTTCTTCCTGGGCGCGATGTCGGCGGCGGTGTTCCTCTTCGGCTTCGCGTTGATCTACGGCGCGACGGGGTTCACCGAGTTTGGTCCGATCGCCGATCACGTCCAGACCGTCGGCGTCTCGCCACTGATGATGATGGGTGTCGTCCTCGCGGTCGTAGGCATCTGCTTCAAGATCGCGGCCGTGCCGATGCACTTCTACACCGCGGACGTCTATGAGGGCGCGGCGACGCCCGTGACGGCCTTCCTCGCGTTTGTGCCCAAAGCCGCCGGGTTCGTCTCGCTCATCGGCATCCTCGGCCTCGTCGGCTGGGGCCACAGCAACGGCGGCACCGCGACCGAACTCCCCGCGGCGCTCGTCTACCTCATCGCCTTGATCGCGGTCGTCACCATGACCGTCGGCAACGTGCTCGGCCTCATGCAGCAACGCATCAAGCGCGTGCTCGCTTACTCATCGATCGCGCACTCGGGCTACATGCTCGTCGGCCTGCTCGTCGGCCCCGTCGCCGCACAGGCGGTCAGCCAGACGGAGGACACGCTGCTCTCCAATGGCCTGGCCGCGGTGCTCTTCTACCTCGTCGCCTACGGGCTCAGCACCGTCAGCTCGTTCGCGGTCATCGCCTGCATCTCAAAACCCGACGGGACCGAGGTCGAGACCTACGACGACCTCGCGGGGATCCGGCTTCGCCACCCGTTCCTCGCCGCGGTGCTGCTGGTCAGTGTGATCTCGCTCGTCGGGCTCCCGCCGCTGGTCGGGTTCCTGGGCAAGCTCTACCTGATTGGCTCGGCGTACTCGGCGGCGAGCATCGGCTCGGCGACCGCATGGGTCTACCCGACCATCGTCGTCATCATGGTCCTGAACTCCGCGATCTCCGCGGGCTACTACCTGCGGATCGCGTCGGTCGCCTTCTTCGGCGAAGACAAGCAGCAGACCGTGCAGCTCAAGCTCCCCGTCCGCATGTGGGGCGCGACGATCGCTGCGGTGGCCGCACTGCTGCTGGGCGGCTTGCCCGGCAACCTTCTGGTCGAATCCTCGCGTAAGGCGGCGGAGCCCAAACGGGCCGTCACGCCACCCACTCGCACTGTGCCGGACAATCCTGCCCCAACCGAGCCGAAGCTCCGCCCCGATCGGGTGACAGACTCCGTCGACGCTTTGCGGTGACGATCGCAAAGATTTGGCACTGCCTAAAAGCAAACGCGAAGATATGCGATGGATCGCGGAGTTCTTCTAGGGAACCTGTTTTGAGTTTGCGCGGCTCGGCAAAGCCGCCCCAGCCCCGTATGCGAATGCGGGGCCCGTCGAAACGAGTAGTCCGGGCTGGTTGGCCCCGCATTTACGCGGGGCTGGCTGAGGCTTGGCCTAACAGCAGGACGTGCCGAGGCTCACGGGCGTTGCCCGCCCTGCTCCAGGCGCTGTTCTTCGAGCTGGCGCTGCTGCTCTTCGTAGAGGCGTTGCTGTTCAGCGATCGCGACCTCGGCGTCACGCAGTGCCAGGCGATACAGCTCCGCAAACCGCGCGACCCGTGAGAGGTCTTGCCGACGGATCGCCTCACGCAGCATGTCCGGGTTGGATCCCTCTGGGTCGGGGTCCTTGACCTGCCGGGCGAGGTAGGCGAGCCAGACCAGTTCGGAGTCGCTGTCTTTGACGTGCCGCATCGCGATCGAGCCGTAGGTCGAGCCCGACTCTGCGCCGCGGCGGAGGAACATCATCGCCCAGGCCTGTGTCTGCTCGTCCCACCCCGCAAGCGATTGCGTCATGGTGTTGCGCAGGCGGGCTTCCAGCTCGATCGTGACCAGCTCGGGCAGCATCTCGCGGTCGAGTGCCGCCAGCCGTGTAATCGTGGCGAGGCGTGGCAGGGTTTGTGCGTCATCGATCCCCTCGATCCAGCCGTCGATGCGCTCGGCGTTCGGCGGTGCGCCTTGGACAATACAGTCGCGTGCCGTGCTGACGCCCCCGGTCGCGGCGGGGATGAAGGTGCCGCTGGGGCCGACCGCCGGGTTGACGATAAGCCGTGTGTCGAACAGGATGCCGATACTAGGATTGAGAGCACGTAGGGAGCCGAACTGGTGGTAATCCAGGCGTGTATCGATGATTAGCCGTTCGCCCGGGCCTAGCGTGAGCTTCCGCCCCAGGTCGACCACGATGGGCGCCATCGGCGGGGTCGGCTGGCCGTTGATGCTGGCGTTGATCTGGAGGATCGCGCGGGGGCGGATGACTTCATCTTCGCCGATGGAGATCGGGAAACGCGAGGTGTTCCAGAGTGTGATCTCGGCGTTGATCGGCTCAAGCTGGTCGAAGCGTGCCGGCCGGATCCGCAGCCGGGCGTCGAGCCAGGGGGTGCGGTCGAGGTCGGCGAGCCAGAGCGACTCGGGGAACTTGGACATACGGTCCAGAAAGGCGGTCCCAACACGCGTGGGCAGGATATCCCGTCCGTCGCGCGAGAGGCGGCGGCCGGCGGCGAGGGCCGCGAGATCGAGCGGCCCGCGGTGGATGATGGCCTGGAGCCGGCGTGCCCGGCCCGCGTCGTCCAGGTCCTCGACCAGCGCCAATCCGCACGACGCGAGTGCATCGCCTTCCGCTAGCGGCGTCAGCAACTCGATGGCCCGGTCGGCGTTGCCACGGCGGGCGGCGATCCAGCCCTGCGCGGCGGCCTTGTCGGGGTCGCCCTCGCCGAGCGCATCGACAAGCGCCTGGGCTTGATCCAGGTCAGGCCCGAACACCGCCGCGAGCAGCGCCAGTCGACCTGCGGTTTCGCCGGCCTGGTCAAGTGACGCAAACCCCTCCTGGATACGGGCGAAGGAGGCGGCCGCGGCTTCGGTGTCCGATGGCCCATCCAGGATCGCCAAGCGGATGACTTCAAACTCGAGCGGGAGTGTCTCGGGCAGCGCCGGGGCCTGGCTCACATCGCCGCCTTGCTCCGTCTCGGCGGCGAGTGCCTCGTGGTACGCGGTGTAGTAGCCCTCGAGCGCCTCGATGATCTGGAGCGCAAGGGGGTCGGCCCCAGTCGTCGCGAGCGTGTGCAGCCAGTGGCGGTACGTGTCGGTCGGCAGCAGCTCACGGAAGACCTTGTCGCCGACGACGAACGGGGACGTCCCGACCCAGCTGTCGACGAGCTGGTACTGCTGGAGCGCCCGTTCGAATGCGGCCTGGGAGGCGAGGGCGTCTGCGAAGGCGAGCCTGGCCCATGGGTCCATGGGGCTGGCGCGGACCACGTTGATGAGTGCCGTGCCCTGGCGGAGGTCGTCGCCGCCGCGTTCGACAACGATGGCGTGGAGCATCGCGGCGGCCTCGGCGTTGGCCGGGTCGAGCCGGGCGGCCTCAACCACCCAGCGGGCCTGGGCCTGGGGATCGACGAGTTCCTGAGCCAGCGACGCGGCGTAAGACGCGAGGCGTGACCGCAGCGGGTCGGACAGCCGACGCGAGCCCTCGGAGTTGAGTAGCTGTTCCAGCGCATCGAACTGCTCGTCAAGCGTCTGGTGCTTGGCGAGATTGATGCGGATGAGGTCGTACTGGGCCTTTTCGTCATCAACACCCGTGGCGAGGTAGCCGACCAGCGCTTGCTCATGGGCCTCGGCATCGCCCATCTGCTGGGCGAGTTCCATGCGGAAGGTCCAGATTCGGCTGTTGCCTGGGTCGATCTCAAGCGCCTGGTCGAGCAGGATCGCGGCGAGGGCCATGGTATTGCCGTCATCCCCCGTCTGAGGCAGACCGAGTACCGACAGCGCCGCACGGGCGAACTCGTCGGCCAGGAGCGTGTCCGTTTCCACCTCTGCGGCTTCCTGGGCCAGCGTAGGCGTTGCGCCCCAGCCAAGAGCGAAGAGCGTCACAATCAAGGCGAGAATCTGTTTCATAGTGGGTCTATCGTATGGATCGGGCTCGGGGCTTGGACGATCCTTAGAAACAGCGACCGCCCGCCCGGTATTGTAAGGACGCCGGGCCTATCCAACTGGATACAGTACGTCTTGACCGGGTTACACACGCCCCGCCGAGCCGACCAGCCCTGTGGCCAGGTCGCGGGTGAACCGCTCGGCCTCCTGGACCGGGTCCCCGCCCTGCTCAACTACCTCTTGCATCCGCCGGATCAGCGCCGAAGCAACGATCGCCGCATCCGCGGTCTGCACGATCTGGCCGACCTGCTGAGCACTTGAGACCCCAAAACCCACCGCCAGCGGGGCATCGGTCACGGTGCGCAACGCCGCCAAGCGCCCCGGCAGGTCCTCGGCCAGGGCCGCGCGTTCCCCCGTCACCCCCGACCGGGCAACGACATAAACGAAACCGCTGCTCGCGGCGGCGATCTCCTTGGCCCGCTCAATCGGTGTCGTCGGGGCGACCAGCATGCTCAGGATCAGCCCCGCCTCACGCGCCGCCGCCCGGGCGTCGCCCGCTTCACCCAGCGGCAGGTCGGGGAAGATGAAGCCGTCGAAGCCCGCGGCCTTGGCCTCGGATACGAAACGCTCCAGCCCCAACCGGTACACGATCGAGTAGCTCACCATCGCCACCAACCCAACCGACAAGCTGCTGCGCAGCGAGGCGATTTTCTCGAAGACCTGCTCGACGGTGGTCCCCGCCTCCAGCGCCCGCATCATGGAGGCCTGGATCACCGGGCCGTCGGCCACCGGGTCGGAAAACGGGATGCCGACCTCACAGATCGAAGCGCCCCCGGCCTGCATCGCGGCCAAGACCTGCCCCGTCGTCTCTAGCCCACCATCACCCGCCGTCACGAAGGGCATCAGGGCCTTACCCCCGCGTGCACGCAGGTCGCTGAAGATTTGGTCAATCCGGTTCATAGCGACAGGATATCAGACCGCTCAGGTCTCGATTTTTGTCGCCAACCAAAACGAGATCGGCAGGTAGATGATCACCGGCAGCCACGCGGCCGTAACCGGATTGAGATTGCCGACCTGAAGCAGCACGAGCCCGCCGGCCCAGGCACCGACGGTGATCCCCGCCGCCTTCGTCGCGTTCACCAGCAGGTTCCCCGGGACACGCGACAGGAAGTACGGCAGCGCCATCAGCAGGATCAGCACCGACAACACGATCGTACTGAACCGGCTCCAAATGATCTGTGTCACGCTGGCGCGGGCCTTGGCGGTCAGCGCCTGGTTGCCGCGCATGCCCTCGAGCTCCCGCATGGAGAGCAGGCGGAGATAGAGCGACGCCTGGCGGACAATCAAGACCTCCGACGAAAGTTCGGTCGTGTAGCCCTCGACGGGGGTGCCCGACAGCGACTCGGGGGACGACGGGTCCGCGTCGGGGTTGAAGCGTAGGCCGTCCTCGAGAATCCACCGCCCGCCCTCCGCGTCCCACGTGGCCAGCGAAGCACGGATCAGCGAGACCTGTCGGCCATCCTCGTCCAGACGGATGATCCGCACGTCCTCCATCTCCCCACGCTCAGCGCTGAACGAGGAGGCGCTGATCAGCGCGCCGGACTCGTCTTTCAGGTAATGCACGGGCTTATCTTTGATGGTCAGCGAGCCCGCCTGGGATTTGGGCCTGACGATCTTCTCCGCCAACGGCGGGATCAGGATCTCCTGCACCGGCATCGCCAAGAGGTTGAACGCGAACCCCGCCACCAGGATCGGAGCCGCAACGCGGTACAAGCTCACCCCCCCCGCGAGCAGCGCGATCAGCTCGCGGTTGCGCTGCATCTGCGACACCGTGAAACCCATCGCAGCAACAACAATCAGCCCCGACATCGCGACGTAGACCAGCAGCAGGAATGGGCCGTAGTAGTCACCCAGCACCCACATCGTGGCGAGGAACACCCCGCCACGCTCGTCCGCCAGCTCCCTGCCCGCGTCGAGGAACTCGTCAAGGTCCACGATCAAGTCGACCAGCACGTACAGCCCCATCATCACCACACTGAGGATGATGAAGTTCAGGACGAACTGCTTGATGATGTAGCGGTCGAGTAGTTTCACGTGGGGTCCGGCGGTCTTTCTAACTTGGCTCTGGTGGTGCTTGGCCGTGCGATCGGCTCTGGGTCAGGTCCGCGCGATCCGGCAATACTCTCGGCCGATCACGATGAGGGTGACGAGGTTGCCGCCCCAAAGCACACCCAGGCCGGCGATCTGACGCCAGTTGACGGCGCCGGTCTTGAGCAGCTCGGGGTCGAGTTTGGTGGCCATGTTCTGCCCGGCATAGATCATCAGTAGCGTCAGCATCGCAAGCAGGAAGCTCCAGAAGAAGACGATCAGCGGGATGCGCCCCTTCATACGGATCGCAAGCACCGCCCCCAGCACGATCAGCAGCAAACACGCCACCGCCGTTGCGACCCGCGTGTGCACCTGGGCGCTAATCCGAAGCGTCAGCTTCATGATTTCGTACGCAAGCCGGTTCTTCCCCTCACGCACATCGACGTCCGCCGTATAGCGGTCCTGTTTCGCAAGGGCGCCCAAATCACGTGCAGACATCGCCTCGAGCTGCTGGCCGGGGAGCAGCTCGCCGACCCAGCCCATCGGTGCAAAATCGTGGCGCTTATGCTCGTTCGCAGAGTCCGCGAGGATCGGGTCGGTCACGACGACATTGAGCAGCGTGAGCTTCGCCTCGGGTCGGCCGGAAAACTCACTGGTCTGGATCGTGATCTCGCCGTACTCCGCCTCAAACCGGAGCTCGGGGACACCGCGCAGCTCGGCATTGTTGTACCGATCGACGGTGACCCTCAGCCCCTCGGCCGCGTCAAGCCGGACCCCCTGCCCCGTCTGTTCGACACGTGGCGCAGAGAGCATGTAGTGGTCGCCGCGGATGCCGCCTTCCAGCACGATGTAACCCTCGCCCGGTCGGCCTTCGGTCAGCGCTTCGATCAGCGACAGCCGCATCTCCTGCCGCTCGATCGCCGAGGTCAGCGCCAGCTTCGCCTCGCGCACCCGGTCGTATCGGTCGGGCTGGCCCCAGAGATCGATCAGCTCTTCGAGGTTGAAGAACACGGCTTTATCTTCGACCGGGTTGGGCAGATAAATCGGGTCGGTATCGATCTGGCCGAACTGCGCCTGATCGCTACGCAGCTCGCCGGTGCGGGCGTTGTAGAACATCGGGTCGCGCAGGCGAAGCGTGATGTACGACCGGCCCGAATCCTCATCACGGATCAAAAGAACACCCGCCCGGCTCGCGGTCGTGTCGTTGAAGACCTCGCCGGTGTTCTTATCGAATTGGCCAAACGCGACGCCGCGGAGCTCGATGTACTGCTGCGGGATCATCCCCTGCACGGTTTCGGTCTCGGTGGGCGGGCGCTGCTGGGCGGATTGCGCGTAGAGCACCAGCCCTTCATCGCGGAAGACGTAGGGTTGGTTCTGGTTGAGCTGCCCCACCAGCACGCCGAGCACATCGCCTTCGATGGTGTTACGCGCGGCCTTCCAGAAGCCCGGGATCACCGTGTTGGACAGCACGAGCATCGACAGCATCAGCACCAGGCCGAGCCCAAAGGCCGGCGTCAGGACTTTGCGGTAGCTCAACCCGCCCGCGCAGCAGGCCAGGACTTCATTGTCCGCGACCAGCCGGGTAAAAACGAGCGTCGCCGAGAAGGCCCCGGCGAAGGGCAACGCGAAGCCCAGCACCGTAGGCATCGTGAACAGCACAAACTTGACGAGGGACGCAGGCCCCAGCAGGCCGTCCTGCATCGGCTTGATCGCCGCACCAAAGCTCATCACCGTGACCAGCACGACCGAAGTCAGCACCAGGATCTTGAGCAGCTCACGCAGGATGTAGCGGTAGAGGGTCCAGAGCATGGGGGCGTTCGGGGCGGGGATCGCAGACGGATTATCGCAGAAAAGACGACGCCGCGCGATCGGCCATGGCGCTACGCCGTGCGAACGCTACGACTTCACCGCCGCACGCTGGATCGTCATTAGCCGTTTGATCCCTTTGCCCGCGAGGTCGAGGAGGGTGTCGAGCTCGTCGCGGCTGAATGTCCCCTGCTCGCCGGTCCCCTGCACCTCGATGAACTGGCCTTTGTGGTTCATCGCGACGTTCATATCGACCTCGGCCCGGACGTCGAGCGGGTAGTCGAGGTCGAGGTACGGCTTGCCATCAATGACGCCGACGCTGACGGCCGCGACGGACCCCAGCAGCGGCTGGGTGGTGATGCGCTTCTCCTTGCGGGCATGTTGGATCGCCTGGGCGAGCGCGACCCACGCGCCGGTGATCGCGGCGGTCCGCGTCCCGCCGTCCGCGCTAAGCACATCGCAGTCGCAGGTGATCGACAGCCCGGGCATCTTGTCCATATCCACGCCGGCCCGGAGTACCCGGCCGATCAGCCGCTGGATCTCGGTCGATCGGCCGTCCGTGCCCCGGCGTTTGCGGTCGGGCGTTGAGCCGGGCAGCATCGAGTACTCGGCCGAGACCCAGCCATGGACCGGGTTGCCGTCGTCATCACGCTTGATCCAGCGCGGCGGCTGGTCGGCGATCGAGGCGGTGCACAGCACACGTGTGTTGCCCATCGCGATAACCACGCTGCCCGGGGCGTTGGTCTTGAAGGGCTTGATGGTGGTCGGTCGGAGTTGGTTGTTGCGTCGCTTGCTCATCGCAAGAGTGTAGCGGGCAATCCAGCCCGGCGACGTGGCGAATCGGCACAGCTACACTACGCAGATGATGCGTTTTTCCTGCCGCCTATTCGTGACGAGCCTGCTGGTGTTGGTGGGCGTGTTCGCGCAGGGCTGCGGCCGACCGCTGATGGCGCCGCCGACCATCTTCGATGCTGGCGAGATCGACCCATTCTTCGAACTGCCGGCCGAATATCGCACCGGACGGGTGACGGTGTACTACGCGACCGACCGGATCGACGACGACCCGGGCCAAGGCAACTACGGTAAACGCCGGGGCGACACCCTCGACCTTGGCACCTGCGAGGTGCAGATCGGCCGCGAGGGCGACTGGCATGCGCTCGAGGGGTTCACCAACGGGGGGCTGCACCGGTCGCGTCCCAAAGTCCAAATCGTGCAGACCCATCGCCTGGGCGACCTGTTTACCACCCGCCGCAGCCCGCCGACCGATCCGACCGATCCGAGCGGACCCAAGATCGATGAAACCGCGAAGCAGTTCCTCGCGGGACTCAACGCCACGATCCACGCGAGCTCGCAGCAGGAGCTCACCGTCTTCATCCACGGCTACAACACCGGCTTCCCCGCGGCCATCATGTCATGCGCCGAGTACGCACACTACGCGGGCAACCAGGGGGCGTTCGTCTGCTACTCCTGGCCGTCACACAACAACCTGTTCCGCTACGAATACGACATCGATTCGGTCCGCTACACCGGCACGCACCTGCGCCAGTTTGTCCGTTTTCTTGCCGAGCACACCGACGCGAAGAAGATCAACTTTGTCTGCCACAGCTCGGGCTGCCACGCCTTTGGCACGCTGCTCCGGGAGCTACGGCTCCTCACCAACCACCTGCCCCGCGAAGAAGCCTACGCCCGGTTCCGCATCGGGCAGGTGTTCCTGGTTGCCCCGGATATCAACGTCGATGTCGCCCGTGAACGCGTGCTTGAAGAAGGGGCGGCCGACCTGTTCGACCACCTGACGGTCTATAGCTCAAACTTTGATTTCGCGCTGCGCTACGCCGCGCGGAACCTGTTCTACGCCCCACGCCTGGGCGCACTGAGCGACGGCTCACTGAGCGACGCGGACCTGCGCTGGCTAGGCGCACTCGACAACGTCACCCTCATCGATATCGACAGCCAACGCACACGAACGCTGATCGGCCACATGCACCAGCGCTACAACCCCACAGTGAGCAGCGACATCCTCCTCATGCTCCGCCGCGACCTCGCCCCTGAACAGCGGGCACTGACCCGCGAACCCGGCGGGCATCTCTGGCGGTTCACTGCCGACTACGACGCCCGCATCCGCGAAACCGTGCGGATGATCTACCCGGCTCGGATCGAGCGCGAAGACCGAGCACAAGAGACTCGCGCCGACTGAAAACGCTGCCGACCGCCCTCAAAGGAAACACGATGAACACCACCACAAAACGCGCGGCACTCCTCGCGTTGGCGATCTCGCTCTGCCCGATGGTCGGCTGCGAAGGCGAATCACCCACCGCGGCGATCCCGAAGACCGAGGGTCGGCTAAACGACTATGCGTTGACTCAGATCTACGAGGTCGCGCTCTTGGCCGGTGAGCCGCTCAATGCGTCGTCGCTCAAGTCGCAGATCGACCCGCTCATCAGCCAGTACGGCGAGGCGCAGGTGATCGACAAGATCAAGGAGATCGCGTCTAACGACGATGCCCCCGCGACCCGGGCCGCCGCGGTGTTTTCAATCCAGCCCTACGTCGACGCCGACACCTACAACGACATGGTCGATGCGCTTGACGAAGAAGCACAGGCATCGTTTCAGCGTTTCACGCGGTAAGGCATAAGCTACCCCGCGACGGCGTGGACCATCTCGGGCACGGCCGCACGCAGCGCGTGGATGATCGCGTCGGGTGTCGCATCACGCCATGTCCGGCGCGGGTCGCCCGACTTGTTACGCAGCCGGTCGAACGTCGCAAGCGTTTGCTCGACCTCCGAACACGTCGGCGGCTGGGTCTTCCAGACACGGATCGAATCGTGCGGGGTGGGCAGCATGTCCTCGCCGTGGTAGGCGAGCTCTTCGAAGAGCTTTTCGCCCGGGCGTTTGCCGATGAGCTTGATCTCGACATCGATACCCGGGTCAAAGCCCTGCAGCCTGACGAAACGCTCGGCCAGGTCGAGGATGCGGATCGGCTCGCCCATATCGAGCAGGAACACTTCACCACCCGAAGACTGCGCGCCCGCCTGCAGCACCAGGCCAGCGGCTTCGGGGATGGTCATGAAGTAACGCGTCATGTCCGGGTGTGTCACGGTGATCGGCCCGCCGTGCTCGAGCTGGCGGGTCCAGATCGGGACGACACTGCACGCCGAGCCCAGCACGTTGCCGAAGCGGACCATGGAGTAGACCGTCTCGCTGCGCGTGCTCAGGTGCTGGATGTACCGCTCGGCCAGCCGCTTGGTCGCGCCCATGACCGACGAGGGGTTGACCGCCTTGTCGGTCGAGATCATGACGAAGCGTTCGACCCCGGCGGCGTTTGCGGCGTCGGCGATCGCGCGTGTGCCGTAGAAGTTGTTCTCCACCGCTTGGGCGGGGTGGGTCTCCATCATCGGCACGTGCTTGTGCGCCGCCGCGTGGAAGATCGCGTGTGGCTTGTGGGTCTGGACGATGTCGAACGTGCGGTCGCGCTGGGTGACATCGTGTAGCACGGCCGCGCGTCCGAGCCCGGGGTACACCCGCGCGACCTCGCGGTCGATCTCAAAGAGCGCGTTCTCGCTGCGTTCGACCAGGACGATTTTGCCCGGCGAGAAGCGCGCGACGATACGCGTCAGCTCCGAGCCGATGGACCCGCCGGCCCCGGTGATCATGATCGTCTTGCCGGTGAGGATGCCGCGGAGGGCCTGCTCGTCGAGCGGGCGCGGCTGGCGGTCGATGAGCCGGGTCGGGTCGATGGGTGAGCAGACAAAGCCGCCGTGCGACAAACCGACCTGGGTCGGCAGCCCGCCGGTGATCCGGCTGGTGGTCCGGCCGGCGAGCTGGTCGCCGAGTGTCGGGAGGAAGCGCCAGGTGACGCCCGCGCGTTCGAGCGTCGCGGCGGCCTGGCCGATCGCCTCGGGCATCGCCAAGGGGATGCTGACGAGTACCTGGTCGGGGCCGTGTGTATCCACGATGGAAGCGAGCTCGGACAGCCGGCCCATGACCGCGCAGGGCAGCCCAGGCTGCTGCTCGGCCGCGTCCATCGCCGAGTCGGGCAGGACGCAGCCGACTAGGTCCGGTAACGGGTCGGCGACGGCTAGCACGTGGGCGAGCTGGGTGACCGACCGGGCCGTGCCGACCAGCAGCGTGCGCGGCCGTTGAGCGGCGCTCACCGGGGCGGGCGCGTCGTCGTGGGCGGTCGGGAAGGCGTGGGGCATGGGGGTTGTTATCGGCAGCCCGGGGCCGGCGGCTACAAGCATTCCTCGGCGGCGCAGACGGGGCGTTTTTGCCGGTCGTAGCGATTAAGCGGCCCCCCTCGGCGCGACGATACAAGCCCTAGAGACTCACCCCCACCCGGCAGGAGAACCCGATGCCCCCCTACCCCACCGACGCCGAGAACCAGCGCGAGCACCCCCGCATCCACCTGCCCGCGATGTACACCCTCGTCCGCGCCCGCGTCGCCGGGTCGAGCAAGTACACCTGGACCGGCCACCTCTACGACCTGAGCGTCACGGGCATGCGCTTCGAGCTGGACATGCCCATCGCCACGGGGACCGAGATCGAGGTCCGCGTCATGCTCCCGGGCAAGGACCACACCAGCTTCCGCGCGACGGGGAAGGTCGTCCGCCTGCACTCAGACGCCGAGGACCTGGGCCCGGCCATCATGGGCCTGCACTTCGACCACTTCCGCTCGCCGATGGACTACCACCGGCTGCTGGCGTACATCGAGGCACGCGGGGCGTACCGCGAGACGACGCAGACGCACAAGCGCGCGGCGTAACGCTGAGCGGGATCAATACGTTGATCATTGTCCACGCATGGTTGCTGAAGCAACCAGGCCGCTTTATGGGTTGCCCTGAGTCGGCAGGTTGAAGAAGGCGACGGCGTTCGTATCGACCTGCTTCACAAATGCATCGAAGTCCAGCCCACGGCGTTTCGCGAGGAACCGCGCGACATCCGCGACGTACCTCGGTTCGTTGGGCCGGACCTTCCGGTACGGCTCGGGCGTGAGGTACGGCGAGTCGGTCTCGACCATCAAACGATCCAGCGGCACGCGGTCGGACGCCTCGGCGAGCGCCTTGGCGCTGGGGAACGTGACAATGCCGGTGAAGCTGACATGGGCCCCGAGGTCGAGGATCTTCTCAAGCTCGTCCGCGCTGCCGGTGAAGCAGTGGAAGACGAAGCGGTCGCCCGGGACGCCGGCCTCGCGGATCATCGCGAGGGTCTCGTCGGTGGCCTCGCGGTTATGGATGACCCCCGGGAGCTTCGAGGCAGGGGAATCGCGGTCGTTCATCATTTCGAGCTGCCAGGCGAAGGCGCGGCGTTGGTCGGCCATCGGCGGGTCGGGGTAGTGACGGTCCAACCCCATTTCGCCGATCGCGACGCAGCGCGGCTCGGACAGCTTGTCGTTGAGCGACGCCTTGAGTGCGGGCCCATCGACAAACTGCTCGGCGTAGTGCGGGTGGACCCCGGCGGTGGCGTAGACGCGCGGGTAGCGGCGGGCCAGCGCGAGGGCCCGCGTCGCATCGGCGGGCGTGGTGCCGACGGAGATCATGCGATCGACGCCGGCCGCGTCGGCGTCGGCGAGGACCTGGTCGATGCGGGAATGGAGCTTGTCGAACGTGAGGTGGCAGTGGGTGTCGATCATGGGGCGCATCGTAGGGTGGGTGGAATGAGTCCGCGAATGTAACCCACCACGCGCTGCCAATGCTCCCGTGACTTGCGGTGGGTTGCGCTTGCGGACTCACTCCACCCACC
>JBCCWH010000041.1:0-27486 GCA_039193915.1 Planctomycetota bacterium
CGATGAACCCGCCGACCAGCAGCAGCAGCACGAGCACGCCGCGGACCCAAGGGTGGATCAAGAACCAAGCGACCGCCTCGGACCAGGTCGGCTTGACCTCGTAGACATCCGCGGCGTTGTAGTGCTGCTTGAGCTCGGCGAAGCTCGACACGGTCGCGCGCGACAGGCCGATGCGGGCGGCCTCCTTGTTGCTGACGGTGAGCAGCGTGCCACCGTCGTGGACCTGCTCGATCAACTCCCACTTGCCGCGTTGCTGGTCGTTGCCGATGACGAGCGAAGGCCCGGCCACCTGCTGCAGGTCGAGGTTTTCGGTGCCGGCATACGCCCCGCCGGACTGCGAAGCGCCAGAGTTACCGCCCGCGCTGATCGCCTCGGCCGGGTTCGATGAGCCCTCGACCAGGTCGAGCGCATCGTTGGGCAGGACGTCGTTGACCAGGACCTCGAGGTCCACGGCGTTGACCAGCCGGACCTCGCCGGTCTCGGTGTGGCGGACCTGGTAGACGGGGATGCCGAGCACGCACATCGCGTGGAAGGCTGCGTAGTCGCTGCCCGACGGGCCGGCGTAGTTCTCGGAGGCGTTGTCACGGAACTCGGCGAGCAGGGGCGATAGCGCCTTCGCGCGTTCGGTCGGCGCGAGATTCTGCCCCATCGCGACCGGTGCGCAGTCGCCCGTCGCCGAGCTGCGCGACATGACCATCTCGTCGCAAGCGGTCGCGATGAGCGAGCCCGCCGAGTAGGCCTCGGGATTGACCCACGCGACGGTCCGGACCTGGAGCGATTTGATGTACTTGGCGATCTTGAGCGCGAGGTCGAGCCTGCCGCCGGGGGTATCGATCTCGAAGACGATGACATCGGCGCCACCAGCCACCGCGCGATCGACGCGGGCCTGCAAGCTGTCGAACTGGTGGGCGTACATGATCCCGCCCTCGATCGTGACAACCGCCATGCGTGCACCGCTGGGGATGCTGGTCGGGCCGGCGGTGCTAGGCACGGCGGCGCCCGCGCCGGGCGTGCCCGTCGGCGGGGTGGAGCCGGGCTGCTCGGCCTGCCAACCCGCGGCCAACATGACAACGATCAGCAGGCACAGGATCCGTCGGAGGGTCACGGTCATACAGTAAAGTATAGCGCGCGAGCCCCACCGGGTGGTTGTGCGCCCAGGCCAAGGGACTTAAGTCCCTTGGCCTTGCCTCGACTACGTTTACACCGCCGGCTGCTGCATACTCAAACAGTGCAGCGCCCCCAGCCCCACAACCAGGTGCTCCGCCCGCACCGGCACGATGCTCCGGCCCGGCAAGACCTTCTCCAACACGCCGCACGCGATGTCGTCACTCGCCTGCCCAAACACGGGGACAAACACGGCGTCGTTGGCGATCAGGAAGTTCGCATAGCTCGCGGGCACCGGGTGCAGCCCCACCGGGTCGCCCGGCATCGGCGCAACGCCCGGCGGCGGGGCGGGGTAGTCGTATAAGATCGGGTCCGGCGTGGGCAGGCCGACGATGTTCAGCGCGACACCGTCCTGGTCCGTCGCCTGCTGCAAGGCCTTCAGGTTCCGCTGCGTCACGGCGTAGTCCGCGTGGCCTTCGGGTGCGACCACGACCGCCACCGTCGTTGCGTTAACGAAGCGTGCCACGTCATCGATGTGGCCATCCGTGTCGTCCCCCGCGATGCCACCGGGCAGCCAGACGACGTGGCGTGTGCCCAGCGCATCGTGCAGGGTCTGCTCGATCGCCTCGGGGGTCGCCCACGGGTTGCGGTTCGCGTTGAACAGGCACTGCTGCGTGGTCATCACCGTGCCCTGGCCGTTGACCTCGATGCTGCCGCCCTCCAAAACGAAATCGTGGACCCACAGCGGGAAGCCGAGTTTGTCGGCCAGGTGCTGGGGGACGACATCGTCGCGGTCGCGAGCGCCTTCGTACTTCGCGCCCCAGGCGTTGAAACGGAAGTCGTGCGCGGCGAGTGGAGAAGGCGCGTCGGCCAAGGGACTTAAGTCCCTTGGCCCATCCCAATCTCCATCCCCATCCCCTTCACCCTTCACCACAAACAACGGCCCGAAATCACGGATCCACGAATCGTCCGTATCGATCCCCAACGACCCCGGCGTCCGCACCTCGACGTACGGCCGCATCGCATCTACCCAGTCCGCGTGCTGCGCCTGCGCCGCGTCCAGACACCCCGGCCAGGTCTCGGGGTTGTGCGGCGGCACCACCCACACACACGCACACGGCTCCCACTCGGCAGGCATGCGGTAGCCCAACTCGCGCGCGGTGCGCGCCGGCCGAACGACCGAATCGATCCCGGCAATCGTGGGGTGGGGGTCAAGCACAACTAATCCTAGCGCGGCGGGTCACCACTGCATCCACACCTCAAACAAAAACACACAAACAAAGAATCCCGCGACAAACAGGTACTGGATACACCACTTGCGCCGCCCGGCCTTGTGGTGCCGATAGGCACGGAAGACGACATAAGCCGTCAGGATCGGAAGCAGGTAGAACAACGGGTGCATCAATCGTCCATCCGTTGGAGCAGCGGGCCGTACGCGTCGATCCGCCGATCGCGCAGGAACGGCCAGCCACGGCGCTGCGGCTCGATGAGCGATCGGTCGCACGCAACCACCAGCACCTCTTCCCGGTCGCGCGACGCCTGCGCAATGATTTTGCCATCGGGTCCGCAGACGAAAGAGCTGCCCCAGAACGTGAGGTCGTTTTCGATACCGACCCGGTTCGCGGCGGCGACGAATACGCCGTTGGCGATCGCGTGGCTGCGCATGACGGTGGTCCATGCGTCGAGCTGCTGCTCCCGGACCTCCGGGGTCTCGCCGAGCTCGGGGTGGTTGTAGTACCCGATAGCGGTGGGGTAGAGCAGGAGCGATGCGCCTTTGAGCGCAGTAAGCCGGGCGGCCTCGGGGAACCACTGGTCCCAGCATACGAGGGTGCCGACACGAAAAAAGGGGTCGGGAGTCTTTTTTCCGAACGACACATCGTGTTCCGTTTCAAGCTCGTGCGAAAAAGACTCCCGACCCCTTTTTTCAGGCAGGTCGAAGGTCTGCCAGCCCAGGTCGCCCGGCGTGAAATAGTACTTCTCGTAGAAGCGCGGGTCGTCGGGGATATGCATCTTGCGGTATCGCCCGACCTCGCTGCCGTCGGGGCCGAAGGTGACTGTCGTGTTGTGGTAAAGACCCGGGGCTCGGCGTTCGAAGAACGAGCCCGAGAGCGTGATGCGTAGTTCGCTGGCGAGGCTGCGCAGCGCAGCGTAACTCGGGCCGGGCGCGGCGGGGTCCAGCGACTCGGCCAAATCGCAGAGCGCGTCGTCTTCGACCTGCGGGAAGTAGTGCGCGGTGAAGAGTTCCTGGGTCATCACCAGTGTCGCGCCTCGCCCCGCCGCGTCACGCACCATGTCGCAACAGCGTGCAAGACTTTCGGCCGGCGCGGCTTCGGGCGGGCAGGCGTGCTGGATCAGGCCAAGTTGCAGGGTGTCATTAGGCAATCGCAGGGTCCGGTTGAGAGTAAGCAGATGATACCGTGCGAGGCGCTCGGCCCGCTCGACGAGGCTTACTTCGCGGTGTGTCATCCTAACCCGTCACCCGCCTTGGGACTTCACCGTTTGGGAGTAATGCAACCCACCCCGGTATCATCCCCTTAGCTCATGCCCAACCCCCCGCAGCCCCCCAGCCCCGCCGACGACGCAGGCGACCGCACCGATGCGTCGGGTGGCGCGGTGGCGGTGGCGTCCGAGGCAAAGACGCCGCGTGCGCTATCGGGCCGGCTGGCGGGGATGTCGCTAGGGCGGCAGGTGTTTGTGCTCGCGCTGTGGCCGTTCCTCCAGCAGCTCCTGAACTGGTCGGTATCGTTCGTCGATACCGCCGTGGCCGGGCACACCACCGCCGCGGCGACGGGGGCGATCGCGGTCGGCGGGTACGTCAACTGGTTCATGGGCATGATGGTCATGGGCATCGGCGCAGGTGGGGCGGCACTCATCGCCCGCGCGGTCGGCGGCGGGCACCGGGGCCTCGCCAACGCCGGCGTCGGGCAGACCCTGCTGCTGGGCACGCTCACCAGTCTCGCCGTCGCGTTCATCGTCATCGCCTTGGCCCACCCCGTGGGCTGGGCGGCGGGCCTGCGCGGCGAAGCGCTCGCGCTGTGCCGGGTCTACCTCTGGATCACCGCGGGCGGGCTCCCCCTCGCCGCCATCCTCTTCGTGAGCGTGAGCTGCATGACCGCCGCGGGCGATACACGAAGCCCATTCCTCATCATGGTCGTCATGAACGCCGTCAACCTCGGCGCGACGCTCTTCCTCGCGATCCGCATGGACCTGGGCGTCACCGGTATCGCGCTGGGCACCGTCGTCGGCTGGGGCACCGGCGCGATCGCCATCACGCTACGCCTGCTCAAAAACAGAAACGGCAGCATCCGCCTCCACCCGCACCGCCTCCGCCCGCACTGGCACACCATCCAACGCATCTGGCGCGTCGCCTACCCCAACCTCCTGGACCGAGGCGGCCACTGGGCAGGCAACTGGATCGTCATCATGATCGTCGGCGAGATCGGCCGACGCGCACTCGCCGCCGACACTATCCAAGGCGCACACATCATCGCCATCCGCATCGAGGCGATCAGCTTCCTCCCCGCACTCGCCTTCGCCGCCGCCGCCAGCACCCTCACCGGCCAATACCTCGGCGCCAACGACCCGGCCATGGCCCGACGCGCCGCCCGATTCTGCTGGTTCCTCGGCGCGGGGCTCATGTTCGCGCTGGGCCTGGTCTTCGTCGCCATCCCCGAGCTGCTCGTCCGCTCCCTCACCGACCTCCCCGAGCTGCTCGCACTCGCCCCGCCGCTGGTCCGCCTCTGCGGCTACGTCCAGTTCTTCTTCGGCAGCGCGCTCGTCCTCCAAGGCGCAATGCGCGGCGCAGGCGACACACGCGTCCCCGCCATCCTCTCCAACGCCCTGACCTGGGGCTTCCGCCTCCCGCTCGCCGCCATCTTCGGCCTCTGGCTCGGCTGGGGCCTCTACGGCATCTGGGTCGCCCTCTGCACCGAACTCTTCCTCCGCGGCTGCGTGTTCATCGCACGCTACAAGGGCGACGGCTGGTTGAAGGTCAAGGTGTAGGGCCTGGGGAAACGAGGATCGAGGCGCAAGAATCGGGGAGGGAAACAAGAGATCATCTGAAACAACCCCCACCCTTATGCCCACGGCGTTGCGCCAGCAATGCCGTGGGATCGAATCGCCAGAACGACCCACACCACCCCGACCCCACGGCATTGCCGCTGCGCGTCAACGCCATGGGCTTAGATTGTTGCCTCCCCATCACTAACCGGCGCACGGGCCACCCACTCGATGGTTTCATCCGCCATCCTGTCGATCCCGAAAATCCTGTTATCCCGTCAAAAAACAGGCCACCAACCACCAAGATCGCTCACCGCCGCTTACGCGGCCGCTTCTTCTGCATCGCGCTCGGCTTCTTGCGTTTGCAAACCTTGCCCCGCTTGTGCTTGCCCTTGGCGCGGGCGAATTCGTGGGACTTGGCATCGCCCCGACGTTTCTTGCCCTTCTTGTCGGGCTGGTGGGCCTTGCCGCCGCGCTTGGGGTTGCGGTCGTCGAGCACCACCAGCTCCATCTGCCGGCGGGGCAGGTCGATGTCGGCGATCCGCACCGTGAAACGATCGCCGATCGAGATCGTTCGGCCCGAACGCTGCGCGACCAGCGCGCCGGTGTTGGGGTTGAGCTTCCAGCGGTCGGCCTTGTCGCCGGGCAGGGCGTCGAGCTTCACGAACCCATCGACAAGATAGCGGTCGATCTGGAGGAACGCCCCCTGGCCCGTGACGCCGGTGACGGTCGCGGCGAAGTCGTCGCCGAGCATCGTTTCAAGCAGCTGCAGCACGAGGTACTTGCGCAGCTCACGCTCGGCGGACTCGCTGTTGCGTTCGGTGTCCGAGCAGTGCCGGCCGATGACCTTGAGGTCGTCCTCGCTGGGGATACGGCTGTCCTTCGCGGCCTTCTTGCCCAGCTTCTTGAGCGCGGGCGTCGAGGAGCGGGGCTTGATGGGTTTCGTGAGCACCTTGTCGCCCGCGGCCGCCTCGATCACGGCGTTGAGCGCGCGGTGCACGACGAAGTCGGGGTACCGGCGGATCGGACTGGTGAAGTGGCTGTAGTGGTCGCTCGCCAGCGCGAAGTGGCCGATGAGCGCGGGGCTGTACTCGGCCTTGCTCAAGGTCTTGAGCACAGCCATATGCACGGCGTGCTGCGCGGGGGTGTCGCGCACCTTTTCGAGCAGCCACTGCATCTCCTGCCGCGACGGGTTGGCGGGGATGTTGTATCCCGCGACCCGCGCGAACATGCGCAGGTCCTTGAGGCCGTGGCTGTCGGGGTCGGGGTGGGTCCGCCGGATCATCGGCACACCGATCGCGTGGAAGACCCGCGCGGCGGCCTCGTTGGCCTCGACCATACACATCTCGATGATGGTGTGCGTGAACGCGTCGTCCTCTTCGACCGCGTCGACCACGTGCCCCGAGTCGTTGAAGACGAGCTCGACATCGGGCAGCCCGAGCGAGATCATGCCCTCCTTGAACCGGCGTTTGCGGATGACCTTGGCCAGCTCGTCCATCAGCTTGAGCGTCTGGATCACGGGGCGGGGGTACTTGATCGGGCTCTGCGTCGAACGCGAGTGTTTCTTGGCTTCGCGGATGTCGTCGTCGATCAACGCCTGGGCTTCGAGGTAGGTCAGCCGCTTGGACGAGCGGATCACGGTCTTGGCGAAGCGCTGCGTAAGGACATTGCCGCCCTTGTCATAGGTGATAAAGACGGACTTCGCGTAGCGGTCGACGCCTTCCTGCAGGGAGCAGACGCCGTTGCTCAAGACCTCGGGCAGCATCGGGATCACCTTACGCGGCAGATACGTCGAGTTGCCTCGGGCGTAGGCCTCTTCGTCCAGCGCGCTGCCGGGCTCGACGAAGTGGGCGACGTCGGCGATGTGGACGCCGAGCTCCCAGGCGGCCTCCCCCTTATCGACCTTCGCAATCGAGATCGCATCGTCAAAGTCCTTGGCGTCCGGCGGGTCGATCGTCAGGATCAGCTCTTCGCGGAGGTCCTCGCGGTCGTCGGGGATGGCGTCTTCGGTGCCCTCCATCTTGAGCGCGGCGTCGCGGGCCTGGCTCATGACTTCCTTGGAGAATTTCCCGCCCAGCCCGTAAGCGCGGATCACGGACTGTGTCTCGACATCGGGCACGCCCGACTCGCCGAGCACCTCGGTGATGACACCCTCGGCCAGCTCGTTCTTGTTCGCGTCGGGGTAGTCGATGATGTCGACGACGACCTTGTCGCCGAGCCGTGCGTTGGTGGACTGTGCGTCGCGGACGACGATGGGGTCGCCGAGCTTTCGGCCGTCGGGCTGGACGAGGAAGGTCTTGCCGCGTTTGATGAGCGTGCCGACAAACTGCCGGTCGGCGCGTTGGAGGACTTCAATGATGCGGCCGGTGTAGGGGGACTTGCCCGCGCCGCGTCCGCCGCGTGAGCGGATGACTTTGGCCTTGACGCGGTCGCCGTCCATGGCGTCGGCCATGTTGCCGGGGGGGACGAAGAGGTCGCCGTGCTCGGTGAGTGCGTCGGGGATGATGAAGCCGAAGCCACGCTCGTGGGAGCGGTATCGGCCGATCATGGTGTCGCCGACGGGCGGGAGCCCGACCGTGTTTTCGGAGCCGAGGACGATCTGGTCTTCTTTGAGGAGTTTCTCGGCGGCACGTCGGAAGTCGTCGCGCTGGTCTTTGGGGATCCCCAGCTCGGCCATGAGTTGGCGGAGGGTGCGGGGCTCGTAGCGCCGGTCGGCGATATGGTCGAGGATTCGGCTGGTGTGTCGATCGGACATTGGGAAGGGTCGCGTCTTGTGCGTGGGTGATAAGGAGGGGCGTACGGCGTGGCGTCTGCGTTGATCCGGCGGCGGTGCCGCTGACGGGACTCGCATCGATGCCACGGGCTTTGAGCCGCAGTTGCAGTGCCGCCCCGAATCAAGGATAGGTCGCTATGCTACCGGAGAACCCCGTTGCACACCGATTTTCCGAAAGGCGGCCCATGGCCAGCACCGAAGAGATTTTGAAACAGGCGGCCGAGCTTGGCGAGCTGCTCGCGGACCACGAGGCGTCGAAGTCGATGGAGTCGGCCGTGAAAGCGCTCCAGAACGACCCGTCTTCGCAGCAGGCCCTGGCAGACCTGAACCAGCACGCGGCCGGCCTCGAAGCCAAAGCCGCCCAAGGCAAACCGATCGAGGTCGCGGACAAACGCAAGATGGAAGAACTCCAGCAGGCGGTCGTTTTGAACCCGCTGATGGCGAACTTCCAGCGGTCGCAGATGGCGTATGTCGACCTGCTCAAGACGGTCGACGACGCGATCACAGGCCGACCCACAGGCGAAGCGTCCGGCGCAGCCGCGCCGCCGCCGAGCCCCATCGTCGGGCCGGGCATGTAGCCAACCCGGCATCGCTGACGCACCACCACGCCAGCACACTACGACCCACTAAACACAAACAAGCACCGGCTTCGCGCCGGTGCTTGTTGTTCTTGGGTCATGGCGTTGAGCCTGACGCCTAGTCCAGGTCGCTAGCCGCCATGTTGAATGGCGCCCCCATCAGGGTCAGCTTCCAGGCCGCGGCGACATCGGCGATGTCTTCCCACTCGTCAAGGCGGATCCAGTCGTTGACCTCGCCGGTCGCTTCGGGGACGTTCGCTTCGGCCTTTGCGCCCATCGCCTGGAGACACTTGTTGCACCAGTCGAGCATGGCCTTGTGCCCCGTCACCGAGCCATCAAGGATGTTGCCGTCCTGGAGCTGGGCGTGGATCTGCGCGAAATAGCGGTAGGCCGCCCGTGCCAGCTCGGCGATATCTTCCGGGTCAGACCGGCGTTCACGAGAAATCTCAGCCGACAGAAGCTGGATCGCGGTCTGCTCGGCAAGGTAAGACGCCTGCGGGTTCGCGGCGTGGTAGTCGACACGGTCATGCAGCAGCGACAGCATCGCCGCACGGGCCTCGGGCACATCTAGCTTGCTCAGGATCTCGACACCGACTCGGGCAACCGGGGTTGATGGGCTGTTCTCGAAAATCGCTTCGACCTTGCCGATGACGCTGCGCTGCTCGGCCGGGGACATGCCCGGGCCGTCCTCTGCGGTCGCCCGATCGACGCGTTCCTGGTACGCCTTCGCGCTCCAGTACTGCACGGCCGCGTTGTCGTCGCTCAGGCCGGCGTCGATGAACTGCTCGGCCCCTTCGTTGGTGAGCTGCGTCGCGATGATCATCGCGTTGATCCGAACAAGATCGCTCTCGGCCTGGATCGCCTCGCCCATCATCCGTGAGACCTCTTCCGAGAACGCCTCGCGGAAGGTCTCGGTGATGCCGGGCGTGCGGAACTCCCGCAAGATCGCGTTGCGCGACTCGGTCACCTCCGCCGGGTCCGCGGAGATCAGCCGGCCCATCCAGGCCTCGACAAACGCACGCACGCTCTGGGTCTGATCGTCCGTCAGCGAGCCCTCGGCGATCTTCGCGTCCTGCGGGATCTGCTGCGCAGAGACGGGGAAAGACAACACGCCGGCGATCAAAATCGCGACGGCTGCGAGAGTAGAAGTATGCCGGGCGAGGGTCATCACAAAGCTCCACGCAAGAGGGGGTCTCAATAAAAAGATGGCGACGCCTGGGCCCACCGGGCGTCCACCTGCCCACGCAAGCTATCAGCCCGGGACCGGGTTTGTCAATGAAACCGCACCATGAAGGCCCCCAAGCCCGCTTTTCAACGTGCCACGACGGTATGATGCCCGGCCCATTCCCGCCCGAACCCGAACACCCGCCCCGCCCGGAGACGCCTATGTACCGCCGCATCAAGCCCGCCGCCTCAACCGCCAAGCCCGATGCCGTTGCCGTGCTACTGACGGCGAAGACGAAGACCCTGCCCGCCGGGCTGCCCGACGCCGACGCTGTCAAAGCGCTGCTCGCCCGCCCCTCGACTTCGCTCGACGCGGGCAAGGTCCACATCCTCTACCACGGGAAACAGAAGCCGGCGCTGACCCTGGTGGTCGGGCTGGGCGATGCCGGCAAGGTCGACGCCGACTCACTCCGGCTCGCCGGGGCGGCGGTACTACGCACCCTCCATAGCGAGAAGGTGTCGGCGGCCAAGGTCGTGGCTGGCAAGCTCCCGGCCAAGCTGGCCGGTGAAACGGTGGGCAACGCGCTGGCCGACGGCATGTCGCTGGCGAACTTCACGTTTGATGCCTACCACGGCAAGTCCAAACGCCCCGACAAGCCGGCCAAGGCGATCGACTTGAGCGTCCAGTTCCCCGCCGCGGAGGCGCGCGGGTTTAGGCGCGGGCTCAAGGTCGCCGAGGGGAGCGATACGGCACGGACGCTCGCCTGCACCCCGCCCAACGTCGCCAACCCGAAATACATCGCCAACTACTGCAAGAACCTGGCCAAGAAGACCGGGCTCAAGTGCACCGTCATCGACCAGGCCAAGGCCAAGCAGCACGGCATGGGCGGCCTGCTCGCGGTCGGTGCGGGCGGCTCGACCCCGCCCTGCATGGTGATCCTGGAGTGGAACCCGACCGGGAAATCCAAAGACACTTCCGGGGGGCCCGTGCTGCTTGTGGGCAAGGGCGTCACCTTCGACACCGGCGGGTACTCGCTCAAGCCGGATGGCGGCAAGGGGATGAAGTACGACAAGTGCGGGGGCATGAACGTCATCGGCGCGATGCAATCCATCGCCAACCTCAAGCTCAAGCAACGCGTCGTCGGCATCGTCGGGCTGGCAGAAAACATGATCGACCGCGAGGCCTACCGCGTGGACGACATCATCACGTTCAGCAACGGCGTGACCTGCGAGGTCACCAACACCGACGCCGAGGGCCGGCTCGTCCTGGCGGACTGCTTGGCATATGGCACGAAGACCTATAGACCAAAGGCCGTGGTGGACTACGCCACGCTCACCGGCGGGGTCGTCGTCGCGCTGGGCAAGAAGATCGCCGGCGTCTGGTGCAACGACACCAAACTCATGAAATCAATCGAAACGGCTGGCCAGACCGCCGGCGAGCCCATCTGGCAGCTCCCGCTCGACGACGACTACCGCAAGATGATGCAGGCCAAGCACGCCGACCTGCACAACTCCGCCCCCGTCCGCGAGGCCCACCCGATCCAGGGCGCCGCGTTCCTGAGCTACTTCGTCGGCAAAGACGCCCCAAAACAACTGCCCACCACCCCCTGGGCCCACATCGACATCGCCGGCACCTCCAACACCGACGGCAACACCCTGATGGAAAAAGGCCCGACCGGCTTCGGCGTCCGCCTGACCGTCGAACTCATCGCAGGGATGTAGACAACACACCCCAAGCCCGCGGCTTTGCGCAGCAACGCCGCGGGATCATCCGCCCAATCAACTTCAAAAACGAACACACCCCCATGCCCAACGCCATTATCTTTGACTTCGACGGCGTCATCGTCGACTCCGAGCCCCTGCACTACCAGGCCTTTGTCCTCACCGGCAAGTCCATCGGCTACGACTTCACGTGGGAGCAGTACACGGCCCAGTACATCGGGTTCGACGACCGCGACGCGTTCAAGTACATGCTCATGCAGGCCGTCGAGGCCGGGGCGACCCCCGAGATCGACGATGTCGAGCAGACCATCGCCGAGCTGTGCGAGAAGAAGCGGGTCGCGTTCGAGGCCATCGCCGCGATGCAGACCGCCGCGATCCCCGGCACGCTCGATCTGATCGACGAGGCGCACGCCGCCGGGCTGCCCATCGCCATCGCCAGCGGCGCGACCCACGCCGACATCGAGCAGATGCTCAACATCCTGGGCCGCCGCGACCGTTTCGAGATCATCGTCGCCGCGGACGATGTCGAGCACAGTAAGCCCGACCCCGCGACGTACCGCATCGCCTTCGAGAAACTCGCCGCCAAACACCCCGACGCCAAGCTCGATCCCGCCACTACCCTCGCGATCGAAGACACCTCCGCCGGCCTCGCGTCGGCCAAGGGTGCCGGGCTCATGACCCTCGGGCTCACCACCACCGGCACGCCCGACGCCGTCGCCATCGCCGACCGTGTGATCGAGAACCTAGAAGGCGTGACGCTGGAGACGCTGCGTGGATGGTTTAGCTAACCCCTGAACGCCCCGTTTGTCCAGCCGGCGGCCTACGGACGCCGGTCGGGCGTGCTCCGTTGCGTCAAGACACGACCGGCGTCCGTAGGCCGCCGGCTATCGTTGAAAATCCTGTGCTCGTGCATCGCCGCTAAACTTTCAGACCCAACGCTCGCAACACCGCCAACCGTCAGGCTGTTCGATGAAACTCCAAGGCCCCAAAGGCACCCGCGACTTCTACCCGGACCTCCAGCAGCGCCGCCGCTACCTGCACGACGCCTGGCGGCGCGTGTCCGTCCGCCACGGCTTCGACGAGGTCGACGGGCCCATCTACGAGACGCTCGACCTCTACAAGGTCAAGTCCGGCGACGGGATCGTCAGCGAGCTGTTCAGCTTCCGCCGCGACAACGGCACGACCGACTACGCGATCCGCCCGGAGTTCACGCCGACGCTCGCGCGCATGGTCGCCGCGAAGGCCAACGCGCTGCCCCGGCCGATCAAGTGGTTCGCGCTGCCCAACATGTGCCGGGCCGAGCGCCACCAGCGCGGCCGGCTGCGCGAGTTTGACCAGTGGAACGTGGACCTGCTCGGGCTCGACACCCCGCTCGCCGACGCGGAGGTGATCGCGGTCGCGTGCGACCTGCTGGCCGAGCTGGGCATCAAGCCGGAGATGGTGCAGTGCCGCATCAGCCACCGCGAAGTGGTCCGGCAGATCCTCGCGGCGCTCGGCGTCGCCGACGACAAAATGCAGGACGCGTTTACCCTGCTCGACGCCAAGCCGAAGATGTCGCCCGAGCAGTTCGTCGAGAAGGCCGGGGCGTTAGGGCTCAGCGCAGAGCAGGTCGAGCGTTTCAACGCGATGTGCAGCCGGAGCTATGCCGTGGGCGAGGTCGATGCATTGCGCGACGCGGCGGGGATCGCAGACAACCTCGACGACCTGCGGGCCTTGGACGACACACTCAAAGCCTTCGGCCTCGCCGACTGGTGCGCCTACGATCTGGGCATCGTACGCGGGCTGGCGTACTACACCGGCGCGGTCTTCGAGCTGCACGTCACGACCGGCAAGGAACGCGCACTCGGCGGCGGCGGACGCTACGACAAACTCATCGAGCTCTTCGGCGGGCCCGCCATGTCCGGCGTCGGGTTCGGCATGGGCGATGTCGTCCTCGCCAACCTCCTCGACGACGAAAACCTCTGGCCCGACACCCTCGCCCCAACACCCGACGCCTTCGTCCTCGCCGCGAGTGATACGGGTGCCGACAAGCTCCCGAGTGTCGTCGCCGACCTCCGACGAGCCGGCCTCCACACCCGCATGAGCTACAAAGCCACCCGCAACCTCGGAAAGCTGCTCAAAGACGCCCAAAAATCCAGCGCCCGCTTCGCCGTCATCCTCGACGACGAAGCGTCTCAAGGTCGGGCTCAACTAAAAAAACTCGACACAGGCAAGCAGCAGGCCGTCCCCCTCGCCGACCTCATCGCCGCACTGCGCATCTGATCCCGCGTCGTTGGCTGCGTCAAAGCCGCGGGCTTAGTACTTCATAAAAACACCCACACCCCCAAGCCCACGGCTTTGACGCGAGTTTGACGAGCGGCAACGCTGTGGGATATCCCGCGTGCTACACTCACGGCGTGGCCAACCGTCGCTTCCACTACGACCGCGCATTTGAGCACTACCTCCGCGCCAACGCCATCCCCTACGTCGCCGTCGATGAAGCCAAGCGGGCCCTCGCCGGCGACCGTAAGTCCAAGGTCCTGCCCACCAAGCTTAAGAGCTTCGACTTCGTTGTTTACGCCGAGGACGGTCCGAACCTGCTGGTCGATGTCAAGGGCCGCAAGCACAGCGGCTCAACAGGCCGGGCATTCCAGAACTGGGTCACACGCGACGACGTCACCTCGCTGGCCAAGTGGGCCGAGATCTTCGGCGACGATTTCGAGCCCGCGTTCGCCTTCCTGTTCTGTTGCGACGCCCAGCCGCCGGATGCGCTGTTCCACGAAGTGTTCGAGTACGGCGAACGGTGGTACGCCGTCCTGGCTGTGAAACTCAGCGACTACAAGCAGCACATGCGCGACCGCTCGGCCAAGTGGGACACCGTCTCCATCCCCGCCAAGGCGTTCGACCAGGTCTCGGTCCCGCTAAGTGGCCTACTCACCGGGAAACCGATGCGCTAGCCACACCTGCCTCCCGCGTTTCAAGCCCGCCGCCCGCAAACCCCGATCTATCCTTATGCGCATGGATGCGCGGCCCGCACCCCGTCAAGGATGACGCCATGAAACCGATGCTCGCCCCCGCACTCGCTATATCTTTCGCCGCGCTCACCGGCTGCACCGTCCACAACCACTACTACGGTGCGGCCGAGCCGACCGCGCCCGACACCTTCACAACCCCGACACATCTGCCCGGACAGACGATCCTCACCGACCAGCTCGCCGGCGTCCACACCGCCATCGAAGTCACCGCCACCAACCTCGCGAACACCGACACGATGGGCTACAAGGCCCGCCGGGTCACCTTCGTCGAAGGCCAGGCCCAACCCCACATCACCATCGACTGGACAATAGGCAGCCCCGAAATCACCGACCGACCACTGGACCTCTTCATCGAAGGCGATGGGTTCTTCCAGGTCGAAATCCCACACGACATCGGCGGCGGCGTGGCCTACACCCGCACGGGCAACTTCTTCGTCAACCGCGACGGCGACATCGTCCTCGGCCACGCCGACGGCCCACGACTATCCGACGGCATCAACATCTCCGGCGACGTCATGGGCATCACCGTCTCCGCAGGCGGGGAGGTGGATGTCATCCATCCCGACAACTCGATCTCTTCCGTCGGCACGATCACCCTCCATACCTTCGTCTGTCCCGACGGGCTCGAACCTATAGGCAATGGGCTCTACGTTGAAACCGATGGCTCTGGACCATCGACGCAGGATGCGCCCGGCCAAGGACGCTGCGGCCGGCTCGCCCAGGGCATGCTCGAAAACTCGAACGTCCGCCCCATCATGGAGATGATCGAGCTCAAGAAACTCGGCCGATGGGCCGATGCCATCGCGGAGGCGGCAGGGCTCTCAGCCTATCAGCGTCTGGCATTCCAGAATCCCTACAGCACCGACCAATCAGTCGATAAAACGATCAACACCCAAGCCTACATCCCCTCACAAGACAATTTCGAAGAGCTGATCCGACAGCAGGCCCGACACGACACCGACGCCCCCTCCCTGCATTCGGGGCTCGAGGTTCGACTAAACCCGGCCCAAACCAGTTTCAGCACACTCCTTCAGGCCGAAATCGATACAATATCCAGCCATGACCGCTAACCGCCCCCTGATTATCGCGATTATTATTGACGACCCCCACCGGTAGGGCCGGGCGGTTCCTTTGGAACACACCCCCACGAGCCCTGCCGCGAGGCGGGGCTTTTTTTATTGAGCGATGGAAGACAGCCCGACTTCAGAAACCCCGCGGTATTGCTCCGCAACACCGCGGGCATGTGAGACACACGAAAGAACGACCATGAGCGATACGACCGCGAAAGACCCTAAGCGTTACAAGAAGACGCTCAACCTCCCCAAGACCGCGTTCTCGATGAAGGCCAACCTCGTCCAGAACGAGCCGGCCTCGATGAAGCGGTGGGACAAGCTCGACGTCTACGGCAAGCTGCGCGACAAACGCAAGCAAGACAACGCCCAGCCCTTCGTGTTCCACGACGGCCCGCCCTATGCCAACGGCGACATCCACCTGGGCCACCTGCTCAACAAAGTCCTCAAAGACCTTGTCGTCCGCTCGCAGAACATGCTCGGCAAGGACTGCCCCTACACGCCGGGCTGGGACTGCCACGGCCTGCCCATCGAGCACAAGGTGATGCAGGAACTCGGCGACAAGGCGAAGGAGATGGAGCCGATCCAGGTCCGCCGCAAGTGCAAAACCTATGCCGAGAAGTTTGTGAAGCTGCAGAAGGGTCAGATGCAGCGGCTCTTGACGATGGCTGACTACGACGACCCGTACCTGACGATGCTGCCCAAGTACGAGCAGGGCGTGCTCGAAGTCTTCGCGGGCCTCGTCGAGAAGGGACTGGTGTTCCGGCAGTTGAAACCCGTGCACTGGTCGATCGCGAACCAGACGGCACTGGCCGAGGCGGAACTGGAGTACTACGACAAGGAAGATACGTCGGTGTATGTCATGTTCGATGTCCGAAGTTCGATGTGCGATCTTCCAGAGAACGCGGCGCTGATGATCTGGACGACGACGCCGTGGACGCTGCCAGCCAACCTGGCGGTCGCGGTGCACGAGCGCTACGACTACGGGCTATTCAAGATCGGTGATCGGCAGGTGGTGATGGCACTTGAGCTTGCGGGCAAGGTGCTCGCGGCCGAGGGCATGGCCGACGCGACGCCGCTGCACACGTTCAAGGGCAAGGAACTGGTCGGCACGACATATGCTCACCCGTTCTGCGACCGTGTTGGCAAAACGGTCCACGCCGAGTACGTCACGCTCGAAGACGGCACAGGCCTGGTCCACACCGCGCCGGGCCACGGCGTCGAGGACTACCAGACCGGGCTGCGCGAAGGCCTGGACGTCTATTGCCCGGTCAAAGCCGACGGGACGTACGACGACACCGTGCCCGACTGGCTGCGTGGGCAACACATCTTCAAGGCCAACGAGCGGGTCGTGGACCACCTGCGCGACAGCGGGCACCTGTTCCACGCCAATAAGTTCATGCACAGCTACCCGCACGACTGGCGCGGGAAGAAGCCCGTCATCTTCCGCGCGACCGAGCAGTGGTTTGTGGGCGTGGATAAGACGTTTGATTTCTCCGCATACGGCAAGCCCGCGGCTTCGGCGGCAGCCGACGCCGCGGGATCGGACGGCGAGCCGCGCGGCGTTGCTACGCAAAGCCGCGGGCATGAAACACTGCGCGACGCCGCGATGTCCGAGGCGGCGGAGCGCGTGAAGTTTCTGCCCGAGTGGGGGCGCAACCGCATGCGCGGCATGCTCGAATCCCGCCCGGACTGGTGCATCTCGCGCCAGCGGAGTTGGGGGCTGCCGATCCCGGCGTTCTTCCCGCCCGAAGGTATCGAAGGCGAGCCGCTGCTCACCGCCGCGTCCGTCCGCGCGGTCGGCGAGGCGTTTGGCAAGCACGGCAGCGACGGCTGGTTCGTCGCCACCCCCGAACAACTCCTCGAAACATACGACGCGGCAAACGACCCCGACGCGCCTGCGTGGGTAAAGCACGGGGGTGGCGCCCCCCGTGCTTTAGGCGGCCTGCGCAAAGGCTTCGACACCTTCGACGTCTGGTTCGAGTCCGGCTCGTCATGGAACGCGGTGATGCGCCACGGCTGGGCCGACAAGCAAAGCGGTGATGGCTTCCCCACCGACCTCTACCTCGAAGGCTCCGACCAGCACCGCGGGTGGTTCCAGCACTCGCTGCTGCCGGCCGTCGCGCTGCACGGGCAATCACCGTTCAAGACCGTCCTCACCCACGGGTTCATGGTCGACAAGGACGGCCGCAAGATGAGCAAGTCGGACGGCAACGCGCTGAAGGTTGAAGAACTCATGAAGCAGTTCGGCGCGGATGTCGCGCGGTGGTGGGTCTGCTCGCTCAACACCGACAACGACATCAAGGCCGACCTGTCCTTCTTCCAACTCGCCGGCGAGGAGTACCGCAAGGTCCGCAACACCCTGCGCTTCCTGTTGAGCAACCTGGACGATTTCGATCCGAAGACAGACGCGCACGATTGGACCGACGCCGATGCGACGAGCATCGACGCTTGGGCGATGAAGGCCTACGTGGATTTTGCCGAGCAGGTGAAGGGTGATTTCGATGCGTTCAACTTCCGCGCGGTGAGCCGTGCGGTCTTCAACTTTTGCAACGACACGCTTAGCGCGGTGTACCTGTTCGCGGTCAAAGACCGGCTGTACTGCGACGCGCCCGGCAGCGCCAGGCGGCGGCGCACGCAGTCGGCGCTCCACCGCATCGTGTCCGGGCTCATCCGCCTGATCGCGCCGATCTGCCCGCACACCGCCGACGAGGCCTGGCGTGTCCTTCAAGGCAGCGCGAAAGACAGCGGTGACTGCGTCCACCTCGAAACACTGCCCTCGTGCAAGGGGTGCGGCAAGATCGCGGCGATGGCGGATGTGCGCTGGACCGAGGTGATGGCGCAGCGCGACGGCTGGATGAAGCAGCTCGAAGAGCAGCGCAACACCCTCGGCGTCGACAACCCGCTGGACCTGGGGCTTTCTGTGCCCGGCGACTTCGCGGGCTTCGACCCGGCCGACCTCGCGGACCTCTGCGGCGTCAGTCGGTTCGCCGACGGCGGTGAATCGGTCACGGTGTCCGACCTCCGTGACCAGCCGCGCTGCGAACGCTCGTGGAAACGCGATGGCACGGTGCAAGCACGCAGCGATGGCGGGGTGCTCTCCGACCGCGACGCGGAGGCCCTCGGGGTGTAGCGGTTATAGCGGTTGATCAAGACCTCGCGCATGGACTGGTTGCTTTAGCAACCAGTCCGGGCGTCTCATCTATTCAGTTGCAAGACAAGCCGTCCGATAGGGAACCCGGAGGGCTACTGATGGACACGACCTATCGTGAGATTCGGCTGGACGATGTAGATGATGCGCTGGCGTTTGTGCAGTCACACGGCAGCTCGGCGCAGCGCCCACAGATCCGGCACCGGCTGAGTCTGGCGGTGCGGTGTGATGGCGAGACCGTGGGCTACGGGCTTTGCCTGGGCGATGCGCGCGGCCGATTCGTGTTGGAACTCGCACTCAACGAAGCCGCCCAAGCCGCGGGGCTTGGCCAGCCGCTGGCTGACACCGTGCTGCGGAAGATGCAGTCGGCAGGGATCGGTACCGCCCGGGTGCGCTCGCTGAACGAAGGCGGGGCAGAACACCTGTGGCAGGTGACGAACTGGCTGGACCACGTGCCCTCGACAGGTAGCGACGCGCTCACCGAGCGCGACGACACCGCAGGTGTGCCGGCGCAGGAAGAATCCGTACAGGCGGCCTAACCGTTCGGTGCCGGCGTCGCGTTGACACGACATGCCACACCGCGCGTGTGGTGTGGGTGCAACATGCCGATCAATAAGGTGTTGAGACTGGGCAGCACGCATGGGCGAAACCACGCCCTGTTGTGTCGCTTGAGTTGCGAAGACCTGCCCGCCACCCTCGGGGATCGGAGCCGACATGCCATCGAACCACCGCATCTTGATTGTGGACGACGACCCGGTCGTCGCGTCATCGCTGGCCCAGACACTGGATGGCTGGGGGCATGAAACGGCAACCGCGCCCGACGCCGAGCGTGCACTCGCGATGCTTGAAGACGCCGCGGGCCGGGCCGCCGATCACTTCGGCATTGTCATCAGCGACCAGGACCTGCCGAGGCAAGACGGGCTTGATCTGGTCAAACGGCTCCGGCAGGACTACAGCGACGTCGTGCCGATCCTGATCACGGGGTTTGGCAAGGTCGAGACCGCGGTGCAGGCGATGCGCCTTGGCGCGGCGGACTATCTGATGAAGCCGCTGGTCGAGGAAGAACTCCAGGCGGCGGTCGAGAAGGCGGTTCAGTCCCACGCGTTGGTCGCCGAGAACCGGGTGCTCAAAGAACAGCTCAACGAACGGTTCGGCATGGGCAACCTGATCGGCGGGGACCACCGGATGCAGCGGGTGTACGACCTCGTCGAGGCGGTCGCGGCGAGCGACACGACCGTGCTGATCGACGGCGAGTCGGGCACGGGGAAAACGATGGTCGGCAGAGCGATCCACGCGGCGAGCGCGCACGCGGCCGGGCCTTTCGTCACATTCTCGTGCGGGTCGATCCCCGAGTCGCTGCTGGAGAGCGAGATGTTCGGCCATGTGAAGGGCGCGTTCACCGGCGCCGACTACGACAAGCCCGGCAAGGTGCAGCAGGCCGACGGCGGGACGCTCCTGATCGACGAGATCAACAGCGCGACCCCCGCATTGCAACTCAAGCTGCTTCGTGTGCTGCAGGAGAAGAGCTTTGAACCCGTCGGGTCGAGTGAAACCCGGCACGTCGATGTGCGGTTCGTGGTCGCGGCCAACGAAGACCTGGCCCAGCTCGTCGAGCAGGGCACATTCCGCCAGGACCTGTACTACCGCATCAATGTCGTCAACATCGCGATGCCCGCGCTGCGTGATCGGCCAAGCGACATCCCGCTGCTGGCGGAGCACTTCCTCGCGGCATACTGCAAAAAGATGGGGCGCGAACGCCGGCTGAGTGACGAAGCGGTCGTCGCGCTGAGCCAGCACCGCTGGCCGGGCAATGTGCGGGAGTTGGAGAATGTCATCGAGCGGGCGGTGGTGCTGAGCAAGACGCCGTGGATCGAAGTCGACGACCTGCCCGAGGCGTTTACACGCGGGCTTTCGGGCTCGGCGGTGCCGCGCTCGATGCCGGTGATCCCGGCCGGGGCGCTGCCCGAAGCGGCGCAGTCGGTCGTCGCGCCCTGCCTGGCGAACGGCTGGACCCCGACACCCCTGGCCGATGCGCTCAAAGAGCCTGAACGCCAGATCCTGCGTGCCGCACTCGAAGCCAACGCCTGGAACCGTCAAGAGACCGCACGCCAGCTCGACATCAACCGCACAACGCTCTACAAAAAGATCAAGCAGTATCGGCTCGATGAGCCGGGCTAGGGCGGAGTAGGGCGGTTCAATGTGAAAACCTGTAGCCCAAGGCTTTGGCGCATTCATCGCCGCGGGGGTTTCTGGGTTTTGTATCCGCGCGGCGTCGCTGCGCGAAGCTGCGGGCTTGGGGGGCGTATGGTAGAGCTTGGGGGTGGGCCAGCGTGATGAAACGCCTACAATGCCTGCATGGCAAACCACGAAGACAGGATCGTCACGCTCGCGTTCGTCGGTACCGAGGTCGAGGCAAAGCTGCTCAGCGACGCGCTTAACCTGGAGGGCATCCACTCCGAAGTCGCGGGGTTGTTGACCGCATCGTTCCGTGCCGAAGCGCCGGGCCGGGTCAAGGTACTCGTGCGGGAGCAAGACCTTGCACGCGCCAAAGCGTTGCTTGACGACTACACGAAATCCAAAGAGAACATCGACTGGTCCCAGGTCGACTTCTCGTGCGATGATGAGGGCGACTAAAAAACACGACGAGCGATGACAACACGCCGACACCGTAGTACACTCTGCGGTGCGGGAGGCCGCGCCACGGCCAACATGCACGGGCCCACCCAGTGAGTAACGGGTGGGCCTTGTTATTTTCCATCGTACGATCTGCATCCAGCCAACGATGCCCAAGCCCGTCCCACACCTGCGCTCCGATGCGTTACTGCTCATTACCGCAGCGATCTGGGGTACCTCATTTGTTTTTCAGGAGTACGCCGTCCAGGCGGGGCTTGAGCCACTTGCCTTTAACGCGATGCGCTTCGCGTTGGGCGGCGTGGCGCTGCTGCCGTTGGTGTTTTTCTTGCGTGGGCGCACTCGCCGCGGGTTCTTGCAAAGTGAGCCACCGAACAACACAACCAACACGGCAGCCGGGCACGCATCTGAGCAAGCCGCCGCACGATCGCTTCTCATGCTGATCGTCGGGGGGCTGCTGATGGGGGCCGCGCTGGCGATGGGTTCCGCGTTGCAGCAGGCCGGGCTCGGCGAGACGGAAACCACCGCGGGCAAGGGCGGCTTTATCACCGGGCTCTATGTTGTGCTCGTCCCGGTCCTCGGTATCGCGGTCGGTCGGCGGACCGGACGATGGACCTGGCTCGGGGTGTTGTTCGCGCTGGTCGGTTTGTTTCTGCTCTCCGTCAACATCGAAAACGCGACACCCTCCATCAGCCGAGGCGACGGGCTCGTGCTCCTGGGCACGGCCTTCTGGACGACGCACATCCTGCTGATCGATCACTTCTCCAAGCGATGCGATGCGCTTTTACTTTCGCTGGTCCAGTTCTTCGTCTGCGCTGTCTTGAGTGCCATCGGCGCGTGGGCGATGGGCGAGCACGTGACGCCGGGCCAGCTCTCCGCCGGTTGGCACGCGATCGCGTATTGCGGTGTGATGGCGGTGGCGGTGGCGTTTACGCTTCAAGTCGTCGCACAGCGCGAAGCGCACCCGACCGCCGCGGCGGTGATCTTGTCCAGCGAAGTCCTCTTCGCCGCGATCGGCGGTGCGGTCCTGCTGGGCGAATCGATGCCGCTGCGTGGCTACCTCGGCTGCGCACTCATGCTCGCGGGCATGCTCATCGCCCAACTCGCGCCGACCTCCAAGGCCGTCATCGTGACTCCCGAGTCGGCATAGCCGACCCCGGCGGGCGCCTATGATGTCGGTGGAGACCGTCTTGCTTGACACACTCGCGAATGCGTCCACCCATGACCTGCTCTGGGTCGCCGGGCCGATCCTGCTGATCCTGTCGGGGGTGGTGTCGTTCGAGATCGCGGCGGCGTTGACCATCTCTACACTGCCACGCAGCCGGGCACAGCAGCGGTGGACACCGCACGAGAGCAGGCGTGTCGCCAGGCTGTTCTGCTCCATCTTCATCATTTGGCCAGCGTCCGCGGGCGCTGTGCTGGCGTACATCTTCCTGCCCACGCCATGGGCCATCGCGTCGTGGGCACTCGCGTTCGCGTTGCTGTCGTGGGTGGCCTACACACTCTTCCGCGCCAATCGCAATCGACGGCGAGTGCTCGAAGGCCACTGCGTGGGCTGCCTCTACGACCTGCGTGGCTCGCTCGATCGGGACCACTGCCCGGAGTGCGGCACAGACCTCACACATCACCCGGCGATCCGGCGGCTGCGCCGAGCTACCCGTCCAAGCCCACGGCTTTGACGCGAGCAACGCGAGCGGCAACGCCGTGGGATCTCTTCATCATGCGCCGCGATCGATCCCACTGCGTTTCGGGTCGCTTTGCTCCCCTCAAAGCCGTGGGCTTGTGCCCGTTCTTATGCGCCGTTTTCGATAAAAGCGTGCCCGATCCGCCAGACGTCGCCGGCCCCCATCGTCACGACCAGGTCGCCGGGGCGGGTGATGAGTTCGAGCTGCTCGATGATCGCCTCGAAGGGGTGCAGGTGCATCGCGGTGACGCCCTGTTTGCGTAGGCGTACGACCAGGTCCCCGGCCGTGATCGCGTGCTTCTCCTGCTCGGAGTCTCGGACGAAGTAGATCTCGGGGACGATGACGATGTCGGCCGCGCCGAAGCTGACGACGAACTGGTCCATCAGGTGCCGTGTGCGCGAGTGCTGGTGCGGCTGGAAGACGCAGACCAGGCGGTTGGGCTGGTAGTGGTGGGCTAAAGCCCTCAAGGTGGTATCGACCTCGGTCGGGTGGTGGCCGTAGTCATCGACGACGGTCACGGGCAGGGGCTTTTGTGCGGTGTCGGTGAGCGCGGTGGGGAGGGTGCGTTGGCCGACGACCTGCATCCGGCGGTCGAGGCCCTGGAACGACGAGACGGCCTGCGCGATCGGCCCCCATTTCGCGCCCAGGCGGTGCGCGGTGACGGCGGCGACGGCGGCGTTGTAGGCGAAGTGGTCGCCGGGCATCGGGTTGACCCAGCGGGCGACGGGCTCCTTGCCGTGCCAGAGCTTGATGTGTGCCCCGGCCTGGGTGCCGTCGGTCATCGTCCACCCGCCGTCCGCCATCACTTCGACGCGCCAGTCCGCCTGCGGCGCGAACCCGATGGTCTCGACCGGGCACGCGAGCCCAGCCGTGACCGCCAGGCGGTGGGGCGATTCGTGGTGGATCAGCAACGACCCGTCCGCGGGCACGCGCTGCGCGAAGACGCGGAAGGCCTCGACGATCTCGTCGATCGAGTCGTACAGGTCCAGGTGGTCGGCCTCGACGTTGAGCACCGTCGCATGGGTCGGGCTGAAGTTGTGGAAGCTGCGGTCGTACTCGCAGGCCTCGGCGATCAAGGCCTCCTCCGTGCCGCGCTTCTCGCTGACGCGCCAGCCCCCGCCGATCTGGGTGCAGTTCGCGCCGACGATGAAGGACGGGTCCAGCCCGGACTGGATGAGGATGTGGCTGAGGATGGAGGTCGTGGTGGACTTGCCGTGCGTGCCCGCGATGGCGACGCCGGTTCGCCCGACCATGAGCCGGCCCAGCAGTTGGGCGTACTTCATCACCGCCGCGCCCTGGCGGACGGCTTCGAGCACCTCGGGGTGCTGCTCACGGATAGCGGCGCTGATGACCAGCAGGTCCAGGGGTTGAGGCCCGCTGCCCTCGGCGATCGCCGAGCCGTCCTGCTTGAGCGAGACGGGGATGCCTGCGGCGCGGAGCTGGCCGACGGTCTTGGACATGCCGATGTCGGACCCTGTGCACAAGGCCCCCTGCTTCGCGGCCATGCGGGCGAGACCGGACATCCCACACCCGCCGATGCCGACGAAGTGCAGGCGTTTGCCCGCGAGGTCGAGCGGGGCGGCGGGGTCGGCCAGGGCGGCGGCCCAGGTCGTCTGGGGCGCGGCCGGGGCGTGGGCGGAATCCGTTCCGGGGGCGGGGGGCGTCATCATGTCCATCCTATCGGCTAGGCCGACGCGCCGCGTCCTGGCAACGGAACACCAACACACGTTCGGGCGTATACACCAGGGAATCGACCCAATCACCCGGTTATCCTGTATCCCTATGAAGCACACCCCCCTCCTCATCACCGCGCTGCTGACCTTCGCCACCCTCGGCTGCCGATCGCACACCGCCGCCCAGGCCGAGCCCGACCCGCCCAAGCGGCTGCGCGTCCTGACGTACAACATCCACCACGGCGAGGGGATGGACCGTGTCTTCGATTATGAACGCCTCGCGGCCGTGATCGCTTCAACCGACCCCGACCTCGTCGCGTTGCAGGAGGTCGACCGCGAAACCGGCCGAGCCAGCGGCGTCGACCAGGCCGCGCTGCTCGGCGAGCTCACCGGCATGTACCACTACTTCGGCCAGGCAATGCCCTTCGACGGCGGGGGCTACGGCGAGGCGGTGCTGTCGCGCTTCGCCTTCGAGGAAACGTGGACCGTGAACCTGTCGTGCGACCCGGGGCAGGAGCCGCGCGCGGTCGCCGCGGCGCGCGTGCGGCCGTGGGGCGACGACGGGCCCGAGGTCGTCTTCGCCGGCACGCACCTGTGCCACCAGTCGGCCCAGACCCGGCTCAACCAGTCCCGCGAGATCAACGCCGCCTTCCCCGAGGTCCACCAGCTCGCCATCCTCTGCGGCGACATGAACTTCACCACCGAAGCCGACGCCTACAACGAGATCGCCCGCCGCTGGACCGACACGGCCCTGCTCTTCGGTGACCCGAAGCCCACCATCCCCGCCACCAACCCCCGCGCCCGCATCGACTACGTCTTCGCCCGTCCCGCCGGCGCGTGGAAGATCATCGATGTCCAGGTGATCGACGAGCAGGTCGCCAGCGACCACACGCCGGTGCTGGTGGTGCTGGAGGTGGTGGAGTAGTCGCCTACGGCTGGTATGACACAAAAGCACCTCAAACAATGGGCGCAGCAGCGCGACCAGGTTGAGCGGATCAAGTGGCCCGGACGCATCACGCTGTTTGCCATCGGTGCGGTGACGGTGCTGCTCGCTGCACTCGAGCTCCGTCCACACTACATCGTTGGCATCGTTGTCTTCGGCATCGCCATGTTCGTGCTGCGGTCTTGGGTCGCAGCCCTTTACCGATGCCCCGCCTGCAAGAAAGAAATCCGGGAAGCAGACCCGGCGTGCTGCCCACACTGCGGGGTGGCGCTCAAACCGATCGAATCCGACCCTGCCTGATACCATGTCCGCATGAGCGACCCCCTCGGCACCTTCTGCCTCGTCCTGCACGGCCACCTGCCCTACGTCCTGCGCCACGGCACCTGGCCCCACGGCGAGGACTGGCTCTACGAAGCCGCCGCAGAAACCTACCTCCCCATCCTCGCGATGCTCGACGAGTGCGCGTTCCTCAACGGCAACCCCAAGATCACCATGGGGCTCACGCCGGTGCTCTTGGAGCAGCTCACCCACGAACATTTCAAGGACGGCTTCGAGCACTTCCTTAAGGACCGTATTGATCGCGCCAAGCAGGACAAGGCAGAGTTCGAGGGGTTTGATGAGCCCAACGGCCACATGATCTATCTGGCCGAGCGCTGGGTGGAGATCTACTCGAAGCTGCTCGAGCAGTTCCGCGCGATCAACCGCGACATCCCCAAGGCGTTTGCCGAGCGCGCGACGCAGGGCGGAGGTAAGGGCTATGTCGAGATCATCACCAGCAACGCCACGCACGGCTACATGCCGCTGCTCTTCGAAGACGCCAGTATCCGCGCGCAGATCCGCGCGGGTGTCGCGTCGAGCGAGCGTATCCTCGGCTTCAAGCCCACGGGGATGTGGCTGCCCGAGTGTGCGTATCGGCCGGGCGGGCCGTGGGACCCGCCGATCAACTGGGGCCATCAGGACTACCGCGTCGGCGTCGAGCACCTCGTGGCCGACGAAGGCATCACGCACTTCTTCGTCGAGAATCATCTCATCGAGGGCTGCCGCAGCGAGTACGTCTTCAACGATGGCGACTGGCACAAGGTCGGCTGGGACGAGGCGGCCAAGTACCCCAACCGCGGTTGGCAGAGCGTGAATGAAGCCCACTGGGTGAACTCCGACGGCAACGGGCTTGGCCGATGCATCGCGCTGGCGCGCGACCAGGTCGCCTGCGAGCAGGTGTGGTCGGGCAGCTTCGGCTACCCCGCGTCGGGCGAGTACCTGGAGTTCCACAAGCAGTGGGGCGCGAAGCGGGGCCTCCGCTACTGGAAGGTCACGGGCAAGAAGACCGACCTGGGCGACAAGCATCTTTATTATCCCGAGAATATTGATGCGAAGGTCCACGAGCACGCCGGGCACTTCTGCAACATGGTCAAGGACCAGCTGCGGGCATACAAGGACAAGACGGGTAAAGCGGGCGTTGTCGTCTGCACCTTTGATGCCGAGCTGTTTGGTCACTGGTGGTTCGAGGGCCCGCAGTTCTTGCGGGACGTGATGCTGTCGCTCAATGCCGACCCCGAGGTGGACTGTAAGACGACCAGCGAGTACCTCGAAGAGACGTTTGTCGACAAGGTCGTGGCGATGCCCGAGGGGTCGTGGGGCGAGGAGGGCGACCACCGCGTGTGGACCAACGAGCAGGTCGACTGGATGTGGGACATCCTGTACCGCTGCGAGACGAACTTCGGCCGATCGCTGCGCGAGCTGCCGTGGCAGGAGAAGGGTAACGACGAGTTGGTCGGGCTCTTGAAGGACGCGGGGCGGGAGCTGTTGTTGATGCAGGCGAGCGACTGGCCGTTTGTGATCCGCCGGGGGCAGGCGATCGACTACGGGATCAAGCGTTTTATGCAGCACGTCGCGCGGTTCGAGTCCTTGATGGACATCGCCGAGAAGGTCGCGGCCGACTCGTCGTACCTCGGCGGGCTGACCGAGGTCGAGCGCCACGA
>JBCCWH010000042.1:0-27057 GCA_039193915.1 Planctomycetota bacterium
ACGCGACGCCGGTGCTTCGACACCGCACGCGACAAACGACCAAACCCCGGCGTCGCGTAGCGACGCGGCTAGTGGCAACCGCGCGGGACAGACGTCTTGTGTAGCGCTGCGCGATGCGCTGCCTGGGGATGCCGACGCGATCGATGCCGTGCTGCGTGCCGCATTCCCCAGCGACGACGAGGCGAAGCTGGTCCGCGCGCTGCGAGATGCGGGCGACCTGCCGATCGAACTGGTCGCCGAGTTCGATGGGCAGGTCATCGGGCATGTCGCGTTCAGCCCCGTGACGGTGACGCCGACCGCGGACGATGCCAAGCCCGGCTTCAGCAACCCACGCTTCCGTGCGCTCGCCCTCGCGCCCCTGGCCGTCCACCCCGACCACCAGCGGCGCGGCGTCGGCCAGGCGCTGACCCGCCTCGGGCTGCGCCAGTGCGAAGACGCACGCATCGCCGCCGTGTTCGTGCTCGGCCACGCCGACTACTACGCCGCGCTCGGCTTCGACGCCGCAGACCCGCTGGGCTACACCAACCCCTTCGGCGCTGGCGACGCCTTCCGCGTCCGCCTGCTCAACAACACCGAGCCCACGACCGGCGAACTCCAGTACGCCCCGGCGTTCGGCGCGTTGGGTGCGTAGACGCCTGCGCGTACGACAAAACACTGATTACCAAACACCATCAGGTCGCGTTCGGATCGTCACAGATCTGCAACTGACGCGGCCTCCCCCCAGGCATCTCATTCCACTGCCCACACTCCGGGCATGGGCGCGTGTGGCTAGGCGTTCCCGATAGATCGTATCCACACTTCGCGCATCGGCCATCGATATACGGTGAGGTGTAGCGGAGCCAGAAAGTGATCGACCAGACGATAGCGAGCACCACAAGCGTCAGGCCCAAGGCCATGCCCAAAAAAATACCGAGCATGATCAGAGGGTCGAAGTCCATCGGCCCCGTGACTCCTCGCTTCGTTTGGATCCATGCCGCTAGCGCCGCCAACCCCAACGGCAGCAACATCGCCAGAGCCACAGAAATGCCCATGACCAGCAAAATGATTACGGTCGCCCTGCCCTTGCGTCGCCTGCGCCTTTGCATGCTGTTCCTGGCCCCACTGGTAAAAAAGCGGGACGGGTGTGTCTACCCGCCCCGCCGCAATGTTAGCCGCTCTCGCTCGGCTTACTCGTGGTCGGCATGCCCGTCACCATCGTGGTCGTGGTCATCACCGTCGGCGTGCTCATCGTGGTCGTGGTCATCCTCATCGTGATGGCCTTCGCCGTGTTCGTCGTGGTGGTCTTCAATCGCGGCGGTTTCGGTGAACGTCTCGCCGTCGACTTCGATCTCGACACCGATCACCGCGCCGTCGAGGTCAGCCGGGGCTTCGAGGTCGACGACCGGGTGGTCGCCCAGCCCGGTGACGCTGCCCTTGAGCACGTCTTCGCCCGAGGGGTCGCCGATCCAGATGCGCATCTTGTCGACGGGGTCGCCCGTGATGTGCAGGTGGCAGTGCGAATAGGACTTGCCGGCCTCGAGCTCGCCGGGGATGTTGACGGTGACGCTGCGGCCTTCGATCTCCACCGTGCCCAGCGTGTGCTCGCCGTGGCCGTGGCCGTGATCGCCGTGCGTTTCCGGCTCGGGGTTGGGGGTGTCGGTCGAGCCCGAGTCGCAGCCGACAGCAAAGACGGACATCGCGGCGATCGCCAGTGCGGCGGTCGTCAAACGCAGGGGGTTGGAACGTGTCATGGGTAACTCCTGTTCAGGGTGGGGACGGTCTGTCCGTGGGGAAGGATGCGTGTGGGGCACAAACCGTAACGCATCGTGGGAAGAAAATCAGGGCAGCGGGGCCGGGGCCGGCTCGTCCGCCCAGTCGGCCGTGTTTTTCGCGGCGATTGCCTGCTCGGGGTTGTGGCTGAAGATCATAAAAAACCCGGCAGGCACGACGACGAGGTTCAGGAACGTCGACGTGAGCAGCCCGCCGAGTACTACGACGGCCAGCGGCGCGAGGAGTTCCCCGCCGGGCTGGCCCAGCGCCATAGCCATGGGCACGAGCCCGAGCGCCGCGCTGATCGCCGTCATCAGGATCGGCACGAGCCGCTGGGTCGAGCCGAGCACCACCGCCTCGCGCAGGTCCTTGCCCTCCTCGGTCATCAGGTGCTGGTAGTGGTTGACCAGCAGGATGCCGTTGCGCACCGCGATGCCGAAGAGCGTGATAAACCCGACGAGCGAGGCGATCGAGATGACCGGCGCTTCGTAGACCCGCCCGCCCGCGCCGAAGAGCGCGAAGGTGTTGTCGATCACGCCGCCGCCTTCGGTGAGGAACACCGCGACGATACCGCCGATGAGCGCGAGCGGCATGTTGACCATCACCAGCAGCCCGGCACGGAACGAGCCGGTGGACACCTGCAGCAGCATCAGCATGAGCACCGCGACGCCGAGGCCGGTGATCAGGATCGTTCGGCTGGCGGACTGCTGCGCCTCGAACTGCCCGCCATAGGAGACGATGTAGCCCGGGCGCTTTTGGATAATCGGATCGACCTTCTGCTGCACTTGCTCGACGAGATCGCCGAGGTTGTGGCCGTCCGCGACGTTCAGGGAGATCACGGCCTTGCGCTGCGCGTTCTCTCGGGAGATCAGGTTGCTCGCCTCCTGCGGGCCAAGGTCCGCGACCTCGCGCAGTCGGACGCGCTGACCCGTGGTGGAGATCAGCATCAGCTCGCGGATGTCGTCGATCTCCTGGCGCAGCGCGGGGTCGAGGCGGACGACCATCTCGTACTGCCGGACGCCCTGGTTGACCACCGCGACGGTCTCGCCGAAGAGGGCTTGCTGCACCTGTTTGGCCGCTTCGCCCGGCGTGAGGCCGACGGCCTGGAGGTCGTCGGGGCGATACACGATCGGGAGCGTGGTGACCATCACCTCGCGGTTGGCGCGCACATCGCGTGCCCCCGGAAGTTGGTTCAGGGCGGCCTCGACTTCCTTGGCGATCTTGCGCAGCTCGTCCAGGTCGTTGCCGTAGACGCTGATGGCGATCGCGTCGGGCGTGCCCGAGAGCATGTGCGAGAGCCGGTGCTCGATGGGTTGGCCGACCATCGTGGTCACGCCGGGCACGTCGCCGAGGATGCGGTCGATCTGCGCGCGGACGGCGTCCTTGTCCGCTTCGTCCTTCAGCGCGACCTCGATCTCCGAGCTGTTCACCGGCTCGGCGTGCTCGTCGCGCTCGGCTCGGCCGGTGCGGCGGACGACGCTCCGCACACCCTCGATGGCGCTCATCCGCCGCTCGACGCCCGTCGCCATCCGGTCGGACTCGTCGAGCGACGTGCCCGGCGGCGCGATGAGGAAGACGGTGAACGTGCCTTCGTTGAACGTCGGGAGGAACGACGAGCCAAACGTCGAGCCCAGCCAGAGCGACCCGGCCGTGGCGATGGCCGCGAGTGCGAGCACCGCCCACCGCAGGTTCAGTGCGCGTTCGATCATCGGGGCGTAGAGCCGTTTGAGGAAGCGGACGAGGAAGCCGTCTTCGTGCGTATCGCTGCCGAGCTTGCCCTTGAGCAGCAGCCGGCACATCGCGGGGGTGACGGTGAGCGCGACGATGAGCGACGCGATGATCGAGGTGACATACATCAGCCCGAGCGGACGGAAGAACCGGCCCTCAAGCCCTTGCAAAAAAAGCAGCGGGATAAAGACCATCACGATGATGAGCGTGGCGAAGACCATCGCCGGGCGGATCTCGTTACTCGCGTCGTAGATCACGCGCAGACGGTTCGTGCGCTCCGCCTCGGGCTTGTGTTGGTTCTGCTTGAGTCGGCGGAAGACGTTTTCGACGTCGATGATCGCGTCGTCGACGATGACACCGACCGCCACAGCCAAACCGCCGAGGGTCATGACGTTGATGCCCCAGCCCATCAGGTCGGTCAGCAGCAGCGCGACCGCGACAGACACCGGCATCGCGGTCAGGGTGATGATCGTCGTCCGCACATTGAGCAGGAACAAGATGATGACGACCGCGATGATGACGACTGCTTCAAGCAGGATCTTCTGGACGTTATGGACCGAACGTTTGATGAAGTGCGACTGGCGGACGACATCGCGGTTGAGCACGATGCCAGCGGGCAGGCCCGTCGTTTCGAGCTGGTCGAAGAGCGCATCGATCTCGTGGGTGAGTTCAAGCGTGTTGACGCCCGGGGACTTCTGAACCGAGAGGACGACCGCGGGCTTGCCTTTTTCCGACCCGGTGCCCCGGCGCAGCGCCGGGCCGAGCTGCACCTCTGCGACCTGACCGATCGTCACGGGCGCACCGTGGTGGTAGGCGACGATGGTGTTCTCGATGTCGCCCACCTCCTGCACGCGGGTCTGCTGACGCATCGGGAGCTCCCGGCTCTGAACATCGGGCAGGTACCCGGCCGAGGCGGTGGAGTGGGCCTGCGCCGCGGCGTCGATGACCTGCTGCGTCGTGAGGTCGTAGAGACGAAGCCGGTCGGGGTCGACATGCACCTGGTACTCGGGCAGCTCGCCGCCGATCGCGACGCACTGCGCGACGCCCGGGACAGACAGCAGGCGGTTACGCAGCTCAAACTCCGCGTAGCTGCGCAGCTCCAGGTCACTGACCGACCCCTCGGGCGACGAAAGCGAGACGAGCATGATCTCCCCGGCGATCGAGGTGACGGGCGTGATCTCGGCGTGTGTCTCTTCCGGCAGCGACTCGCGCACGGAGTCGAGCCGTTCGCTGACGAGCTGCCTGGCGCGGTAGAGGTCTTCGCCCCAGTCGAGGTCGACCCAGACGATGGAGAGCCCGATCGCGCTGGCGGAGCGCACCCGGCGGACACCGGTGACGCCGTTGACCGCGGTCTCGATGGGGAAGGTGACGTACTGCTCGACCTCGTCGGCCGACAAGCCGCCGGCCTCGGTCATGATGACGACGGTCGGCGCGTTGAGCTCGGGGAACACGTCGACCGGCATCTTGGGCACGCGGTACGCCGCGAAGCCGACGACCAGCGCGGCCGCGAGCAGGACGAAGAGGCCGTAGTCGATGGAGAATCGGATCAGGTGCTTAAGCATGGCTTAGTCGTGTGCCTCGTGGTAGGTGCCGTCGGCGTGGAAATGCCCGCCCTTCTGCATTGTCGTGCTGGATGCGGCGAGGAGCTGGTAGACGCCGTCGATGACGATCTCGTCGCCTTCGCGTGCGCCGGAGTAGATCTCGATCCACTTGCCGTCGTGCCGGCCGGTGTCGGCGATAACACGCTGGACGCGGTCGGGGTCGTCGGGGAACCGCCGGAAGAAGACGAATTCGAGCCCGTCGCGCACGACCGCGCGGCGTGGGATCGCAAGCTGTGGCTCGGCGTCGGGGTCGAGGTTGATCTCCAGGTAGCCCGCGGCACCGGCTCTGGCCCAAGCGGGCACGTTGTCGGGCGTGAGGTAGAGCGAGACGGCGCGGTGCTCGGCGTGCGCAACGGGGCCGATGACCAGTGCGCCGTGCGCGGCCGGGGTGTCATTGGCTTGGCCTTGGGTCAGCCCGGTGCCGGTGGGCGGCGCGATCGTGGCGGGCAGGCCGTCACGCAGCCTGCCCAGGTCGGCGAGCAGCGCCTCGGCACGGAAGCGAAGCTGCCGGGGCGCGATCGTCTCGAACAGGTGCCCGCCCGCCTGCGTCCACTGGCCGTCGGTCGCTTCGAGCACCGAGACCACCCCGTCGCGCACCGCGCGGACTTCGATCGCCTCCATGACTTGCCAAACCGGGGGCGCATCGTCCGCGGCGTCACGATCCGCCGGCGCGGTGAGTTCATCTACCGTCATCCCCGTCAACGCCGAGGCCTTGAACAGGTGGGCCTGCGCCTGCTCGCGGGCATGGTTGACCAGGTAGCGCTGGGCGTCCAGCTCGGCCCGCAGCGTCGGGACTTCGAGCCGGGCGTCGGCGAGTTTGGCCTCCAGCTCCGCATCCCGGACATTCGCCTCGGCCAGCCGGGCCAGCCGCTGCTCCCACAGCGCGACACGCTCGGCCTGCTCGGTGAGCTTGGCCTCCGCGACACGCACCAGCGCGAGCGCGTGCTCGATCTCGTCGAGCGCCTCGACCAGCGACGCCTGCGTCGCCCGCCACGCCGGCGACTCAACCGTCGCCAGCAGGTCGCCCTGGGAAACCGTGTCGTACTGCGCAACATGCAGCCGGACCCGCCCTTCCGCCGGCGCGTGGTAGTCACGCACCGCCGTAGGGACCAGCTCGAACTGCCCGGGCACGCGCATCGTCTGCCGTACCGCCCGACGCTCGACGCGCTCAAACGTGATGCCCAGGTTGCTGCGCACCGCTTCCGGCACGGCCAGCCCGGGCTTACCCGCCATGGCGGCGTCTTCCTCGGCGTGCGTCGCCTGCTCTGTCGCCGCGCCGCCACAGCCGAGCAGGGTCAAGGCCAAGACGAACGCCGCGCCGAACGCAGCCCAGTTTTTTTTCGGTGTCAACATTAGTCGGTCTCCGGCTGCGCTTCGGGCTGCAAGGCCCAGCGCGGCTGTGAAAGGTGTTGATAGTCCATCGCCGCGGCCGAGGCCTCGGCCTCCAACTCGATCAGCATCAGCTCGGTCTGGGCCGCCGCGACGACCGCCCGGCTAAGCAGGAGCACCTCGACCTCGCCGAGTTCGACCAGACGACGCGCCTCTTCGATCTGCCGGCGGGTGAGCGGGAGCAGGTCGTCGGCCACCACCCGTCGCAGCTCGTCAGCCGAACGTCTGCGGATCAGCGCTTCGTGGATCTCCGCCGCCGCTTCCTGGTACGCGAGCTCGACCTGCGCGTGCGCCGCGTCACGCGCCGCCTCCGCCTGCGCGATGCCCTGCCGATTCGCATTCCAAATCGGCAACGGCAGCCCCAGGCCCAGCCCGATACGCGACTGCCCCTCGTCGTCCTCGAACGCCGGACCGATCGTCAGGTCCGGGTGTTGCTTGACCACCTCGCGGCGCAGGGCCTGCTCAGCCTGTTCGTACTCAGCCAACGCCGCCAGCACACGCGGGTGTGTCTGCGGCGAAGGCGCGTGCGTCGCGTCCCCATCGTCCGGCACCGCCATCGTCGGCGTGAGCGCGTAGCCCCCGTCAGGCCGAAGCCCCATCATCGCGATCAGTGCACGCGCCTGCCGTGCCGCTTCCGCCTCAAGCCGGAGCATGGCGATCCCCCGCTGCGTCTGTTCGATCTCAAGCAGCCGGGCCTCGGCGGGTGCCAACTCGCCCTGCTCGACAAGCGCATTCGCCGTCTCGATCAGGACATCGAGGTCCCCGAGGTAACGCCCCTGCGCTTCGGCCTGCCGCAGCGTCGACGACCACGCGACCCAGTCGCGCGTCAACGCACGCGCCAACTCCCACTCGGCCACCACCACCGCAAACCGCGCGGCTGCGTGATCGGCCCAGGCCTGGTCTCGCTCGACATCGAGCCGACCGGAAAGCGGGACCGTAAAGCCCAACGCCACGCCGTAGACCCACGGGTTCGTGCCCGTCTCGACATTGCGCATCAGGTCGAACGACAACACCGGGTCGTCCCAGCGCCCGGCATTCTCCGCGGTCGCCCGTTCGACACCGGCTTCTAGCCGGAGCCGCCGCAGTTCGGGATTGCCGTAGAGCGCGATCGTGATGGCTTCATCCAGAGACAGGCCGTCGTCCAGCCCGGGGCGCCGGGGTCCGTTGAATTCGCCCGGGATGTTATTGATGCGCTGGGCCCAAGCACGGTCGAGCGTCTCGAGGTCGATCGGTGCCGGCTCATAGCCGACACACCCCGGCAGCATGAGCAGGACGATCAAAAGTGCCGCAAAACGCGGCGTGTATGGCAGATGTAACAAGGCAGTGCCCCTTGAGGGTCAGCGGTCCGTTGAGGCCGGGCGCAGCACAACGCGCGGCCGAGGAAGTCGGCTGTCTCAAAGGGGATTTACAGACGGAAGATCGTGGCGTCGACGACGATCAGCCCGGGTGCTATCCCCGGGGGTTGGCCGTCGAGCCAAGCGAAGCGGGAAGGGTGCAGTGTAAGAGCGGGCTTGGGCGCGAGCCAGGCCGTCACCGGGAGCAGCGGCGCATCGGGCAGGTCAAGCGACTCGCTGTGGGTCTGCGTGGGGGCCAGCTCAAGTTCGATCGGCGTGTCATCGCAGGGGACAGGCTCGCCGGCCGGGTGCGTTGCGGGTTCGCCGTGCTCCGCCCCGCAGCAGCAGTGGGCGTCGGCATCGGGCTGTTGGTGATGGTTTACGGCGGCCAGGTGGGCCGAGGCGTCCGCGTGTTCGCATCGGACCATCCCACGCGCCATCCCCATCACCGCAGGCATCATCGCCAGCAGGACGAGCAGGATCGGCAGCAGGTTGGGTCGCAATAGGCGGAGCATGGTCAACAGAGTATACGTCGGGCCAATGGCGTGGTTCGCTTAGCCCTGTCAGTGGCAGTCGAAAAGCGATGCAGGGGGACAGACATTCTTGTCTGTCAACAGGCCCAAGGCCTGTTTATCCCCGCAGTTCGTCTGGGCCGAATGACTGGCAGGAATGCCTGTCGCCCTGACCCGGGCGTTTCCCGACAGCACCTAGTCACAGTAGTACCCGCCGATGTGGATCGAGCCGTGGCCGTGGTGGCCGTAGTGTGGGCGGTGGGTGCTATGGTGTCCGTGGTGATAGCTACGGTGGCGGTAGCCCGTGTGGCAGCCGCTGTAGCCGTAGTGGCTGGTGTGTCCGATGGAGATGTAGCCGCCCCCGCCGTGGTAGCCGGTGTGGTGCCCGACGGTATAGCCCGTGGAGTAGTGCCGGCGGACGCGGGTGCGTCGGGGGGGCTCGGTGATCACATATCCGGTGTGATAGCCGTCGCTACAGGTGTCGTAACGGTCGTAGTAGTAGCTCGACGAGTCGTAGTGACAGCCGCCCAGGAGCAGCATCGCACCGAGCATGAAAGCCGTGACCGAGAAGAGCGTTGTCCGTTTCATCTGCGCCATTGAAGCACCTCGCTTTACGTCTATTCTAGCCCCCGGCAAGGACGCGGCCAAGACAAATGCCATACACCCGCGTTGTTTTCGCCACGAAACGGGCGTTGCAGTGGTGTTTACCGTTGGTATCGACAACGACCTCGGCGTCTGCCAGCCCCATCTCTTGCCCGCGCGAGCCCCCCGCCAACACCTGCACCTCGACCCGCCGATCCACAATCGCCGCATCCGCCGCCGGATACCCGCCGCCTCCCCCTGTATTACGATACGCCGCGATGGAAATCCACGAAATCACGAGCACACAGAACCCGCGGGTCAAGGCGGCGGCCAAGCTGCGCGACCACCGCGGCCGCCGAAACGCCGGGCTGTTTATCGCCGAGGGCCGGCGGGCCGTCGAACGCGCTCACGCCGCAGGGCTGGTGTTTGTCGAGCTATGGGTGTGCCCCGAGCTGCTCGCGGCCGATGCAGACCAGGCGCGTTACGCCGCCGATGCGTTTCTCCGAAGGCACCAAGACACCTGGGCCGCACAGTGCAGCCCGGCTGTGTTCAACAAGCTGGCGTACGTCCGCGAGCCCGAGGGCGTCTTGGCGGTATGCGAGCCGCCGGCCTGGGGGCTTTCGACGCTCGCGTCTGTCGAAGACGGGTTGATGGACCTGGTTGCGGTCGGCACCGAAAAGCCGGGCAACCTTGGCGCGATGGTGCGTACGGCCGACGCCGCGGGCTGCCGCGCGGTCGTCGCCGCAGGAGCCCCGGTCGACGCGATGAATCCCAACGCGATCCGCGCTTCGACCGCCGCGGTGTTCACGCTGCCGACCCTCTCGCTCACCGAGGACGACGCCCTGGACTACTACCGCTCTTCGGGGCACCGTGTCATCGCGGCCTACCCCGACGCCGCCGACATGATCGACCACGCCGAAGCCGACTACACCGGGCCGATCGCGATCGCCGTGGGCCCCGAGGACCGCGGGCTGGACCCGCGCTGGGCCGACCTCGCACGCGCCACGGGCGGCGCGACGGTCCGCATCCCGATGCACGGCCGGGCCGACTCGCTCAACGCCTCGGTCGCCGCCGCCGTGCTCCTCTACGAAGCCGAACGCCAGCGGCGCGGCGCATAGGACACGCAGCACGACCTCGGCCCAACCCCCGAACCGACCGATGCAGACAAAGGCCACTGGCACCATCGGTCCCGCTGCGCCAACCTCTGCCCCACCACGCTACAATCTGCGCCATGACCACCACCGATACCCTCAACACGATCCTTGACCAGGCGGTGAAGCCGCTCACCGACGCCGGGGTGTTCGCCAGCGTCCAACGCACCGACGCCGGCCTACGCTGCGAAGCGCTCCACGTCGAGGAAGAGTGCTACTACGCCGTCACCACTGGACCCGACGGGTCGGTCTGGGTCGGCTGGTACACGCCCGACCGCTGGCTGAGTGAGTCGGTCGAGGCCGACCTCGTCGAGCTGGGCGACAGCATCGAAGAGCTGCTCGAAGAGGAATTGGTCGATGTCGGCATCGACCAGGGGCTCGGCGTCGAGCACTTCCGCAACGACGACAAGGTCTTCGTCTTCCGGTCGAAACTGCCCGATGCGCTGGCGACGGTCGACGGCGTGACCAAGGCGCTGCTCGCCTACCAAGCCTGCTTTGTTGAACTCGGCGACATGGGGCCGGATGAAGACGACTGACCCCGCCCTGTGGCACAACCTCGGCATGGAGGCCGACAGATGAAAGACGATTTTTCCTACGGCATGATCCCCTACCGCGTCGTCGAAGGTCGGCGCGAGTTCCTGCTCGTGCAGCACCATGCCGGGCACTGGGCCTTCCCCAAAGGGCATCCCGACGACGGCGAGTCGCCGCTGGAAACCGCGCAACGCGAGATGCTCGAAGAGACCGGGATCGCCCCGTCGCGCACGGTCGATACCCCGGCCTTCGAAGAGCAGTACAAGTTCACAAAGCGGTCGGGCAAGAAAGTACGCAAGTACGTGACGTACTACCTGTGCGAGGTCGCGCCCGACGCCAAGGTCCGGGTGCAGCCCGAAGAAATCGCCGACCACTTCTGGGGAGACGCGGCCGCGACGCGCAAACGCATCACCTTCGAAGAAGGACGCGAGTTGTTTGACGAAGTCGAAAACTTCCTCGACCCCGCGTCCGCGTAAGCCGGCCCACCGCCACCTTTCATCTCTACGGGTCGTAACGGTCACGCCATGTGCGTGAGTGGTTTGCGTGTGATCACGCACGCACGGGCTTGCCTTGTATCGCCCTGAATCGGTTACTCAACAGGCAACAGCGTTGCAACCGGCACAGCCCGGCTCGGCGAACGCCGACTTGCAACCGCGGCGGTCAAGTCGGCCTTCAGCCCTTCCGATATCTGGGCTGGACAGCCTGCGTTACCCCCCCGCCCTGTGGCCCCTTGGCCCACCCGAGCGGAGAACCCCAGGTCCGGGGGCTAGCGCATGTAGGCGTGTGGATCGGGTCGTGTTGACCCGGCACGCCGAAGTAAGTTTATCTCTAGAGAGGAGAAGTTATGCGAGCAGCACGTAAGATGGTGGCCAAGGGCTTTACCCTGGTCGAGATCCTGATCGTTGTTGTGATCCTGGGCATTCTTGCCGCGATCGTCATCCCGCAGTTCACCAACGCGTCCGAGGCTGCGAAGTACTCGAACATGGTGAGCCAGCTGCAGACCGTCCGCAGCCAGATCGCGCTCTACCAGAACCAGCACAACGACGCGTTCCCCGACCTGTCGACCAACTGGGACCAGCTCACCGATGAGACCGAGCTCGACGGCACCGCGCCCGAAGCCGGTGACATCACCTACGGCCCCTACCTCCAGAAGGTCCCCACCAACCCCTTCACCGACTCCAGCGCCGTGGCCGGCACCCCGACCACGGACGGCACCGCCAGCGCTTCGGTCGGCTGGGTCTGGGACGGCGGCGTCCTGAAGGCCTCGATGGAAGCCGCGAAGGCGACGGAACTCGGCGCCGACACGACCAACGACGTCGTGACCTACTAAGCACCGCTTAGTGAATCGTAAACAACCGCACGCAGCCGAGGCCTCACCGCCTCGGCTGCGCTTATTCCCGGACCCCAAGACAAAAGCCCCGGACTGGTTGCTTACGAAACCAGTCCCCCCCACATCATCTACACCCCAAACACCGCCCGCCACCACCCCTAAACACGCCACCCGAACACGCCGATGTCTCGACGTGGGAGTCCCCCACACAGGAAACAACGCCATGACCGCCTCCAAATACCTCAACACCGTCCTCACCCTGATCGCCGTCCTCCTCGGGCTCAACCTCTGGACCGGCATGCACACCAGCCCGGCCGGCGCAGCGCTCGACCCCGCGACCAACGCCCACGCCCAGGGCCGCGCCAACCCCGCCGAGGAACGCCAGGCGATCATCAACAAGCTCGACGAAGTCGTCACCTCGGTCGACGCGATCTCCGACAAGGTCGACGCCATGACCAACCGCGCTGGCCAAGTCCGCGTCGCCATCGAAGTCATGCCCGAGGCCGACGGCGACTAAGAGCCCACGCCCCCGACCGCGCCCCGATGCGGGACCGGCCGCACGCAGAACGATGGCACAGACACCGTATCCCCCTACGGCGCTGGAACGAACCATGAAACACAGCGACACCCCAGCCCGACGCAAACGCAACGCCTACACCCTGGTCGAGGTGCTCATCACCGTCACGATCATGGGACTGGCCGCAGCGGTCGTGGTCCCCAACATGCTGCATGGCGGGACGCTCGGCGTCCAGGCCGGCGCACGCATGATCGTCGCAGACACCCTCTACGCACAGAACGAAGCGATGGCACAGAACGAAGTGCGCCGCGTCTTCTTCAACCCGACGGGGAACAGCTACACCGTCCAGCACTACGACACCACCGCCGCCGCATGGGTCGCCGACCAGAACCCGGTCCTCGGCGGCAACGCGACGACCAACTACATCATCGACTTCGATACCGACAGCCGTTTCCAGGGTGTCGAGATCGTCAGCGCCGACTTCGGCGGCGAGACCTGGGTCGAGTTCGACGACCTGGGCAACCCGTCCTCGGGCGGTACCGTCCGCCTCCAGTTCGGGCAGTACCGCTACGAGATCCGGATCGCGCCGTTCTCGGGTCGGCTCACCGTCAACGCACTCAACCCCGGGGACTAGCAGGGAATCTCGCATCGCACACAGGGCACCATAGATCCAGAAAGGGACGCCCAGCATGTTCGGAGGCAACAACAAGAAATCACGCCGACCCATCGGCGTGTCAGTCACCCTCGCCGGGGTGCGGCTGGCGCAGGTCAGCCCTACGGCCGATGGCTATGCGCTCAGCGCCACGGCGTTCGAGCCGCTGCCCGAATCCCTCAGCATCGACGACGCGAACTACGGCCGCGAACTGGGCTACGCGCTTAGCGCCGCGCTCAAGCAGGCCAACTTCACCGGCAAGCAATGCGTCAGCGCGATGCCCCCCGAGTCGATGCACTGCAAGAACATCCGGCTGCCTAAGATGCCCGAGGCAGAGCTCGCCGAGGCCGTCACATGGGAAGCCAAAGAACGCATCGTCCTGGGCGAGCCCGCGTCGATCCAGTTCTACAGCGCAGGCGAAGTCCGGCAAGGCGACGCGATCCGTAACGAAGTCGTACTGCTCGCCACCAAGTGCTCCAACATCGACGCGCACGTGCAGGGCCTGACACAGGCCGGGCTCGAACCCACCGCGATCGATGCCACCGGCGCCGCCCTCGCCCGTATCAGCGCGGGCCTCGGCAACACCTCCTTCACCGTTTTTGCAGGCACAAAGTCCCTGGAAGTCGTCATCGCCCGCGGCGGCCGAGTCTTGCTCAACAAGCTCCTGCCGGTCGGCGAGGCGGGCTTGGACAACGCCGACACCGCCGAGCTGGCACGTGAAATCGGGCTGTGCCTGCGCTACCACACCGTCACGTTCCGAGGCGAAAAACCCGCCAGCATCCTGTTCGCCGGCGAACCCGTCCCCGACGCGCTGGTCAATGCGGTCACCCAGGCCCTCGGGATCCCCGCGACATCACTCGACGAAGCCTCCGGCTTCAGCCACCACGCCAACGAAACGCTGTCCCCATGGGCGGTCGCCGCCGGCCTGTCGATGCGTGGCTTGGCTGCCCCCGCGATGCGAGGTGCGGCATGAGCGATATCAACTTCCTTCCCAGCCGCTACGTCGAGCTGGCCGAGCGCAGCCGCCGCAGGCCGATGAACTTCCTCGCGATCGGGATCACCGCCATCGCACTTGTCGGCGTGTGGATCCTGAGCGACCGATCGACCGCCCTGGCCTATCGGCCCCAGATTCTGCAGGCCGAGCTCGACCAACGCGCTTCCGCCAAAGCAGAGGCCGACGCGCTACGCAGCGAAATGTCCAGCATCCAGGCCCAGCGTGTCATCGCCCGAGAGATCAGCCAGCCGGTCTCCGCCGCCCAAGTCCTCGCCACCGTCGCACAGATCACACCCCACGCGATCAAGCTCACCGATCTTGAGCTGGTCGCCTACCACCCCACACCCCGCAAAGCCGAAACCCAGCCCCACGAGTCGGCCCACGCAGCCGCCGAGCCCGAGTACGAGCCCACCTGGCTCAAGCTCACACTCTCGGGTGTCGCCCCGGAGCAGGCAGACATCGTCGCGCTGACGCGTGCGTTCTCCGAACACCCGTTGTTTACACAGGTCCGCCTGCGCTCGTCGGGCGTCGTGCAGTCCGAGTACATCGAGGCACGCGCGTTCGCGATCGACATCAGCATCGATCTGGACCGCGAGTTCGTGCCAGCCGCCTCGCAGGAAGGGGCAAGCCATGCCAACCCTTAAGAAAGACCAGCTCAAAACGGCCGGCGTCATCGTCCTGCTCGTCGCGGGCTATGTGCTCTTCATCCACCGCCCCGGTATCAAGCAGCGCGATGCGCTGCGCGCCGAGGCCGCGGCGCTCGAACAGCAGATCGCCGAGATCGACACACAGGACCTCCGTGCCCTGCAACAAAATGTGGACACAGCCCGCGAACGCCTCGAAGCCGAGTGCCGCACGATGCCCGCCGAGCAGGAGGCCTTCCTCGTGTTCGACGGAGTGACGAAATCGCTCGAAGGCCAGGGCATCAGCAACCTGGCCGCGAGCCAGAGCGACCCACGCGAGTTCGCCGACTACACCGTCCAGCCGATCTACCTCGAGTTCGAGGGCGACTTCGAAGACGCTTTCGCCGCGCTCCAAGCGATCGAGCAGATGGACCATCCCGTACGCATCGATCGGCTTGAGCTGATCGGCGACACGCACGAGACGTCGGGCTACGTCGTCGCCGTCGTCCAGCTCAGCGCGTTCTTAGAGGGGGACCAGCCATGAACCCAAAACTCCAACGACTCTGGCGGCAGATGACCGCGGACAAGAAACGCTTCGGCATCATGTGCACCGCGCTGGCGGTTGGCCTGCTGCTCTGGGGCCGGCTCGTCCTGCTCCGTGATGTCCCGCGCTACGCCACCGCCGAGCCCGACATGCCAGACATCGATGACGTCATGGGCGAAACACCCGCCGGGTCGGGAACCGCCAGGCCACAGCGAAGCGGGGAGCGGCTGACCGTCGCCCTCGACCTGCCCGACACCCTCACGCTCGACCTGTTTGAGCTACGACCCGACCGTTACAAACTGACCCCGGACCCGGATTCCACTGAAGACGGGCTTCAGGAGGACACCGGACCGGCCGATGAGTTGAGGCAACGGGACGCGCTGATGGATGCCGCCCGTGATCTGACCCTGCAGGGGGTTGTGCGTGGCAGCCCCTCGTTCGCCGTCATCAACGGCGTACGCGTGTACGTCGGCGGCAGGATCAGCGGATTTGTACTCACCGGGCTAAGCCACCAAGAACGCAAGGCCCACCTCACCAGCGAACTGTTTGAAGACCTCGTAGTCATTCTCAAGATGTCCGATGGCTGAAAACCAGCCCCCAAGAAACCGGGAACCCCGGTAAGGAGTCGAAACCATGCGCAGTAAGTTCACAACGAAACAAGTGTTGGCCGCTTTCGTATGCGCCGCCGGGTTGGGTTATGCCGGTCCGGTAAGCGCGCAGGACGCGGGCGGTAACGCCGGCGGGGTCGAGGCGGCAGAGCTGTTCGATAATCAGGCCGACGCCGGTGAAGGCGCCGTCGAGATCGACGAGGCCGGCACCTTTGATATCCACGTCAAAGACCTGGACATCACCCAGGTGCTCCAGCTCCTGAGCATCCAGGCCGAGCGCAACATCGTCGCCTCGCGTGACGTGTCGGGCAAGGTCAGCGCCGACCTGTTCGACGTCGACTTCTACCAGGCCCTCGACATGATCCTCCTCCGCAACGGCTACCGCTGGGTGGAGGAAGGCAACTTCATCAGCGTCATCAGCGAAGAAGACTGGGAAGCCGAGCAGGAAGCCAACCGCGTCATGGTCACGCACGTGCACCGCCTGAGCTACCTCCGCGCCGAAGACGCCGCGGCCTTTGTCGAGGCACTCCTCTCCGAGAACGGCTCGATCGCCGCCAGCGGCAGCGTCGAGGACGGCTTCGAGGCCTCCATGGAAGACGGCGGCGCCGACAACTTCTCGGGCGCACCGACCCTCGTCATCCGCGACTACGAAGACAAAGTCGAAGAGATCGTCAGCACCATCGCGATGCTCGACGTCCGGCCTAAGCAGGTCATCATCGAAGCCACCGTCCTCAGCGCATCGCTCACCGAGGCCAACGCCTTCGGCGTCGACTTCGCGCTGTTCAGCGACCTGGGCGCGATGACCTCGCCGCTCAACGTCGTCGACGACCTCATCACCGGCGGCCTCGGCCTCGGCGACGGCAGCAACATCGGCGGCGCACAGTCCACCGTCGGCAACACCGGCACCGGCGACGCGGGCATCAAGGTCGGCTTCGCCTCGGGCGACTCGGCCGTCTTCATCCGTGCCCTCGACTCCGTCACCGACACCACCCTCATCGCAAGCCCGAGCATCACCGTGCTCGACCGCCAGCGTGGACACATCCTCGTCGGTCAGGAAGTCGCCTACCTCTCGACCACCGTTACCGAAACCAGTGAAACCCAGACCGTCGAGTTCCTCGAGGTCGGTACCCAGCTCAACGTCCGGCCCTTCGTCGCAGAAGACGGCTCGATCCGCCTTGAGCTCCAGCCCAGCGTCTCCGACGCGACCATCCGTAACATCGGCACGACCACCGCGCCCGATACCGAGACCGTCTCGCTCATCACCAACGTGATCGTCGAGTCCGGCCAAACCGTCGTGCTCGGCGGCCTCTTCGTCGACGACTCCACCATCGACCGCAGCCAGGTCCCCGGCCTCGGCGATGTCCCCTGGATCGGCGCCGCCTTCCAGGGCCAGGACGACGACGTCAAGCGCTCGGAAGTGATCTTCCTCGTGAAGGCCACCGTCGTCGAGAGTGATGTCCTCATCGCGATGGGCGACGACGCCCGCGCCCAGGTCGATATCGCCGGCGTCGCCCAGCGTGAAGCCCTGCTGCCCTGGTCCAAGGCCAAGCTGACCAGCCAGCACATGATCAACGCACGGCAGCTCTACGACCAGGCGATGGCGATGCCCGAAGGCGAAGCCCGAAACGAAGTCCTGGCCGAGTCGCTCTACTGCGTCGACATGGCCCTGCACCTGGACCCCTCGATGGTCGACGCCCTGATCCTCAAGCAGGATATCACCGGCGAGCAGATCTACATCTACCACGACAGCATCATGGCCCGCACGTTCGGTGCAACGATGGACGAAGAGATGCAGTCGCTGGGCGTGCCCGCACTGCCCGAGCTGCCCGAGGAAGACACGACCTTTGACACCCCCGAGGCCGACGAGCTCGACGCCTTCGAGCAGGCCCTGGTCAACGACCCCGCTGCCGGCGAGTCCGAGGAAGACTTCGGCAACAACGAGGCCGACGCACTCACCGGAGTGGATGTCGATCAGGAATGGCTCGACGACTTCATGTCGGGCGAAGGCGAGTTCGAGCAGGCACCCGCACAGGAAGAGACCTTCCTGGACGAGGCCCTCGAAGACGAGATGCGCTCCGAGCTGGATAGCCAGCCCGAGAACGCGGAAGACGCCGACACCCAGGTGGCTGAAGCCGAGGTGACGGAAGAAGACGCCGAGTTCCTCTTCCCCAACGGCCGGTTCTTCGGCTTCGCGTGGCGGTCGCTGAGCACCGCACAGCTCTTGGAGCTGGCCTCCCGCGCCGCGAACGCCCAAGAGCAGGCGGCTGAAGAAGCCGACGTCGAAGTGGACGAAGAAGCCACCATCGTCGAAGTCAACCCTGACGAAGCGTTCGAGTGGGACGACGTCTACTACCCCGAAGAAGACTAAGCACAACCCAACAACACGACGCCGGCGCGGACACGCGCCGGCGTTGATTCGATCCTGAACCCGTCCCCCCTCCCCGACATGTGCAACGTGCACCGCTGCCGGCGACGAACAAGGAGCCCTCGATGTTTCGCAAGCCCCTCACATACGCCCTCCTCGCGGCATGCTCGGCCCCGATGCTACTGACCGGCTGCAGCGGCACGCCCCAGCAGGGCAACCACGACCGCTGGGTCGAAGAAGCCGACAACCGCTGGATCGAGCTGAAATCCAACCTCGCCATGGAGATGGCCGAGCAGCAGTTCGCCACCGGGCAGCTCACCCTGGCGATGAAGACGGTGCGCGACCAGCTCAACATGGACCCGGAGAACCCGCAGCTCTGGCTCATGGCCGGGCGCGTGGCGTTGGAGAACTCCGAACTCGAGCGCAGCTTCGGCTACCTCGGCAAGGCGATCGAGTACGACGCCGAGCTCGCCGAGCCCTACTACTACCAGGGCATCATTCACCAGCGTTGGCAGCAGTACGACCAGGCGCATGCCCGGTACATCGACGCGCGTGAGCGTGATGCGGACAACCCGTCGTACACCCTCGCCGAGGCCGAGATGCTCGCGCAGCTCAACCGCCTCGACGAAGCGGTCGCGATGCTGCAGGAGAAGGCGACGTACTTCGACCAGAACGCGGCTATCCGCGCGATGCTCGGGCACATCCACCGCCGAAACGCCAGCCACGACCAGGCCACCTTCTGGTTCAAACAGGCCTCGATGCTGGCCCCCGACGACCACAAGCTCGCCGAGGAGCTCGCACGATCCTACATGACCGTCGGCAGCTTCCACGAGGCCGCGAGCACGCTGAACCAACTGCTCTACACCGACTACGGCCAGGACCGCGACGACCTGCGGCGGATGCTCGCCGACGCCTACGTCAACAACGGCCAGTTCCGCGAAGCCAAGAACATCTGCCAGCAGCTCACCCGAAACGACCCGACTAGCATCGAAGACTGGTTCCAGCTCGGTGAGCTGAACTACCGGCTCGAAGACTACGCCGGGGCGTTGCAGTCGGCCAACCGACTGATCAACCTCGCACCCGACGACCACCGCGGCTACACCCTGGCTGGCATGGTCTGGAACAAACGCAACCGGCTGGACCGGGCGCTGACGATGTTCGACCGCGCGGCCGAGGTCGCACCCGGCAGCACCACCCCGCTCATCCTCCGCGGCATGGCGCTGCAGCGCGACGGACGCCCCGCCGCCGCCGCAGAGTCCTACCGCCAGGCCCTCGAAGTCGACCCCGAAGACAGCCGCGCCCAGCGCCTGCTCTCCTCGGTCAGCGAAGACCTGCACTAAGCGTGTAACCCTGCTCAAACGGACAGGCCGGGCTTAACCCCGGCCTGTTTCTTTCCGAAAACATCGAAAGCATCACGTCTCATTCGGAGTAACAGACAGGCCCCATCGGGCCCGGCAGGAGGCAACCGGCCGGACCGTGTAACAGGGCAGGAGACCCAGGGCATGACCCCGCCGCGCATTCTGGTTGTGGATGACGAACAGCACATCGTCCAGGTGCTGTCGCTCACGCTGCACCGCGCCGGGTACGACGTCAAGACCGCGACCAATGGCGACGCCGCGTGGCAGGCGATCCAGGCGGACCAGCCCGACCTGATGATCACCGACCAGGCCATGCCCGGCATCACCGGCACGCAGCTTGTCGAACGCCTCCAAGAAAACCCCGAGACCGCAAAGCTGCCCGTCCTCATCATCACCGCACGGCGCATGGCGATCGAACCCAACACGCACAGCACCGTCACCGACATCATGCCCAAACCGTTCAGCCCACGCGAGGTGCTCGCCAAGGTCAGCCACCTGGTCGGCTCCGGCACGGCGAAACAGGAGATCGAGCCATGAAAATCACCTACGAAGACCGCGGACCGCTCACCATCTTTGCCGTCAAGGGCGAGCTCTCGATCGACGAGGCCGACCGCTTCCGCCGCGAAGCCATGCAGCGCCTGGACGATGATGTCCGCGATTTTGTGCTCGACTTTGAAGAGCTCGACTTCATCGACTCACGCGGGCTCGAAACCCTGCTCTGGCTGCAAGACCGATGCGCCGAGCTGCTGGGGCAGGTCCGCATCGCCTGCTGCCCCAACCACGTCAACAAAGTCCTCGAGATCACACGGCTGTCCGCGCGTTTCGAGTGCTACGCCGACATCGACCGCGCCATCCAGAGCCTCCAATAGCACCCACCACCCCGATTGACCACACCCTCTATGGGGAACACCCAACCATGGGCATCGAAAGCCCCAACAAACAGAAGGCCACGATCGCGCCGCCCCGCGTCGGCGATCTGCTCCTCGAACGCGGGCTGATCACGCAGCAGCAGATCGAGCAGGCGCTCGATTACCAGCGGTCCTGCGAGAAAAAATCGCTCCTGGGCGAGGTCCTCGTCGAACTCGAGTTCGTGACCGAAGCCCAAGTGATGGAGTCCATCGCCCAGTGCTACGGCGTACCGTTCGCGTCGATCTCGCCCGAGCTGGTCGACCCCAAGGCTCTTGAAATCATCGACCGCAGCTTCTGCGAAAAACACCTGATCGCGCCGCTGTTCCTGATCGAAGGCCGACTCACCATCGCCGTCAGCGAACCCGCCAACGTCTTCATCACCGAAGAGGTCGAACGGATGACGGGCTACCAGGTCCAGGTCGTCGCCTCGACCCCGGCCGACATCCGAAACACCCTTGCGTCCGTCAAGCGTCACGATGACGACGTGTTTGTCATCGACAACATGATGGACGACTTCGAGGCCACAGACCTCGATATCGTCGACCAGGAGATCACCGACCTCTCGGACCTCGAAGACTCTGCGGGTGAGTCGCCGGTCATCAAGCTGGTCAACTACATCATCTTCTCGGCGGTCAAAGAAGGCGCCAGCGACATCCATCTCGAGCCCGACGACGGCCGGCTGCGCGTGCGCTACCGCGTCGATGGCCGGCTGTACGAAAAGCTCACGCCGCCTTTCCATATGCTTGCGGCGATCGTCTCGCGCATCAAGATCATGTCGGCGCTCGACATCTCCGAGCGACGCATCCCCCAGGACGGCGCGATCACTATCCGCATCGACAAGCGGCAGATCGACCTGCGCGTCTCGACCATGCCCGGGAAGTTCGGCGAAAAAGTCGTGATGCGGATCGTCGACCAGAAGAACGCCGTGACCTCGCTCGACAACCTCGGCTTCCACCCCGAGATGCTCAAGCAGCTACGCGAACTGATCGCACAGCCCAACGGCGTCGTGCTTGTCACCGGGCCCACCGGCTCGGGCAAGTCGACCACGCTCTACGGCGCGCTCGCCGAGATCAACCGCGAAGACATCAACATCAGCACCGTCGAAGACCCCGTCGAGTACAACCTCCCCGGCGTCAACCAGTTCCAGACCCACGACAAGGCCGGCTTCACCTTCGCCAAGGCACTGCGTGCCCTGCTCCGCCAGGACCCCGACGTCGTCATGCTCGGCGAAATCCGCGACCCCGAGACCGCCAAGACCGCAACACAGGCCGCGCTCACCGGCCACCTCGTGCTCTCCACGCTGCACACCAACGACGCGCCCTCGGCGGTGACCCGCCTGATCAATGTCGGTGTCGAGTCCTACCTCGTCGCCGCCGCGCTCCGCGGCATCCTCGCCCAGCGCCTGGTCCGCAAGCTCTGCCAGCACTGCCGAGAAGCGATCAAGCCCGACACCGCCACACAGCAGCTCATCGACCAACTCGAAAACGAGGGGCACACGATCGAGCACCTGTACCGCGGCGTCGGCTGCAAGAAATGCCGAAACACCGGCTTCGCGGGACGCATCGGCATCTACGAACTGCTTGTCCCCAACGACGAAGCGCTCAACGCCATCGCTCGCGGCGAGAGCCCCAACGCCGTCCGCGACCTCTCCGCCAAGACCGGCGGGTACCGCTCGCTCAAGCAAGACGGCATCGCCAAAGCCGCGCAGGGACTGACCACCCTCGAAGAGGTCTTCAAGGCCACCGCGATGTAGCTCAAGCGACTTCCCGAGGGCCCCGAACGCAAATCCCTTTACCAAACACGCCATGCCACAGTTCACCTACAAAGCACGCGACAATCAGGGCGAAGTCATCACCGGCACCCTCGACGCCGCGACCGCCGAAGAGGCAGGCAACCGCCTGCGCTCGCAGGGACGCTTCATCGTGGCGCTTAGCGAAACCCAAGACGGGCACGACGACTGGCAGCCCAAGACCGGCCGACAACGCGTCAAGAAGAAGGACGTCATCACCTTCGCCCACCAGCTCTCGGTCATGATCGACACCGGCGTGCCGATCAGCGAAGCCCTCCAGTGCTGCGCCGAGCAGTCCGACTGCGCCGGGTTTAGAACTGTCCTTCAGGACGTCGCCGACCGGGTCGAGTCCGGCTCGGACCTGAGCTCGGCGATGCAGCACCACCCCAAAATCTTCCCGACCGTCATGTGCTCGCTCATCAAAGCCAGCGAACTCTCCGGCACGATGGGGACGATGCTCGACCGCATCAGCAAATACATGAGCAAGGAAGCCAACACCCTCCGCAAGGTCAAGGGCGCACTGACCTACCCGGCGGTCATGATCTCGTTTGTGATCCTGATCACCATCGGGCTGTTGGTCTTCGTGCTGCCCCGCTTCGCTACAATCTACGAGGGACGCGGCGCCGCGCTGCCCGCGCCGACACGCCTGCTGCTGGGCATCAGCAACAGCGTCAACGGGTTCTGGTGGGTCTATGTCTTGGCGGCGGCCGGGCTGGCTGCGCTGGTCGTTGCGGGGTTCACGACCAAGGCCGGCCGAAACGTCACGGACTACCTCAAGCTCAACGTCCCCGTCGTCGGGCCGCTCTTCCGCAAGCTCTACGTCACGCGCTCGACGCGCACGATGGGGACGATGATCGACGCGGGTGTTCCGATCCTCGACATGATCCCGATCACGAAAGACGTCACAAAAAACCGCTACTACGACGCGTTCTGGGAGGGCGTCGACCAGCGCCTCCGGACCGGGTCGCAGCTCTCCGAGCCGTTCTTCCACGGCGGCGACCTCATGCCCCGCAGCGTCGCGCAGATGATCGCCGCCGGCGAAAAAGCGGGCCGGCTGGGCGAGGTGCTCCACAAGGTCGCCGCGTATACCGAAGAAGAGTTCGACGAGCAGGTCAAGAACGCGACCAAGTTCATCGAGCCCGCGATGGTCGTGACGATGGGCAGCATCATCGGCTTCGTCGCGATCGCCCTGCTGCTGCCGATCTTCCAGGTCAGCACGGTGGTCGCGGGCTGACGCAGAACCATACGCCGCGCTGCGAACACACAGTGCAACACGCAACAGGGGGCGGTGTCGCTGGAGGGGCGGCACCGCCCCGCTTGCGTGAGTGCAAGATGTCAATCACCGCGCGGGAAGCCCACGCTCAATGAGCGTGGGCTTCGGGCACTGTCCGCACCTATAATGACACACCAATGACAATCTCCCAGCCCCTTTCCGAGCCGTGACCTCCGCCGCGTATAAGAACACATCAGCCACCGAAATGACCACGCGTCACGCATGCAACTCCGTACCATCAAGCAGGCGACGGAGAGAGAAGGCAACCTGATGACCGGGCACACCCAGCCAACGAAGAAAACGTACAAGACGATCGTCCAAATGGCGGGTTGTTTTTGCGCGGGAATCATCTGTGCCATACTGGCCATAGCGGTCATCCGAGGACTAAACACAACAACAACCACCGGCATTCAGCAGTCAATTCCGTGTCAATCTGGGAGTTTCGAGACCTTGGCCCCCGTGACCAATACCGTTCGAAAGTACTATCGGGGCCGGCAGAATGTTTGGCATGCCCCATTTTCTGAAACAGAGTGGACACGGTACCGCAAACATAACGACAACTGGAGCCACTCCGAAGAATGGGGCTACTCCTGTCAATCAGAACTCAGAGTCGCCACATCGGGCGAGACTCGAAGCGGGCCCACAAACACACACTACCATCGACTTCACGGTGACGGATACAATGTATTCTGGTATCCAGAGGAAGCGTACATCATCGTGAGATCATCGCATCATCATGGTGACTAGCGCGTAGGGTGGGTGGAGTGAGTCCGCGAGCGGTACCCACCGGGGGCGGCCAAACACATGCGTTTCATCGCGGTGGGTATCGCTCGCGGACTCCTCAACCCACCCTACGAAAAACTTAAACATCCACCGCCTCGGCCTGGTCGGCGTGCTCCATGATGAAGCGGAACCTTGCCGACGGGTCTTTGCCCATCAAGTCGCTCATCACGCGGTCGGTCTCTAACGGGTCGGCGATCTCGACGCGCAACAGCCGGCGGGTTTTCGGGTTGAGCGTGGTTTCCCACAGCACCTTGGGCATCATCTCACCCAGGCCTTTGAAACGGGTGATGTCGACCTTGCTGCTGGGCTTGGCGTGCTCGGCGAGGATGCGTTCGCGGTCGGCTTCGTCGCTGGCCCAGTAGGTCTCTTTGCCGATGTCGACGCGATAGAGCGGGGGCATGGCGATATAGACCCGGCCCTCGCGGATAAGCGGTTCGAGGTGGCGGTAGAAGAGGGTGAGCAGGAGTGTGGTGATGTGGTGGCCGTCGGAGTCGGCGTCGGCGAGAAGGATGATGCGCTGGTAGCGGAGCTTGGCGGGGTCGCAGGGATTGATGCCGCAGCCCATGGCGGTGAGGAGGTCGCCGATCTCTTTGTTCTCGACGACTTTTTTGAGTGAGGCGTTCTCGGTGTTGAGCACCTTGCCGCGCAGGGGGAGGATGGCCTGGTGGCTGCGGTCGCGGCCCTGCTTGGCACTGCCGCCGGCCGAGTCGCCTTCGACGATGAAGAGTTCGGAGTCGTCCCGGCCGTTGGAGGTGCAGTCGCTGAGCTTGCCCGGGAGGGTGAGCTTGTTGGTGGCACTCTTGCGTGACACGGCCGCGCTGGCCGCGCGGGACGCGGCGCGGGCGCGGGCGGCGGCGACGATGCGAGCGACAATCGCCTCGGCCACGGACTGGTTCGAGTTCAGCCAGTGCTCGAACGCGGGGCGCACGGCGTTATCCACCACGCCGGTCATCTCGACGTTGTTCAGCCGGTCTTTCGTCTGGCTCTGGAACTGCGGCTCGGTGACGAAGACCGACAGGATGCCGTGCAACCCCTCGCGGAGGTCGGGGTGTTCGAGCTTGACGCCGCGCGGCGTGAGCTTGTGGACCTCGATGTAGTTGCGCAGCGCCTTGTTGATGCCCGCACGCAGGCCGTTCTCGTGCGTCCCGCCGGCGGGCGTGGGGATGCCGTTGGCGTAGGACTTGACGAACTCTTCGGTGTGGTCGGTCCACTGGAAGACGCACTCGACCCGGCTGTCGCCGACCTCCTTCTCGAAGCGGAAGGGCGCGTCGTGGGTCGCCCGGGCCTTGCGGTCCTTGAGCGTCTTGGCGAGGTAGTCGGCGATGCCGTTTTCGTGGTGGAACGTGACCTTGGACGTGCCGCCTTCTGCGGTTTCATCGGTGTAGTGGATTTTGACGCCGCGGTGGATGAAGCTGGCGACCTCGATGCGCTGGGCGATGGTCTCGCCGTTGAACTGCGTGCGGGCGAAGATGGTGGGGTCGGGCTCGAAGTAGATGGTCGTGCCCGTGCCGCGAACGGGGGCTTTCTTGCGGAGCAGCTTGGTCGTCGGCTTGCCGCGTTTGAACTCCATCCGGTACTCGCGGCCGCCGCGCTTGACGGTGGCGACGAGTTTTTTGGAGAGCGCGTTGACGACGGAAGCCCCGACGCCGTGGAGCCCGCCGGAGGTCTTGTAGTTGTTGCCCTCGAACTTGCCCCCGGCGTGGAGCTCGGTGAGGACCATCTCCAGGCCGGACTTCTTGGACTTTTTGTCGATGTCGGTGGGTATGCCGCGTCCGTTGTCGGAGACGGTGACGGACTGGCCGTCTTGGTGGAGGGTGACGTAGATTTCCGACGCGTGGCCGTTCATGGCCTCGTCGACGCAGTTGTCAAAGACCTCCCACACGAGGTGGTGCAGCCCGGCGGACCCGACGCCGCCGATGTACATACCTGGGCGCTTGCGCACAGGGTCGAGGCCTTCAAGGCGGGAGAGGTCGGCGGTGGTGTAGGTCTGGGTCATGGGGGGAGTATCTCACGCAGAGGCGCGGAGGCGCAGAGAGTGGGAGTTCGCGCTAGTCCGGCATGCCGTTGCTGACGCGGTGGATGCCTTGTTTCATGAGTTCGCAGCCGAAGTTGAGAAGTAGGCCGACACGATTATCCATTAGTCGCAGGTAGGTCAGCACCTGCTTTTTATGGACCTTCTTGATCTCCTCGACCGACTTCAGTTCAACCACCACCATCCCCTCAACCAACAGATCGCATCGGAACGCCTCATCGAACTCCAGGTCGTCGTAAACAATCGGGACGGGGAGCTGGGCTTCAACCCGCAGCCCACGCTTCTCCAGCTCGTACTTCATCACCCGCTCGTAGACCGACTCCAAGAGCCCCGGCCCAAGGGTCTGATGAATCTTCATCGCCGCATCCACCACCATCCCGCTGACATCGTTCTCATTCATCTCTGCGTCTCCGCGCCTCTGCGTGAGATTATGACTTGGATTCCGGCAGCGGCTCGGGCGCGGGGACCGGCTCGGGGGTGATGCTCGCGATCTTGCCGTTCTTCTGCATCTCGGTGCCGCGGCCGCCCCGGCCGGTGACGCGGTACTTGGCGGTGCTCACGGTCTTCTCCGCGCCGCGGTTGGTCTTGACACGCAGCAGGTCGCGCTCGCCGGTGCTGGGTTTGAAGCCCAGGAGCTCGTCGCCGCTGCCCAGTTTGATGAGCTGGACGCCCTTGCCCGGGCCCGAGAGGTAGTTGACCTCGA
>JBCCWH010000043.1:0-26873 GCA_039193915.1 Planctomycetota bacterium
GCCAAAGACCGGCGTCCGTAGGCCGCCGGCTAACGACTCGTGCTCAAGGCCTACCGCCCCTCGCGCCCACGGCAGGTGCGGAACGCGTCGCTCAGCACAATCGCCTCGATCATCGCCGAGAGCTTGTCGTCCTCGGCACGCGTCGCCTGCACGATCGTATGCAGCGTCGGGCGGTCGAACGGCTCGACCCCGCGCCCCAACGCATACGTCAGCATCTTCTTCGATAGATTTGAAACAAAGAGCGACTGCTCGTCCAGCAAAATCGCTTTAAGCTCTGTTGAGCCGTCAAAAACAACTCCTCCAGGCAGCTCGCCGACGGCATCGATCGCGAGTTCGCCGTCACGCTCGCGCCACGCGCCGACCGCGTCGAAGTGTTCCATCGACAGCCCGATCGGGTCCATCCGCACGTGACACACGGCGCAGTTGGGGTCTGCCAAATGCGCGGCGAGTTGTTCGCGCAGCGTCGCGCCATGCGCCAACGCTTCCGTGGTCTGCTCCAGCGGCGGGACATCCGGCGGCGGGGGCGGGGGCGGCGTGCCCAGCACCTGCTCAAGCACATACAGCCCACGCTTCACCGGGCTCGTCCGCGTCGGGTTGCTCGTCACCGTCAACACCGCGCCCATCGTCAAGACCCCGCCACGCGGCGAGCCTTCGGGCAGCTCGACCCGGCGGAACCGCTCGCCACGCACCCCGTCGATCCCGTAGTGCTCGGCCAGCCGTTGGTTGAGGAACGTGTCGCCGCTCTCCAGGAAGTCGCGGACCGGTCGGTCGCTGCGCAGCACATCCGCGAAGAACAGCTCGGCCTCGGTCCGCATGGCCTCGCGCAGCGCGTCGTCGTACGTCGTGTACCGCTCGCGGTCGATGGGCAGGGTGTCGAGGTTGCGCAAGAGCAGCCACTGCCCGGCGAAGTTCTCGACCAGCGCGTCGCTGCGCGGGTCGGCGAGCATCCGCTTGACCTCGTCGCGCAGGACACGGTCCTCGCCCAGCACGCCGCGCTTGGCGAGATCCAGCAGCCGATCGTCGGGCATGCTCGACCACAGGAAGTACGACAGCCGGCTGGCCAGCTCGTAGTCGCTGAGTGTGTACACCGCGTCGGGGTCGTTGGGCTTGGGGTGCTCGACCGGACGGTACAGGAAGTTGGGCGAGACCAGCGTCGCGGTCAGCGTGAGCTTCACGGCCTCCTCGTAGCTGTCGCCGAAGTCGCGCGACGCCTCGTAGAGGCGTTGCAGCGAGCGAAGCTCGTCACGGCTTACCGGCCGGCGGAACGCGCGCGTCGCGAACGCCTCGATGATCTGCCGCGCCGCTTGACGCTCGGTCAGCCGGCGCTGGCCGGGCGCGCCCTCGATCCGTTCGCCGTCGTCGGTCACATTGGGCGTGACGAAAAACACCTCGCCGTACATGTCTGACCGATCGGTACTGACATTCATCGGCCCGGCGACGCCGATCCACGACACCGCCAGGTTTCGGTCGGCCTGGTTACGCACGTAGTAGTCATTAATAAAGAGCACGTCGATGCGGCGCTCCCCCGCCTCAACCTCGACCGCGACCTCGTACGTCCCCGGCTCCCCACGCGTCGCGGGCACATCGACCACCTCCACCCGCCGGCCATCGACACGCACCTCCGCCCGCGCGGGCTCGTCGCCGGCCTGATCGCCCCAGGCCTCAATGTGGATCACGTACTCGCCGTCGACGGCGAACTCGTGTCGCCCCGAAACCGTGCCACGGGAGTAGAGGTAAAACCCACCGCGGTCGAGCTCGCGCCCCCCGCCCTCCATCCTCAGCCGACGGATCCGCACCGGCTCCTCATGGACCACCACCGGGCTGCCGATCGACAGCTCGATCGCACGCTCGGCCGCAGCGAGGTACTGCTCGACCTGCAGGGGCGACATCGCAAGCACATCCGCGTTGTTGTCGAACCCGTAGCCCGTGTCGTCGGGCGGCAGGTGCTCGGCGATATCGACGGCGTCGGGGTCGATGCCCAGCAGGTCACGCAAGGTGTTGCGGTACTCGTTCTTGTTCAGGCGGTGGATCGTGTACCACCCGGGGTCGGGCTCGGCGTCGGGTGGGTAGTACTCGAGCGCATCGTCGATCCACTGGCTGATCGTCAACAACTGGTGCGCGGTGAGCTGGGGCTCATCGTCGGGCGGCATGAGCCGGTCGTTGAGGATGTCGCGCACCGTGGCCCAGTCGTCGGCATGGTCAAGCACCTGGGCGATCGTTGTCACGCCGTCGAGCGTGACCCGGCCCTTGCGCTCGCCGTTGCCATGGCATGCGTAGCAAAACTGATCCAGCAGCGGCACGACGTCTTCAGCGAGTCGGCGCTCGAGTTCGACAGCCTGCGGGTCATTGCCGGCGTCCTGCTGTCGGGCGGCGGGCTCAGAGCGTGCAACGGACTTGGCTTCTGGATGAGCCCCACCGACCTGAGCCAGCACCACTGTCTCAGCCCGCCCCCCGGCCTCTCCCGGCGCGGCCCCGAATACCAACAAGCCCCCTGCCGCAACCATCAACGCCCCACCCAGCACCGCAGGCATCAGCCAGCGCGGCCGGGGCCTGGGGCGATCCTGCAAGCTCGGGAGATGGGGGTCAGACATGAAAACCTGCTCCGCAACCAGCCTAGCGCCTCCTGCGCGACGCCTGTGCAGGGACTGACATTACACCCCCTATCGGCGAGCGCCGCCCCGCCGCGCAAGGCCGCGACCCGTGCCTGGCTGATGTACAATCCTACCCAGCCGACCCCGACCCGTTCCACCTCTTTCTACGGGAACCGCCGCATGTCATCGAAAAGCCCCCGACGTCTCTTTGCCGCACTTTTCCTCGCCCTGCTGGTCGTACCCTTCACCGGTGCCGCGAGCGGGCAGGTGATCTTTGACGACGAGCGCAGCATCCAGAACCGCGACCTGTATCGTCGGCACCGGCACACCTTCCAGGCCGAGACGCGCGTCAAGCTCACCTACGCCGCCGAGAAAACCGGTAACGGCTGTCACTTCCGTGTCCGCATCTACCGCCGCATCGACCACGGCGACCGCGACTACCGCATCCTCGACCGGCCGGTCCACCTGCGCAACGAGAGCGGCAGCGACGTGCTCTACGCGACCCTGCCGCCGGGCGACTACCGCTTCGACGTCGATGCCAAACGCATGGACATCCACGTCACACTCGAAGTCGCGACGGATGAAGACGACGAGTAGCGCAACGGGCGACCGCTACAGCACCCGCGTCCGGTCGGCCGCGTAGCCCTTGACATCCACGCAGCGTGATTTGTCCGGCCTCCTGCATTCCGGGGAGCGCGGCCAGGCATGATGCGCGGGGAATCGTGGTGTTATGGGTTCGTACGTATTGGTTTAGAACCACGAGTTAGTAAAATGTTGAGAACGCCCAGGCGGTGTTGCCGGGCGGATTCATGCCCGATCTCGTTTCGATCAAGGAGACCTGAAGATGAAGCGTTCCTGGATGACTGGCGGCTGTCTATTGGCTGGCTTTACTTTGGCTGCGGCACAAGCCTCGGCTCAAACCCTCGACTTCGAGGACATCCCGGGCGCGTCGGGCGGCGTTGGGGCGACCCTCACCTCCGGCGGGGTGGACCTGCTGATGCAAGACTACCTCTGGCCGGGCGGCACGGTCTTCAGCGGCGGGACGGCGGCGGTCGATACCTTCCCCGTCACGGTCATCGGCAGCGGCAATATGCTGTATCCCAACAACATCAACGTCCTCTTCGACTTCGCGGGGACGATCGGGCAGCAGTCGCAGGTCAGCATTGACTACGCCGACCTGGGCGGGAACGTGAACTTTCATGTCAACCCCTCGGCCGGCGGCGCGATCATCAACGCCAACGACTTCAGCGACCCCGCCATCAACGGGGCCACGATCAACGGCGTGGCGGTCAGCGTCACCAGCACGACAGGCGTCGGAAGCGACAACTGGGGCACGATCACCCTCACCGGCCCGGTGGACCAAGTACTCATCGGTGGCCAGGAGAGCTTTTTTGATGATGTCCGCGCCATCCCCGAGCCAGGCTCGCTGGCGTTGCTGGGGCTGGGCGGGTTCGTGCTGGCACGTCGGCGGCGTTAGCCGTTCGCTTCATTGCGACCGATGACCAACAGAACTGTTTGACCGACACTGCCCCGTGATGACCAGACGCGCGATCGCCGAGCAAACTGTCCTACTTTGCACACACTTCACGTCGAGGCATGCCATGTTGCCTCAAGCGCTGGGCTCCCGGCAATCACAAGTTTTACCGCAGGGGCAACGCCCCAGGCTCTGTCTGACGGCTCCTTGGTCCTCCGTATGGTGGCCGGGGTCAGGCGCAGCCTGCCCCGGAACGGGTGGGGTATTCGTACCGGGGGTTCGCTGCGCTCAACCCGAGCCACCAAGTAGAGCCGTCAAACACAACCTAGCGTAATGCGGCGCGCTCGACTGACTCGGGGAGCATGGGCAAGGCCTGCTCGTAGAGGGTGTCGATGTCGGCCAGCTTCCGGATAAAGCGGGCGGTGGCGGCGGGCGCCAGCGCGGCGTGGCGGAGGTAGTGGGCCAGGAAGTCGGCGACGCCGATGACTTCCAGCGCCGCGCGGTCTTCTTCGTAGCTGAGCATCGGCCGAAAGTTGCGGGCCCGCTTTTCAGGAGGGAGCGGCCGCCGGGCTACCCGGGCCTCGGAGATGTCGATCAGGCCGAACGCACCGTCGGGGCAGATCACGACGTTGTTGAAATGGATCGAGCGGAAGTAGACGCCCTTGGCGTGGAGCTCGGCCAAGAACGCGGCATGTTGCTTGAGCAGCCCAGCCACGGCATCGCGGTCCCGCCCCGCTTGTGCGACCGCCTCGCGCAGCGGGGTGCCTTCGAGGTAGCGATACACCACGGCGTCGCGCTTGATCGAGGGCACACGCGTGACCGAATCGACCGCGACAGTCGGGATGCCCAGCCGAGACAGCCGCGCCGCGGCGGCCTCGAAACGCCTGGCATAAGGCAGCAGGGTCGCGCTGGATAGCAGCCGCTTGCGGCGGAAAAGCTTGACACAGCGGTCATCGGCAAGCGCAAGGACCTTGGGGCCGTGGCGGTCTTGAGATAAAACCTTGGCCCCGCGCGTCAGGGCGTCGTATGCTTGGGCGGAAAGGCGTTGCACCGCGGCATGATACGGCCACACGCGAATTGCTACGATATCGACCCACCCCGACCCGGCCCGGAGTCAATACCCCGAGTCCCGGTCGCCCTGGAGGCCAGCCTGTGATCTATCTAAACAACGCCGCGACGACCTGGCCTAAGCCCGAGCCGGTGTGCAAGGCGATCGACGACGCCGTGCGCAACATGTCGAGCCCCAGCCGGACCATCTCGGCCGAGGGCGAGGACACGGCCAACGCGATGGAGGAGGCCCGCGCGACGATCGCCACGTTCCTGGGGATCGACAACCCGTCGCGCTTCGCGATGATGCCCGGCTGCACCTACGCGACCAACGCCGCGATCCAGGGCCTCGCATGGGAGGACGGCGACGCGGCGATCATCTCCGGGCTTGAGCACCACGCCTCGTCCCGCGCGATCCGGCTTGTGGCCAAGCGCCGTGACATCTCGTTCCACGTCGCGCCGTACAAGGTCGGCGACCCGCTTGGCCTGGAGTTCATCGAAGAAAAAATCAAGCAGGGCAACGTCCGCGTGGTCATCTGTACGATGGCCGCAAACGTCACGGGCGAGGTCCTGCCTTACGCAGAGCTGACCGCGCTGTGCAAACGCTACGGCACGACGCTGCTGCTCGACGCGGCACAGTCGGCGGGCATCATCGACTTCAAGGTCCGTGACCTCGACCCGGAGATGATGGTTTTCGCCGGGCACAAGGGGATGTACGGCCCGACGGGCATCGGCGGGCTCTACATCAAGGAAGGGTTCAGCGTTGCGCCGTTTGCCGTGGGCGGGACGGGCAAGGACTCGGGCCGGCACCCGATGTCGGGCAAGATGCCCAGCGAGTTCGAGGTCGGCACACACAACGCCATCGGCATCGCGGGCCTGGCGGCCGGTGTGAAGTGGCTTGAAGAGAACGGCGTCGCGAAGGTGCGTCAGCACGAGATGGCGCTGACCCAGCGCTTTATCGAAGGGCTCGACGATGTGCCGGGCGCACACGTCTACGGCACGAAGGACTGCGACCAGAAAGTGGCCGTCGTCTCGTGCAACTTCGGCGACCACGACCCGAAAGACGTCGCACGCTACCTCTCCGAAAAACACGAGGTCGCAACCCGCGCAGGCTACCACTGCTCGCCGCTCGCCCACGAAACGATCGGCACCCTCCCAGGCCCCGGCACGATCCGCTTCGGCTTCGGGTATTTCAACACCGAGGATGAGGTCGACCAGGTGCTCAGCCACCTCAAGGCGATGGAGGCGGTGGAGGTGTAGGTGGAACGCCGTTTAGCCGCCGCCCAACGGGCGGCGCGCTGGCGTGACAAGTCGTGTGGTCAACGCGCCGCCCGTTGGGCGACGGCTAAACATCGCTACACTGCCCGCTTGACTTCGTTTGCCGTCGCCATCCTGATCGTCACGGGCCTGGTCGCCGGGCTGCTGGCCGGGCTCTTGGGCATCGGCGGCAGTGTCATCATGATCCCCGTCATCAACCTCGGCCTGGGCGCGGACTACCACCTCGCGCAGGCCGCGGCGATGTGTGTCAACGTGCTCGTCGCGATCCCCGCCTTCATCAAACACTACAAGAAACGCGCGATCCGTTTCAATGTCGTCGGCCACATGCTCCCCGGGGCGCTGGTCGCCATCGTCGTCGGCGTCGTGCTCAGCGATCGGCTGCCCAGCGACGTGCTTGAAAAAATCTTCGGCGTGTTCCTCCTCTACGCCGTCATCATCAACGCCCAGAAGCTTCTGAAGAAGAACGGCAACGGCGGCGCCGAAGACGATGGCCCGACGCACGCCGACTGGCTGCGCTGCAGCGTCATCGGCATCACGGTCGGCCTCGCCGCGGGCCTGCTGGGCATCGGCGGCGGGGTCATCGCCGTCGCGCTGATCCACCGCTTCTGCAACCTGCCGCTTCGCAACAGCGTCGCCGTCAGCTCCACCGTCATGTGCCTCACCGCACCGGTCGGCGCGGCCCGCAAGCTGATGGGCCTGGACGCACTGCACCACCCCACGACCAACGGCCTGCCCGTCGACGCCCCCACCGCCCTGCTCATCGCGGCCGTGCTCGCCACCACCGCCATCGCCGCGAGCTACCTCGGCGCGCACCTCACCCACAAGCTGCCGGTCGTCTGGGTCCGCGCGGTGTTTATGGTGCTGCTCGTGGTGGCGAGCGCGAAGATGCTGACGGGGTGATCCCGAGAGTAGGGTGGGTGGAGGAGTCGGCGACGATACCCACCGGGCGCTACCAATCGTGTTAGCCTCGTGCGGTGGGTATCGCTCGCGGACTCGCTCCACCCACCCTACGGCTTCGGCTTCGCCGAATGACAGGCAGGAATGCCCGTCCTAAGTGGCAATCAGATCCCGCTTCCGCTGTGGAACTCGAAGTTCACCGGGCGGTAGGTCATCGCCCCGGGCTTGGCAGGGTCGTACATCGCCATCTCGCGCAGTGGAGGCGAGTAGATGTGCATCGTCACGAGGTTGTTGCCCTGCGCTTCCATGTTCGACAGTTCGTGGATGTCGTGATCGACCGAGGCGCAGACGCCGCCCTTGGCGAGTTCGCGGGCGTCGTAGGGGACGACTTGGCCGCAGGGCGTCTCGCGGTAGCGGACCTCGGTGCCGGTGCCTTGCAGGACTTTGACGCCGCAGACGGAGTGGGCATGGTCGTGGATGGGGCTGCGCTGGCCGGACTTCCAGCACAGCAGGAGGACCTCGTACATCGGGCCTTCAACGACGAGGTTGCGGCGGTAGTCGTGGTCGTCGAACACGGCGTAGTCGGCCAGGTCGTCGACCGTCAGCCCGTCGAGCCGGCCCAACGCCTCGGCCAGCATCTGCACATCCGCCCGCTCGGTCGTCAATGAATCGAGGTAAGCCAGCAGGGGCGACAACTTGTCGGTCACGGTCGTGGACATGGGGTGTTCCTGTATGCCATAGTCTACCTCATCGCGGGGCGGTCTCGAAACCCGATCGCGCTGCGGCCGTAGCCCTGGCACACTCGCCCGGGCACCCAACGCAACCCTGCGACGCCCCCCTTTGAGCGACCCCACAGGCACAGGTAAGCCGGTCAAGCTATATTCTGGGCTTGTCTCGTTATCAAGCACAGCTATTCGGCTGCCTAGGAGCTACACGCCTATGTCCAACGACCTCACCAAACAACCGCAGATGGTACTGACACGGCTATCTGTCATGATGTTCCTACAGTTTTTCGCGTGGGGTGCGTGGTTTGCGACACTCGCCCTTGCGATGAGCACGCACAAGCTGGGCGCTTTCATCGGCGGGGCCTACGAAAGCGCCCCGATCGCGGCGATCATCGCTCCGCTTTTTCTCGGCCTCATCGCCGACCGCTTGTTCCCATCCGACAAGGTGATGGGCGTGCTGTTCCTCATCGGCGGCGGCTTGATGTGTCTGCTGCCCGGGATGGCCGCGAGTACCGAAGCACTCTTTGCACCGTTGGATGCCCTGCTCACCCAACTCAGCGCCACCCCCGAAGCGGTCGCAGCCCTTCAGGCAGATGCCAGTGCAAACGTCCTTGCGGTTTTGTCTGAACCGGGTGCGGCGCTGAGCGCCGACACGTCAGCGCTCCTGGCCCAAACCCAGGAAGCCAACGACGCCTACATGGCTTCGGGCGGCAAAATCGTCTGGGTCATGATCGCCTACATGCTCTGCTACATGCCAACGCTGGGCCTTGGCAACTCGATCACCTTCACGCACCTGCCCCAGGAGAAGTTCCCGCAGGCCCGTGTCTGGGGCACGATCGGCTGGATCGCCGCCGGGCTCGGCCTTGGGGCCGCAGGCTGGTCCAACTCGCTCAACATCTTCTGGCTCGGGGCGGTGAGCAGCCTCTTGCTCGGGGTCTACAGCTTCACACTCCCCCACACCCCCCCGCCGTCCAAGGGCAAGCCCGTCAACGTCGGCTCGCTCCTGATGCTGGATGCCTTCAAGCTGCTCAAGCATCCACCTTTCCTCGTTTTCGCCGTCTGCTCGACGCTGATCTGTATCCCACTGGCCTACTACTACGGCCAAACATCGAACTACCTCGGCGCGGCCGGCTTCAAGCAGGCAGGCGCCGCGATGACACTCGGCCAGATGTCCGAGATCGTCTTTATGCTCCTGATCCCGTTCTTCTTCCGTAAACTCGGCGTCAAGATGATGCTGATGATCGGGATGGCGTGCTGGGTGGCGCGGTATGCCTTGTTCGCGATGGGAGCCCCCAATCAGGTCATGGGGATGCTCCTGCTCGCCGTCGCGTTGCACGGCATCTGCTATGACTTCTTCTTCGTCACCGGCTTCATCTATACCGACAAGAAAGCACCCGCCGATATCCGCGGCCAGGCGCAGAGCCTGCTCGTCTTTCTGACCCAGGGGCTGGGCATGTTCTTCGGATTCCGCATGGCATTCAGCGGGAACTTCCCGTTTACCAACATCCCCCTGCCCAACCACGCCGGCGACATCGGCAAGGGCCCGGCCAACCACCAGCCCCTCATCGACCACATCACTGCGCTCAACGGTGAACAGGAAGCCCCATCGTTCATCGAGACCATGCTTGGCATGTTTGGCAAAGGCTACCCCGATGGCATCGACATGACCCTTGTCGGGAAAGCCATGGCTGACTGGCAAAACTACTGGTACTTCCCCGCCGGGATGGCGGCGGTCATTCTTGTGATCTTTGCCGTCGGGTTCTGGGACAAAGTCAGCACCGACGATGTCGACGAGGAAGAGGTCGCCGAGGCCGCGATGTCGGACGAGATGGTCTAGCACCAGCCCAACGACAACCAAGCATGACACAGCCCCGCCTGCCCGGCGGGGTTGTTTTTTCAGCCCCCGAAGCCCATGCTCGATGAGCATGGGCTTCCAACCGGCAACGCTCCACAGCGCGGCCGATTCGGCGGTGGGGTGTAAGGCTCGGCCCTCCGCCGACGTTACTGTCTTAGAGGCGCTGGCGGCCGCGCGGGGGTTGCGGTACGCTTGGGTCCGACATTTCGATCCCCGAGAACTCTCAACACGCCAGAGGAACAACCATGCCCAAGACGAACGAAACGCCAGCGACCTCGCAAGCCCCGGCCACCTCTGCGCAAGAAACCCACGGCTCGACCCGCCGCACGTTCATCAAGGGCACCACCGCCGCGGGCATCACCGCCGCCCTCGCCTCCACCGGCATCGGCACGGCTGCCTTTGCCCAGGGCGACGACACCGTCAAGGTCGGGCTGGTCGGCTGTGGCGGGCGCGGCACAGGCGCGGCCTACAACGCCATCGAAGCCTCGTCGGGCGTCGTCCTCCACGCCATGGGCGATCTCTACGAAGACCGGCTCAACGGCAGCGCCAACAACCTTGAGCAGAACACCGGCGAGGCCTTCCAGGTCGGCAACCGCAAGTTCACCGGGTTCGACGCCTACCAGGAAGTTATCAACGCGGACGTGGATCTGTGCATCTTCGCTACCCCGCCGTACTTCCGCCCACAGATGGTCAAGGCGGCGGTAGACGCGGGCAAGCACGTGTTCTTCGAGAAACCCGTCGCTGTTGACCCCGCCGGCTGCCGGCTGGTCATGGAGGCGGGCGACATCGCCAACCAGAAGGGGCTGGGCATGGTCTGCGGCACGCAGCGCCGGCACCAAAAGAGCTACGTCGACGCGATGGCGGCGATCCATGACGGCGCGATCGGCGAGGTCGTCGGTGCCCAGGTCTTCTGGAACCAGGGCGGGCTCTGGAACCGCGGCCGACAGGAAAGCTGGTCCAACCTCGACTGGCAGCTACGCAACTGGCTCTACTTCACATGGCTCTCGGGCGACCACATCGTCGAGCAGCACATCCACAACATCGACGTCGCGCTCTGGGCGTTCGGCGACGTCGCCCCCGTCAAAGCCTACGGCAACGGCGGACGCCAGCAACGCACCGGCGAGGAGTGGGGGCACGGCAACGACCACTTCTCCCTCCAGATCCAGATGCCCGGCCGATTCGGACACTTCATCAACTCACACTGCCGACAGATCCCCGGCTGCGACAACTACGTCGGCGAAGAGATCATCGGCTCCGAGGGCTACGCACGCATGGGCGGCACCTCGACCCTCGTGGACAAAAACGGCGAGCGCATCGCACAGTTCACCGGCGGCCGAGACCCCTACGTCCAGGAACACGCTGACCTCGTCGCCTCCTTCCGCGCCGGCGAGCCGCTCAACGAGGCCCACCGCATCGCACAGTCCACCCTCACCGCGATCATCTGCCGTGAAGCCGCGTACTCGGGCAAGAATGTCAGCTACGAATGGGCCCTCAACGAGTCGAACCTGAAGCTCGGGCCGGGCAACGCCCCGGGCTGCTACACCGACGGCTTCTCGCTCGAAGACTTCGACACCGACGTCGCGACCCCGCCGGTCTACATCCCCGGCGCGTACCAGACGCCGTAACGCGCCCGGGTATGCAAGCCGGCTGCATCTTCCAAGCGGGTCCCGTGCCGGTTCACCGGCGCGGGACCGTGTTTTATGATGGGTGCCACACAACTGCCCCGTCCGCGGGCCTGCTGTGTGCGGCACTCGCGAGACGTTGTGTCAGTTCCACACAGCAGCCCTTCGGGCAGTTGTGTGGCACCCATCGTTATGATTTTGAGTACTCACACCCCCGGAGCACCCCCATGAAACGCCGAGAATTCATCGCCACCAGCGCCGCCGCGGCGGCCTCGCTCACCGCCGGCAGCGCCGCCGCATCCGCCATCACCCCAAAACAAGACGACAGCGCAGAAGAAGCCCCAGCCGGCGGAGGCTTCAAACTCAAGTACGCGCCACACTTTGGCATGTTCCGCCACCACGCGGGCAACGACCTAGTCGACCAGCTTAAGTTCGCGGCCGACGAGGGCTTCACCGCCTGGGAAGACAACGGCATGCCCGGCCGCTCGGTCCGGGATCAGGAGCGCTGCGGCCAGGCGATGCGTGACCTCGGCATGACCATGGGCGTCTTCGTCGGCTACTCGGGCTTTGGGAAAGACGACTTCGTCCTCGACACCTCCAACGAGTTTCAAGACGGCTTGCGTCGCCACATGGCGGGCATGCTCGCCGTCGCCGAACGCACGGGCGCGAAGTGGTGCACCGTCGTCCCCAGCAACGTCACCCAGCGCATCGAGTTCGACTACCAGATGGCCAACTGCATCGAGAACCTCAAGGTCCTGGCCGAGGTCTGCGAGCCGTCGGGCCTGGTCATGGTGCTCGAACCGCTCAACTGGTGGCGCGACCACCCCGGGCTGTTCCTCACCAAGATCCCGCAGGCCTACCTGATCTGCAAGTCCGTCAACTCGCCATCGTGCAAGATCCTCAACGACCTCTACCACCAGCAGATCAGCGAGGGCAACCTGATCCCCAACCTCGACCACGCCTGGGACGAGACGGCCTACATCCAGGTCGGCGACAACCCCGGCCGCAAAGAACCGACCACCGGCGAGATCAACTACAAGAACATCTTCCGCCACCTGCACCGCAAAGGCTACGAAGGCGTCATCGGCATGGAGCACGGCAACAGCCGCCGAGGCCGGGAAGGCGAACGCGCGGTGATCGATGCGTATAAAGAAGTGGATGGTTTTGACTAACGCGACGATTGAAGCCCACCCATTGCATGGGTGGGACCCACAGATGGAATCTGTGGGCTTCAAGTTGATACGAAAAAACACCCGCGCTCCTTGGAGCGCGGGCGTTTCGTTTACAAAATGAACCGACCGGCTTAGCGGAGTTCGTACGTGCCGGGGATCGGGATCTGGCTGTAGTCGTAACGCTTGACCTGGCCGTCGACCTCGACCTCGACGGTCTGATCCACATCCCCCGCGACGAACGGCGGGACATCGGGACGCAGCTTGAGCTGCGAGGTGTTCGCCATCCAGTTGAAGTCGACGTACTTGCCGCTGTAAGCGGACTCGCGGCCGATGACGGCGGTGAGTGAGGAGTCGGCGACTTCCTGGATTTCCTGGATCGGGTTGCCGTCTTCGATGGACTGCAGGAGCGCCTTGTGCTCTTCGACGTACGGCTCGTTGTTGCCGTCGCGCCCGGCGTTGCGGCCCAGCTCGTTGCCGTCGTGGTCGCGGGCGATCCAGCGGGTCCGGCCGGGGTTGGGCTGGATGTCCAGGACGCCGTTGGTGCCGACGAAGCGGTTTTCGACGCGGTTGTCGCAGCCGGGGTACTGCCGCCCCATGAAGGTGCAGCGGCTGCCGTTGGCGTAGTCGTACTGGACCGAGAAGTGGTCGTAGACGTTGCCGTAGTCGGGGGAGGTGCGTGCGATGCGTCCGCCCGAGGCGTAGCAGCGTGCAGGCGGGCCGCCCATCGCCCAGTTGATGGCGTCGATGTTGTGGACCGACTGCTCGGCAATCAGGTCGCCCGAAAGCCAGGCGAAGTACAGCCAGTTGCGCATCTGGTACTCCATCTGGTTCCACGGCGCACCCGCCGGGCCGCGCCCACGGTGCCAGAGTGTGCCGGCACAGTAGTAGGCGTAGCTCGCGGTGATCTCGCCGATGAGCCCCTGCTGGAGCTGGTTGATGGCGTCGGCGTACGAGTTTTCGCGGCGGTACTGCGTGCCAGACACGATCGCGAGGTTGTTGTTCTCGGCGATACCACCCGACGCGAGCACGCTGCGGTAGGTGTCCGCGTCCACACACACCGGCTTCTCGACAAAGCTGTGCTTGCCGTTCTTCACGGCCTCGGCGAGCGTGAGGTAACGCAGGCCCGGCGGAGTCGTCTGGATCACGATGTCCACATCCTCGTGGGCACACACACCCTTGTACGCATCAAACCCGGTGAACCGGCTGTTCTGGTCGACCTGGATCTTCGCGCCCCAGTTCTGCTGGAGGTTCGCGAGCGAGCCGTTGAGGCGGTCTTCGGCGACATCACCCATCGCACGCAGCTCGACGTCGATGCCGAGTTCCTGCGCGGCCTGGAGGTGGTTGAAGATCGCGCCGGTGCCCCGGCCGCCCGAACCGACGATGCCCAGGCCATAAGTCCGGCCGTCGCCCTGTGCGTAGGCGGTGCGGGAGATCATGGGGATGCTCGACGCGGCCGCGACGGCGCCGAGCGCAGCGCCGGTCTTGACGAAGCCACGCCGGGTGACGCCGGTGTCTTTCTTTTCTTCGGGAGTGCTGGGGGTACTCATGGTCGGTCCGTTCTTTCTTGGGTGAGTGGATACCGCTGGTGACAAGGGTCAATCATACAAAACCGCGTCGGCTGTGGTTTAGCCGATCGCGAAAACGCGCTGCATCTGTTCGCGCACGGTGATGAGCCGCGCAAGCCCCCCACCGCCGACCTCGGCCGTGATCCAGCCGTGGAAGTTGATGTCGTCGAGCGCCTGGCGGACCTCGCCCCAGGGCAGGTCGCCTTCGCCAAGCTCGGCCCAGTTGTTGTCCGCTCGGCTAAAGCCTTTGACGTCGAACTTCACCGCGCGGCGGCCGAACGTGCGGATCCAGTCGGCCGGGTTGCCGTACTTCCAGTGGTTGCCGATGTCGTGGTACATCCCGACCCACGGGCTGTTGAACGCGTCAACGTACGCGGCCCAGCGGTCGGCGCTCTGCTCCGGCCCTTCGCCGTGGTCGTAGAACATCCGGTTCCAGACGTTCTCGAACAGGATGCGCTGCCCGAGCGACGCGGCGAGCGGCAAGGCCTTGCTGATCCATTCGACACTGCGGGCGACGGTTTCTTCTTCGCTGCCGTCGCCGGCCGCGCCGGGAACAAGCAGGACCCCGCTGCCACCGGCGGCGTGCGACACGCGGATGCAGTGCAGCAGGTTGTCGAGCGCCTGCTGGCGTTCACCTTCGTTAGCGCTCGTGAAGCGCTGCTGCCAGTGCGCGTGGTTGATCGCGTTGTGCACGAAGACGCCCGACTCGGCGACAGCCAGCCGCGCCTCTTCCGGCGTGATCTCCCCGGCCTCATCCAGATCCACGCCATCAAACCCCGCCTCACCGGCCAGCGACAAGCGATCCGCCAGCGAGAGCGGCCGACCCGCGAGCTCACGCGTAATCATCGTCAGCTTGCACGACAACAGCAGACGCTTGCCCTCGGGCGGCACAACCGTCGAACCCGCCACCGCGTCCTGCGCCTTGGCCTGGTGCGGCTGAGCACACAGCGACGCCGGGATCGCCGCGGCACCCGCCGCGAGACCCGTCGCCATAAAGGCCCGCCGACTTACCGTAGATCGCCCCTGTTTGTTTTGGTCTTGCATCGTTTCCTCAACCCGATTGACACGCCCACCACACGCTGGACTCCCTGTTGGATCATAACAAACGCAACCCTGCCCTATGCATGCAGCCAAGGAAGATCAGGACGACCAATCCAGGATCGAGATTACAACAGAAAAGACGACCGCTAGATCGCATGGGGTAACCACCAGATCGCAACGGCCCCATGTGACTCTGCTCCGTCCACGCCAGTGAACGACATCCAGCCATCCGCTCTCAGCGAGTCGGAGGGGGCGAAAGGGTTGAGCCGGGTGGGCAGCGAAAAAATGGGCCGAACGCACGCTCGGCCCATCGATCAAGTTAAAAAAACCACGCCTCGCAGACGGAACCCACGGGGCGTGGCGGAGGAGAAAAGACTGTGGAAGCGGGCTTAAGGTTCGAGCCCGAAATCATGACATTCTAGGCAGACCAGGCGATCTGAAGCGTGTTTTGCGGCGAGCCCTGGGGCCTTCTGATGGTGTTCAACGTTCACCTTGCACCAATATCTTACCTAAATTCACATTTCAATGGGCTGATGTCAACTTTTTTTGTAAATCCAGCCCATGAACGCGTGAGACGTGATCCGTATCGGACTGCGCCGGCCTTCGCCGACTCATGCGCGTGATATCGGCAGAACCTCGCCATCTCAGCCAAAAATTCCCCCTATTTTTACACCGGGGCCTGTAAAGCAGCCCCGAGCGTGTTATCCACCCCCGATAAACAGAAGCCCCAGACGACGCCGGGGGGACGTGTCTGGGGCTACAATGTCGCAAGCCAGCGGAGTGGCCGCCACAAGGACGGCATGACTGGGCGTGGTCGAGGCCGAGGCTTCTGATCACTGATGCAATCAGTCTGACGTGCTTGGAGACCGTCCTTGATCTCCGCGACACGCCTTCGCGGCCGTCGATGCGTTGGCCGAGAATCCGTTCGGCTCCGCTGGTTTCCTGATGCGGCAGTGCAGGCTCGTCCAAGCCCGCCCTGCCGCTTTGTCTTGGGCCAACCCGGCGGTTTTCACACCGTTCCAGCCCCTAAATGCGATCCGTCGCTCAATCTCCGGCACGATCCTTGCGCCGGCCTATCAACAGTCTCGGGTTCACCAACGCGCCCGGCTTCTCCGCCAGCTTCGCGTCGAGTTTTGCCTGCCAGGCGACCTTGTCCCGTATCTTCAAGTGGTCGCCCGCACCCGTCAGTGCCACCTCGCCGGACAGCCCTGTCCGCTCGAGCAGGTGGTCGGGCAGCCTTGCCCGGCCGGCCTTGTCCAGTTCGATCTGCTGGGACATGGCGTAAAACAGATCCTCGTATTCCAAGAGCTCTTCAGGGTCGAGCCCGGAGTTCCGCAACTCTTCGGACAGCCGGTCGTACCCGGCTTCGGTGTAGAGGGCGATCGTTTCTTCCCCAGCCAGGACGGCGTAGAGCACGATGGTCCGATCGCCTTCGCCGTCGTCGCCTCCAAGCCCTCGCTGGAGCTTGCGTCGGATCTCCGACGGAATGGCGATGCGGTGCTTGGCATCAATCGCGTGCTCGTAGTTGCCGGTGAAGACCAAGGAGAAGTGTCCCTCTGCTGCGAGGAACTATAAACGGCCCGCCCCCACAACGCAACACTTCGCATCACTCTCGCCACATTTTTTGAAGCCTGCAGATGAAAGAGGGCCAATCAACTTCTTGAATGCACTGTAATCAAACAACTTAGAGCCAACATCGATCGCTGTGCACTACTACACACTCATTCGTCACAATCAACCGATGTGGATGAATCGGGTCCAATAATGTGTATAACGCGTTGAAAAGATGGCGGGAGTTTAGGCCAGATCGGCCATGCAACTACATCACGCCCCCGCCGCAGCCGAGGACTGTGCCAATCCATCCCGTGATGACATCAAGCATCCCTAGGGTGGCAAACACAACCCACCCCACCATGACGACATGCAGCCACCCCCGGCACCGCGATGCCGAAGCGGCAATAGCAAGAAGCAGCATGTAACCGCACCACACCACGACAAAGCCACTAAGCCCGAAACGCATGCCCAGCCGCATACCGACCTTGAAGTCGAGATCATAGATTTCAACCATCGATTGCATGTGCATCACACACGCACCCGCCAACACACACATCATCCCAAGCACCGACGACGACAACACCGCCCAGGCCTTGAAGCCCGGCTGATTCCCGGCGATTTCAATCTGCATCACAACACCCTCACGCCACCACGACAGCAAGGCCCATCACAACCCACACCCGCATCCTACCGATGCACGCACCACCCGCAAAGAAGAAAAACAGGCCAGACTCCCCACGCATCCCCTGCATCCCCGCAAACGCCCCCGCTACACTCTTAGCTATGAGCGAATCTACCCGGAAGGCCGAGCCCGCCACCGCCGACCTGGCGACCTTCGACGCGATCGGCGGGGCGATGGATCAACTCCGCTCGGCCCTGGGCACCGTCATCGTCGGGCAGACCGAGGCGATCGACCTGCTCCTCTGCGCACTGCTCTGCCGGGGACACGTCCTGGTCGTCGGCGTGCCGGGGCTGGCGAAGACACTCCTGGTCCGCACGCTCGCCCAGGCCGTCGGGCTCGACTTCAGCCGGATCCAGTTCACCCCCGACATGATGCCCAGCGACATCCTCGGCACCGAACTCATCCAGGAAGACGAGCACGGCGAACGGCACCTCCGCTTCGTGCCCGGCCCGGTGTTTGCACAGCTTATCCTCGCCGACGAGATCAACCGCACCCCGCCCAAGACACAGAGCGCGCTGCTCGAAGCCATGGCCGAGCACCAGGTCACCTGCGCGGGCAAAACGAGGCGGCTGGACGAGCCATTCGTCGTCGTCGCGACACAGAACCCCATCGAGCAGGAGGGCACCTACCCGCTGCCCGAGGCGCAGCTCGACCGATTCATGTTCGCGCTCGACGTCGGCTACCCGTCGCTCGACGAAGAGAAACACATCGTCGCACAAACCCCGCACATCGCCGACGCCTCAGCCAAGGTCGAGCCTGTCGTTGATCGCGATGCACTGCTGCGGTTCGCCGATGCCGTGTGGCGGATGCCGACCAGCGGGCACGTCGTGGACTACGCGGTACGGCTGGCGCGGGCGACCCGGCCCGACGACAGCGAAGCCCCCGACGCTGTCCGCCAATACGTCGGCTGGGGCGCGGGGCCGCGCGCGGGCCAGGCGCTGATCCACGGCGCCAAGGCCCTCGCCGCGATGTCGGGCGAACCGACGCCGACCGTCGTGCATGTGAATCGCATCGCCGGTGCCGTGCTGCGCCACCGCGTCCTGACCAACTACGCCGCGGCGGGCGACGGCGTCACGCCGGGCGATATGGTGGAAGCGGTACTGAGCACGGTCGAGCCGGAGCGATATGAGTAGCGCGCCAATCACACCACCTCTTACGGCTTAGCTCATCGTAACTATATCTCGCAAGCGACGGAACGGGTCGCCCATCAACGTCACATGACAGCATCTTCAATAGCCGCACCGCTACGCGGTGCCGGTATGGGCGTGACTCAAAGGCACCGGCGTTGCATAGCAACGCGGCTATTCAACTTATCAACACTGTGGCACAATCAGCACAACCTGTGACACATGCGTCTAACAGTTCGGTCAAGTCGACCACTTCGCCAGCCGTTCGCGCAGTTGATCGGTCGTCAGAAACTCTGCATCCGGCGCATCGGCCTTCGCGATACGGCGACGCAGGAGCTCGGCGACATGCAGATGGTGCTGAATCTCATCGAACGAGCAGTCGTCGGGGAGCTGCTCGATCAACTGCTGGATGCGCTGCTTGGCGTTGTTCGAAACCATGGCTTGCCCCTGGGTACCGCAATAACAGCCGACACATCCAGCGATGCTTAGCGCATCACGTCCTTCTCTTCTTCGAGCCGGATCGACTGCCGCTGGGGGTTGCGGATCGTGCCGGGGGTGACGAAGCGGAGCATGCGGTTGCGGCGGAGGAGGATCGGGCGGGTCTCGGGCTCGCCGTCGGCATTGAGGACGGGCTCGCCGGTGCGGGGGTCTGTGACGGGCTCGGTCATCGGCTCGCCGGTGACAGGGTGGGGCACGGTGCAGGTCTCGCCGTAGATCCCGGCGATGAAGATCGAGAACTCATCGACATCGTCTTCGGAGACGGGCCAGATCGCGACGCTTTCCTTGATGAAGTCTTCGCCGGGCAGCATGTTGCCGGAGACCTGCGCGGGCGACTCGAGGAGCTCGTTACGGAGCAGCTCCTTGATGGCGGGGAAGACACGGGGGCTGATGTTGCGGTTGGCGTGGATGATGCCGCCGCGGTCGTCGGCGATGATGATGTCGGGGTTGAAGAAGATCGATTCGCGGTTGTTGTTGCGGATTCGCGGATCGTTCAGCACCTCGTAGGTCATGAACCAGTACCACTGCGTGCTGCCGTCGGCCATCTCGATGGCGATGGTGCGGGGGGTCTCATAGGTGAACGTGAGCATCCACGACGAGGTCACGAGCTCGGGCTCGGGGATGCCGGAGCTGTCTTCGTCCTGGGCCACAACCGGCGTCAGGGCCGAGAAAGAGACACCGGCAGCACACAACATCGCGAGGAGAATACGCTTCATCTTCAGTTCACCGGGGTGTTTATGGAATCGAAGCAGGCCAAACCTTGCTTCATAGCCGGTCCATTGTACGATCAGCCGGCTGGGGGTCAATCCTCACCCCAAGATTGCACCACAGACCGCACCCAGGCCAGCCGTAGAACGCAAAAAACGCGGATTACCCCGACGAATCCACCGATGATCCCCGATCACCCCGCCCCCTGCCTGCGGACCCACGATCACGCCCACCGCCAGGAACCGCGCTCATGGCCAGCCTGAACGACCTTGCACATCCCGGATCGAAAGGCAATGACGGGTTGTTCCTGGGCAGAGCACCCCGCGAACGCCGACGAGCAGCGCTCGCGCAGCTCCTCACAGGCCGACCACGCGAGGACGACCCCGCCGTCACACACTTCGAGCAATTCGCCCAAGACCAAGGCCTCAACACCCAGGGCATCTGGGTCGCCTGTGCCGGCGGACCACAGGGGCGCATCCTTGCCGCGGCACTCGTCGTCCCCAACGCCGGGGCCACCGCGATGCTCTTCCCCGGCTCGGCCGCGGGCTGGCACGACCATGACATCGCCCGACGGCTGATCCAACTGGCCTGCTCGCCGGATGAAAACCCCGGCGTACTCGTCGTCCAGTCCCTGCTCGACCCCGGCCAGGTCCTGGAAGGCCGGGTCCTGGAGCAGGCCGGGCTGACCAAGCTCGCCAAGCTCGTGTACATGCAGTGCGCCACCGACTCCAGGGACCACCGGATCGGGCTGCCCAGCTCGCTCGCGCGTGTGGCGGTGAGGGCCTACCGGGGCGAAGACGCCCAGATGGATCGCTTCCATCGGGCCGTGGCGGCCAGCTACGAGGACACGCTGGACTGCCCCGGGCTGCTGGGATTGCGCCCGATCGAGCAGGTTGTCGCCGGCCACCGCGCGACTGGGCGGTTCAGCCCGGCGCTCTGGCATGCGTTCTACGACGCCGAGGACCGCCCGGTCGCCGTCCTGCTGCTCGCAGAGGTCGCCCAGGGCGGAGCCCACGAGGTCGTCTACCTCGGCGTCTCCAAGCCCTACCGCGGCAAAGGCGTCGGCAGCCAGCTCATGGCCTACGCGCTCTCCACGACGACCCGCTACGGCGGTAGCCGCCTCTTCCTCGCGGTCGATGACCGCAATGAGCCGGCCGTCCGACTCTACCACGGCCTGGGGTTTCGCCCGACGGCACGCAAGCTCGCCTACATCCTGCCGCGCTAAGCCATCAGACCGACACGCATCCAGCACACACGGACGACCCCACGCGCGACAGTGCGCGACGCGCGACGCGCGACGCTGCGCACACGACGAATGCACAGGCACAACCCGACTTGACACACACTACCCAATCACACAACGCGCACTTCCGAACGCGTGTGAGGCACACCCGCTTGTTGACTAAGGGGCGCAAACAACGCGACTTGCGACGATGCGCCGCGTGATGCGCAGCGCGAAGCGTGTCACATGGCGCAAAACAGGTGCGCGTTTTTGCCCTGTATAGCAGTGTTTTCTTTTCCACACGTTGTTCGACCGCGCAAGTCACGCGCTAAAACTTTTTTTCGCACGTAACGGCTTGATAAACAACGATTCGACCCGCCGCGCACAAAAATTCATGCGACGCGCCGCTTGAAGTGCGCCGCAAACTCCCTATCTTGTTCTTCGTCGGCAACGGACTCTGCCGACCCGCACACAACACACGGACGCGAGCACTCAAGGACTCACACCCGCCGCTGACACCCGACACCGGGGCAGCGAACCCAAGGGGACGAGGCGACTCGCGACAAAGCATTTCCCGTGCGGATCGTGGGACGGATCCAACTCGACGCCGGCGGCGCAGCACCTGCACCGCCCCACCATGACCCACTCGGCCCGATCAGGGGCCGTGTCGATTTCAAACGCGAGGAATCTGCCTGTGGCCACAACAACTCCGGTGAAAGCGATCGCTGCGCGCGTTGCACAGCGGGTCGAGCACGAGCTCGGCACACAAAAGTACGCCACCTGGTTCGGGCACTCCGCCCGGTTCCAGTACGAGGACGGTGACGACGCCTTTGTCATCGCAGTCCCCAACCGGTTTATCGCTGACACGATCACCAAACGCTTCCGCGGGGTCCTCGAGCAGACCCTGGAAGCCGAGGTCGGAGCCGACACCCCGCTGGCCATCCGCGTCCGGCCCGAGCAGTGCGACGCCGTGAACGACGGGCTCACAGGCACAGCCCCGCAGGCGACCGAACCGCCGGCCCGGACCCCTTCCACACGCCACCCCGCCGCCGCACGCCCCGCCCCGGCCGCCTCGCGCAAGAAGCGTGCCGGCTCACCCTACCGCCACCGGCTTGAGCGCTTCATCGACGGGCCAAGCAACCAGCTCGCGCTCGCCGCCGCCAAACGGCTGGCCGACCTCGACGACCCCACCGCCAGCCACCCGATCTTCCTCCACGGCATCTGCGGCGTGGGCAAGACCCACCTGCTCCAAGGCATCTGCAACGCGACACTCGAACTGCGCCCCGACGCCAAAGTCGTCTACCTCACCGGCGAACAGTTCGCCAACCAGTACATCACCGCCGTGCGCCAGGGCAAGCTCGACAGCTTCCGCAAGCACATCCGTCGGCTGGACCTCCTCGCGATCGACGACATCCACTTCGTCGCCAGCCGAGAAAAGACCCAGCAGGAGTTCCTGCACTGCTTCGAAGAAAACGAGCTGGGCGGCGCCCGGATCGCGCTGGCCAGCGACCGCCACCCGCGCGATATCGACATGTTCAGCGAAGCGCTCGTCTCGCGCTGTGTACGCGGGCTGGTCGTCGAGATGACCGAGCCCGACCCCGCGACGCGTAAGCAGATCATCGCCGAGCTGGCCCACCGCAGGGGCTTGTTCCTCCAGCCGGCCGTGATCGACCTGCTCGCCGAGCGCTACGACGGCTCGGTCCGCGAAATCGAAGGCGCGCTCGCCAAGCTCCACGCCCTGGCGTCGCTCACCGACCAGCCCGACCGGCGAAACCCCGCGCAGCCGATCAACGTCGGCCGGGCCTTGCTCGAACAGCTCCCCGAGCTCGCCCAGCCCAAGGCCCGCAGGCCCGTCAAGTTCACCGAAATCAGCCGCCTCGTCTGCGAGCGTCTGATGCTCGAGCCCGTCCAACTCACCGGTTCCTCACGCAACAAACAGGTCGTCCTCGCACGCTCCCTCGTCGTCCACCTCGCACGCGAACTCACACCGATGAGCTACCCCGAGATCGCCCACGCCATGGGCCGTAAGACCCACTCGACGGTGATCACCGCCTGCCAGCGCATGGCACGCCTGCTCGAAGCCGACGCCCCGCTGATGCTCCCTGGCGGCTCCGGCCAGACCACGCCTAGCGCGCTCACGTCGTCCCTGCGACGCGAACTGCTCCGGGCAGGGTGAGTTACTACCTCACGCAGAGGCGTTAAGAAGCAAAGAAAACGATGTGAAACCGCAGATGGGCGCAGATAGGGAGCGAGTTTCTTCCTTATCTGCGTTGATCTGCGTCCATCTGCGGTTACTTCTCTGCCGTTTTCTTTGCGCCTTCGCGCCTTTGCGTGAGGCAATCCCCCCGCCAGCAACGACGAAAAACCGCCCCGTGTCTTGCGACGCGGGGCGGTCTTAGTGGGCAGTGTTGGATTCGAACCAACGTAGGCATAAGCCAGCGGAGTTACAGTCCGCTCCATTTGGCCGCTCTGGCAACTACCCGGGCGGTTCGCCGAAGACCGGCGAGCAGGGCATTTAACCACGTTTGGAGGAAAACGTCAACCCCAGAAGCGCCCACCCCTGGGGAGGCCACCTCTGGCCCAAACCGCCGCATCACTACGCGGGGGTGCTCCCCAACCCTCCCGCTGCACAGCCCCCGGGCGTGGCCCGGCGGATTACGCAAAACACGTTGCCTTACCCCAAACCACCCGGTAGGATTCCTAGGACCCTTTCACCCGCGATTCGCAGAAAACCCGATGGACGCCACCGCCACCGCCCTTAACGAGCACGTGCTGGTCCTCAACAAAATGTGGATGGCGGTCCGTGTCATCGATGCCCGCCGGGCCTTCGCGATGCTGCTGAGCGGCTTGGCCGAGGCGATCCGGGTCGATGACGGGTCCTACACGGGCTACGACTTCGAAGACTGGACCGACCTCTCACGCGCACAGCACCAGATGTTCCCGGCCACGCAGAACGGAACTGTGCCGGGGGAGCCGGCAAGCGATTCGACAACGCCGATCGTCGACGACCCCTACGCCTGGGTGCGCACCGTCCGCATGCACCTGGCCGTGCCCAAGGTCATCCGCCTGCTGGGCTACGACAAGCTGCCGCGCACGGGCGTCAAGCTCAATCGCCGCAACATCTTCGCGCGCGACCATAATCACTGCCAGTACTGCCGACGCAAGTTCCCGATGAACGAGCTCTCGCTCGACCACGTCATCCCCCGCAGCCAGGGCGGCGGCACATCGTGGGAAAACCTCGTCTGCTGCTGTGTGAAGTGCAACACCAAAAAAGGCGGCCGCACCCCGAAGCAGGCGCACATGCCCCTCGCGAAGCGGCCCATCAAGCCCAAGACCAACCCCGTCCTCTCCATCCGGATCGGCAAAGGCAAGTACCAGAGCTGGAAGGCCTTCCTCGACAACGCCTACTGGTCGGTCGAGTTGAAGTAACCGCGGAAACGGGGAGCGACTCACGCAAAGACCCAGAGGCGCAAAGAACCCGATGTGAAACCGCGGATGGGCGCAGATAGGGAGCGAGCCTGTTCCTTAGCTGCGCTGACCTGCGTCCATCTGCGGTTACTTCTCTGCCGTTTTTCTTTGCGTCTTCGCGCCTTTGCGTGAGGCCAGTCACCCGGGCACCGGAGGCGGCGGCGGGACGTCCTGATTGAACAGCGCGGCCGTCGCCGGGGCCTCGCCCGCCTTCGACCAGTCGCCCATCCCCGCGGTCCACACCAGCGACTCCCGCGTGACCCGGCCCTCGCTCACCATCGCGCGCAGCACGTTCTCATCGAACGGCCCGTGCCGGTGCCCCTGCTCCGCCAGGTAAAACGAACGCGGCAGCGGCGGGGGAACGGCATGCGCCCCGGCCGCACCCGCCATCTGCCCGGCCATCTGATTCCCCATCGCAAACCCCATGCCCATCCCCATCATCGACCCCGCAGCGCCCCCGTCCTGCTTCGCCGCGTCGCCCAGCGCCTCGGCCGACTTCAGCTTCATGTACGCGTCCATATCCCCGAGGACGCCCATCTTTGACCGCTCGTCGAGCGCCTTCTCGACCGCCTCGGGCAGCGAGATGTTCTGGATCAACAGCCCCGCGAGGATCAGCCCATAGCCCGACATCTCGGCCGACATCCGCTCACCCACACGCACCGCGAGTTCGTCGTACTTCGACGCCAGCTCGTACAGCGGTACCCGGCTCTCGCCGAGCACGTCGGCAAAACGCGACACGATCGAATGCCGAAGCTGGTCCGTAATCTGCCCCGTGACAAATCGCCCGTCGGTCCCAACCACTTCGCGGATCAAGACCGCCGGGTCGCCCGCGCGGAAGCTGTACGTCCCAAACGCGCGGACACGGACCGGCCCAACCGCAGGGTCACGCAGGATCACCGGGTTGGTCGTGCCCCACTTGCGGTCGGTGAACTGACGTGTGCTGACAAAGTACACCTCGGCCTTGAACGGGCTCTCAAACCCGTACTCCCAACTCATCAGCTTCGTCAGGATCGGCAGGTTCTTGGTCTCAAGCTCGTAACGCCCGGGGCCGAACACATCCGCGATCCGGCCTTCGTTGACAAACACCGCCGCCTGGCCTTCGCGCACGGTGAGCTGCGCGCCGTACTTGATCGCATGGTCGTGGTCCTCGAAGCGGTAGACGAGCGTGTCGTTGGTATCGTCGAGCCACTCGATGACTTCGACCAACTCGTTACGCAACTTATCCCAGATCATGTTTGGACTCCGTAAAAACGAAGGGTGAACGATGCACCCGCACGTTAGGGGAATCGCACGCGAGTGTCTAGGGCGACCCGCTTACGATTCACAGCCCGTAGACATCGGGCATGCGGTTTCGCAATACCGGGATCGCGTCGCGGACGCGTTGGGCTTCGGCCAAGTCGATCTCTGCGTAGCCGACGCCGGGCTGGTCGTCCATCTCCAGGAGCACACGGCCCCACGGGTCGATGATGGCCGAGTGGCCATAGGCCTCAAACCCCCCGCCGTCGGGGCCGGTGAAGCTGCCGCACTGGTTGGGGGCGATGATGAACGCGCCGTTCTCGATCGCGCGCGCACCGAGCAGCGTGAGCCAGTGCGCTTCGCCGGTCGTCTTGGTGAAGTTCGCGGGGACGGTGATGAGCGATGCGCCGCGCAGCGCGAGTGCGCGGAAGAGCTCTGGGAAGCGCAGGTCGTAGCAGATGGTCAATCCGATAGGGCCCAGCGCGGTGTCGGCGCTGACGACTTCGTCGCCGGGCATGAAGCGATTGGACTCGCGCTCGGCAACCGCGCCGACCTCGACATCGAACAGGTGGACTTTGCGGTAGCGTGCGATTGTCTGGCCGTCGGGGCCGAGCAGGACGGAGGTGTTGTAGACGCGTTCGGGGTCGGGGCTGGGCTCGGTGATGGAACCCATGAGCAGCGTGATGCCCAGCCGTTTCGCCAGCGCGGCGAGGCGGGCGGTGGTGCGATCGAAGTCCGCAGCCGTTTCGAGGTACCGCCGGCCCGCACCTTTCCCGACACGCAGGTGGAACACCTCGGGCAGCGTAACAAAGTGCGCCCCGGCGTCGGCGGCTTCGTTGACCGCCGCGGCTGCCGCATCCAGGTTCGCGGCGGGGTCGCCCTGCGCATTGAGTTGGATGACGGCGACCTTCATGCGGGCATCGTAGCGGCGATGCCGAACTCGGGTGCCACACAACTGCCCTGTCCGCAGGGCTGCTGTGTGCGATTACGCAAAGGTCGTTGGCTAGTGGACACACAGCCGGGTGCCACACAGCGTCCCGCAGGGCGCTGTGTGATATGAACGTGATCTGTTTCGATCGCACACAGCGCCCTGCGGGACGCTGTGTGGCAC
>JBCCWH010000044.1:0-26847 GCA_039193915.1 Planctomycetota bacterium
CGAGGTCTGGTGATGGATCGAACAGGCGACACACCCGACAAAACCGACCGCTAGAGCAACTGGCGCGATTGATCTCCATCTGTCATGATGTTGTTTTCAGGCATGGAGGCCTTGTTGATGACCCGTTCACGCAAGTCCATCGAATAGGTCATCAACAAGGCCTCCATGCCTGAAAACAACATCATGACAGATGGAGATCAATCGCGCCAGTTGCTCTAGCGGTCGGTTTTGTCGGGTGTGTCGCCTGTTCGATCCATCACCAGACCTCGATCAATACCGCGGTCGGCAGCTACACCAGCCATCTCAAGCAGTGGCAACCCAAAGGCATCGTCGCACACTTCCCCGCCACGGTCCCGCCACACGCGACCGACGTCCGCTTCTCTGAAACACCAGGATTCTTGCAGGGTGGTGGGCACCTCCAACTCCACCTCGTGTTACCCGCCCCCGAGGTACAGTCGCTGATCCAAACCCTCACGCCACAAGCCACACACATCTATCCCGGCGGAGGATCGTTCTTCACACACGCCAATAACGCCCCGAATGGCGTACCGACTACCTCTTTCCACACCGCACCTTCCGGGTTGAGCGGTGACTTCCCGGCGGACTTTACTTTCTACGTCCTCGGTGCGCGTGACTACATCGGCGGTCCCAACCCTTCCTGGAACCACGGTGAATCTTGGGGCGTAGCGATCAATCCGACAACGAACCAAGTCGTGTACTGGGCGGAAGACTGGTAAACCCGATGCTCTTGGCTATCGCGCGCCACCCTCACGCCCCGCCAGTGACCAGCTGCGTGTCCCCGGGCCAAGCGCGGGCAGGCGCACCGTAACCAGCCGGGCCTCGGGGCCATCTGGCATAGGCCAGTCGGTCAGCGACACGACGCCGGGCATTCCCTCGATCGACAGGTCCACGCGCTGAGCCGGGTTGTCGATCATAAGCGGCACGATGTAGAACCGCTGCGGGAACACGTCGCAGTAGTCGGTGTTTGCCCCGGCGGTGGCCTTCAGAAACACACCCGAGGCGAGCAAGGCCGCGCCGGTCCAGACCGCCGCTTCGGAGTTGTTGTCGATGCCCTGCCCCAGCGTGATCGCCCCGCCGGTGAGCAGGACGCTGCCAATGATGCTCTTGGCCCGGCGAACGTCCTCAAGGTTGTTCCAGCGGTGGTCGCGCGCCATCGTGTTGACGTCGGTGATGCGCGGGACCGCTCGCTGCCCGCCGGGCGTCGTAACGAGCAGGCGGGCGTTATCGCTGCGTGTGCGCGGGACAAACTCGGAGAGCGCCCCGTCTGGTCCGTAGCGCTCCTTGCTTGGCCCAAGGCCGTAGGACACGACGAGCACGGTGTTGTAGCCGCGTGCCCGGAAGCGTTCGACCATCGGGCGCAGGGACGGCTCAAGCTGCTCGACACGGCGGAAGTAATCCGAAGCTTCAAGGTCGCGCCCCATCTGCTGGCTGGCGATGGCGTGCAAGAGGTAGGCGAGCGTGAAGTTGGACTGCTCGGCGACGTAGCCGTGGTCGAGGTACGTGTCGCCCGCCGACGCTGTATCGCCGTCCACCCCCGCGCCGCCTGCCTGGGCCTGCTCGTACTCGAGCGCGCGAAGCATGATTGCCTCGGTGTCGATGCGGCGCGAGGCTCGGCCGCCCGCGCCGGAGCCATTTGCGCTATCCCCCTCGAAGCTGCGCAGATAGAACAGCGCGTTGCCCGCCGCGGCGCGAGTGTTGTCCCAGCTCCCAAGCTCGGCCTGCACCATCGCGTAGTACGTCAGCGCGAGGGCCTGCTCGAACGGCTCGCCCTTCCACAGCTTCACCCCCTCGGTCAGCACGATCGATGACACCGTCTTGTCCGCGTTGATCCCCTGCGTCCGCAGCACGTCGTACACCTCGGCGAACCACTGCTCGGCCGCTCCGGGACGGTCCGCATCAAGCGATAACACACCCGCACGCATCCGGCCGAGCATGTAGCGACGCTCGGAGCGGTCGTTGGTGATCTCGTCCTCAACATGATTCAGCGCATCGGCGTATCGCCCCTCAGCGAGTTCGCGCGTCGGGGTGCGCATCGGGCTGTTGCAGCCGGCGAGCAACGTAAAAAGACACGCGAACAACAGCGCCCCTGCTTGCTGAAGCAAGCAGGCCTGTCGGCCTTTCCCGTCGCATTTCGCACTTCGAACATCGAGCATCATCAGTCCCACACGTGCCCCGTGGCCTGCCGCTTGAACTCGAACCAGTCGTTCCACACATCCGTCCCGTCGCGCAGGTCGAGCAGGCGGAACTCGCAGCCGTAGAGGTCCGTGCGGTGCATCGCGTCGGCGCGGGTGACGGAACGGAACGTCGCGGTCAGGGTGTGCGTCACCGCGCGTTCGCTGCCGAAGGCCGAGTCGACGCCCTCCGCGTCCAGGCGTGGCTTCAATGCGCGGGCGTGCTCGGCGGGCAGGACAAACCGGATCCGCTTCTCGTCCCAAAGCTCACGCAACGGCTGCGCCCCGCGCACGTTCGCCACCACCCACCACTGCTCGCCCGTCGGCATCACCTCCGACGACAGGTTCCGCACCCGGTCAAACGACACCACCCAAGGCTCGCTGTCCGGGGTGCGGTCGGCAATCACCTCGGACGCCCGGAGCGACGCCGACATCGCGGCCGCCATCGCTTCGTAGTCCTCGATCGCGATGCGCGAGGACTGGGGCGGGCTCGTACATCCATTAAGCAATAAGCCAAACAGAAACAAGTAAACACAACACAACCGCCGCCCGGACTGGTTGCTTAAGCAACCAGTCCAGCACAACGAGTACACCCGAAACGCGCGGCTGGTGATTCCGGGGCTCACTCGCTGATCTGCTTCATCTCGTAGCGGTTGGTGAACACGATCTCATTGGTCAGGAACGATACGATCTGCACCTCCATCGCGTACAGCCCCGTGTCGCCCCGGCCGACGCGGTAGGCGTCCATGTTCATCACAAACGTGTTGGCCGCGCTGTAGTCGGGCACGTGATACACCCCACCGTCCCACACCAGCGTGCCGTCCGCCTGCTCGACCGGTGCGCTGGCGACACGCTCGCGAGCGGCTACGCCCTCAACCCGGGCGCGACGCTCGACAAACATCAACTTGTTCTGAGCAGCACGGGAGCTAATCAGCCGGCTACGGATACCCGACACGACGTACTCGTAGTCGGCCGTGGGCGTCACGCCCGTCTTGTTCTGCACATCCCCCATCAGGATCACGACCCGACCGTCGACCTCGCTGACCCCGGGCATCCCGGGCAACTGGTTCAGGATGTCCTCGGGCACCAACGCGCTGAACTCACTCAGCGTCACGGGGAGCTGCTGCGGGCTGCGGGCCTCGCCCGGCGTCGTCTCCTCGACAGGGACGCGGCCGACGTACTTCTTGGACTGACAGCCCGTGAGTGCGAAAGGCACCGCTAGCACGGCGATCAGAATCATGCGGGAGGATGAACGAAAACCAGACATCTCTAGGCTCCTTACGGGGTGGAAGGCGTGCGGGAATGACGCGGCCAAAGCGGCGAGCGTTTCCCGGCCGCCGGGCATCATATAGCACGGCTACGGCCTTGCGGGTTCATACGGACACCACACCACCGCGCCTTCAACTCCATGTCGCAGAAAAGCATCACGATTGCCCCCAGGCGTCGGCTTCAGGCAACATGTGGCACAACCATCGCACCCGCTGGCCAGACGCAAGACGTGCTAGCCTTTGCAAACAATAGGCTTACATCGCCTGGGCAAAGCCCGGCACTCCTGGCACACCGCGTGCCACTCCCCTCCCGTCCGACCCAGGACAAACCACGCTCCGCCCCAGGCCCACGGCCCAACGCCCGCCGGCCATACCGAGACCCGATCCTCCGGCGGAGCCCTAACACGCGGTCGGCCTGTGGAAACCCTACCACGCACAGGGTCGATCCACGGCCGACCGTCTCAGCGCCCCTGATCGAGTGCAGCCCGGTAGAGCAATCTGCCGGGTTGTGCTTTTTCATCAGTCCCCGTCTTCCACATACCCCCAAGCAGCAACGAGAAAGGGGCCGACGGCTCAGCGGTGGGCGGTCCGTGTGGCCAGGCCCGCAGGGGATGAGCCCAGCCCACGACAACCGAAACCCCACCGCACATCAAGCCGACCGGCCCCTTCAAGTCGCTCCACCACCCCGGCCCCGGAGGCCCCGGAGGCCCCGGAGGCCCCGGAGGCCGACATCTCGGCCGGGAACAGGTGGCCCCGTAAGCTGCCGACGCCATCTTACTAACTTTGAGATGCAAAGCAATCAATTCCTTTGCAATTTAGAGTTTTTATCCGGCTTGACGCGGCCCGGCTTTTTTGTATGCTTTTGCTTACTTTACTGCCGCCCGCCGCGCACAACCCCAACGCGCCCGGCACAACCGCACACGAGCCCGCCCGATGAACGACCGCCCCGCCGACCCCGAACACGACCACACCGCTCAAAGCCCGCGTGGCAAGGCGATACTCGCGCTCGCCTTGCTCGTGCCCGCGCCGACCCTCGGCATCCTCGCCGCGCTATGGGTCCCCGGGCTGGCCGAGACCGCGCCAGGCAAAGCCATATTCCTGTGCGCCAAGCTCTGGCTGGTCGCCTTCCCGCTGGTCTGGACCAAGTGGGTCGAGCGCAAGCCGCTGACGATCCCGCGCCCGTCGTGGCGCGGGATGGGCTGGGCGGTCGGCACAGGCGTTGCGATCTTCGCCATCATCGCAGCGGCGTACTACGGCTACGCGAAGGACCAGATCGACAACGCCGCGATGGCGCAGCGCATGCAGGACGCCGGGCTCAAGACCCCGCTCTACCTGCTCCTTGGCGCAATCTACTGGTGCACCGTCAACTCCCTGATCGAAGAGTACGTCTGGCGGTGGTTCGTCTTCGAAAAGTGCAAAGCGGTCACCCCGAAGATGACACTGCTGCCGATCCTCGCATCGGGGCTGTTCTTCACGCTCCACCACTTCCTGGCGATGCTCGCCTACCTCCCCGGCCAACTCCACCTCGTCCTGCTCGCGTCGCTGGGCGTGTTCATCGGCGGCGCGACGTGGTCGTGGCTGTACCTCAAGTCGAAAAACATCTACGCGGCGTACATCAGCCATGTCTTCGCCGACATCATCATCTTCTACATCGCCTACCAGATCGCGTTTGGGGGCTAATCGTCAGGCAGAAAATGGAACCACCGATGCACACAGATACACATAGATCAAAACCGGCAGGCGCATCGGTGTGTATCTGTGTGCATCGGTGGTTTCAAACTGATTCCGCTAAACTCACCCCATGGACGACACCACCACTCCCGTCGCGGAACTCAAACGACTCGTCGCCGATTTTGTCGCCGAGCGGGACTGGGAGCGGTACCACGTCCCTAAACACCTGGCGATGTCGATCGCGATCGAGGCGGCGGAGCTGATGGAACACTTCCAGTGGTCGGAGGTGGAATCGCCCGACGACGTCATGGCCGACGCCGAGCGCATGCAGCAGGTGCGCGAAGAACTGAGCGACGTGCTGGCGTATACGCTGTCGCTGGCGAACGCGCTGAAGATCGACGTCAGCTCAGCGTTCGCGGAGAAGATGCAGAAAAACGCGCAGAAGTACCCGGCCGACGAGGTGAAGCGGTGGGATTGATGCGTGTGATTCCCGAGTTAAACTACCCGCTTGGACTGGTTGCTTAAGCAACCAGTCCGGGGTTAGTCATGCCTCAGCGCGTCGATCGGGTCTGACCAGGCCGCACGGATCGCGGGATAGAGCCCCGCAAAGATGCCGACAAACGACGCGGCGGTGAATCCAAGGACGATCGACCAGAGGGTCGGGACCGGCTGGCTGACACCCTCCACAAACCGACTCAGCACCCCAAGCAGCAAGGCCGCGCCAAGCCCGAGCAGGATGCCCAGCACCCCGCCGACGAGCGACAGCACCGTGGTCTCGACGAGGAACTGAAAAACAATGTGCATGCGCGTCGCGCCCAGCGCCCGGCGGACGCCGATCTCGCGCGTGCGCTCCGTGACCGACGCGAGCATGATGTTCATGATCCCGATCCCACCGACAAGCAGGCTCAGCAGCGCAATCACAACCATCAGGAACGTAAACATCAACTGCGTGCGAGACTCCTGCTCGATCAGCTCCAGCGGCACGGTCACCTGAACGTCCTGCTTATCTTCATGCCCGGCTTCGATCACCCGGCGGACCTGCGCCGCGACCATACGCACCTGGTCGGGCTGAGGCACCCGGATAATCAGCTCAGACAGTTCCACATCCTCCCCCGTCGTGCCGCCGGGCAGCATCCGCAGATCCCCAAAGCGGTCCTCTGCGGCGTCGAGCGGGATGAAGATATCGAAGTTGATATCGCGGCCCGCCGTGACGCCGATCGGCTCGAGGATGCCGACGACGGTAAAGGGCTGGCCGTCGATGCTGAACGTGTTGCCCAGCGCGTCTTCGAGGCGGAACAGATGGCTCGCGGCATCGGCGCCGATCACGGCATTGAAGTGGCTGGCGTCGCTTTCATTGTGCACCCGGCCGCGCGCGACCTTCATCGGCAGGGTGTCGAACAGCTCGGGCGTCGTGCCGTACACCCGCGCGGCCTGCACGGTCTCGGCACCGCGATAGATGAACGAGCCGACCTGCTTGAGCGGGACCATCCGCTCGACCGGCCCGACACTGTCGCCACCCAGCCGACGCATATCCAGACGCGTTAGGCCGTACGAACTGATCAAGACCGGCGGCCCGTCATCGTTCCCACCGCCGTTGCTCTCTTCCTGCTGCGGCGCACTCGACTCGGGCGGCTTGACCGACTTGAGCAGGATATTGTTCGCCCCGAGTTCACGGATGCCCGCGAGCGCGGCACGCTTGGACCCTTCGCCATAGGCGGCGATCGCGACGACCGCGCCGACGCCGATGATGATGCCCAGCGCAGTCAGCAACGACCGCAGCTTGTGCAGCATGATGTTCGCCAGGCCGAGGCGGAAGGTTTCGAGGAGAAAGGTCATAGGCGGCGGAAGGGATGGACGGCTTATAGCTGGACGGGACGAGAATGATAACTGCGACACGCAAGACCCGACGGCCCGATGGAAGAATTGATTACGCTCCACGCATCGTCGGCCACTTCCCCTACCATACGCTGATGGCAGAGATCGAGGTCGGACAAGAAACAGAAACAGCGACACACTGGGCGTACAGCGTCCGCGTGTTTGCCGACGGCCGAACGCACGACTTCTCGGTAACGCTGGGGTTTCAGGACTACGACCTCTGGTCGCGCGGCCGCGCGGCACCGAGCCGGGTCGCCGAGGCATGCTTTGAGTTCCTGCTCGCCCGCGAAGGCGTCGAGGACATCAGCCCGAAGTTCGACTGCTCGGTCATCCGGCGGTACTTCCCCGACGTCGATGCAGAACTGCCGAAGATGCTGTGAAGCGCGACGCGTGGGTGGCCTGCTACCCCTTGACGTCCACATGATTGAACAGTGTCGCGTCGGGCCCTTCAGCCTTCATCGGGCCATACCCCGCCCCCAACGGCAGTCCAGTCGGCGAACAAGCGGGCGCATCCGCCCGATGGATCAGGTCGACCACATCGGTCGGCGGCGGTGAATCCGCCACCAGCGCGTCGTCCTGCGACAACTCGCCGTCGCCTTGGCCGTAAAGGTCTTCGTAACCCGGCGGCGGCTGGTCGGGCAGGTCCTGGTCGGAGTCGCGCGTCGCCGCCGCGCCGTGGAGCTGGGAGAGCTTGACCTTGTCGCTCTGGCTTGCGCTGTCGGCACGCTGCGCCTGTTCACCGGCGCGCTGCTGCACGGCCTGCTTGGCCTGCTGGGCAGTGTTCGCCACACCCGCCGCGATACCCGTGCCGATGACGCTCATAACGGTTCCCCGGCCGACGCCACCGCGGGTCGGCCCTAATCCGAGTATCGGCAAGAACCCGGTTTCCCTTGAAGCCGAGCCGATAAGGCATGCGGACAAACCGGCAAGAACAGGCTAAAACAAGTGTAAAACGCGGCATTTCGCTGTGGCCGAGCACAACATGCGCCCGGGCAACGCGATGCCGTGGGCACTCCATGCCACCCCATCGCACACGGCCAGACGACGCGCCCTGACCGGCCCGGTACAGACGCCTGATTCGGATCCCGCAAAAAACAAAGGCGCGCTTCCTGGGTGCCACACAACTGGCCGAAGGCCTGCTGTGTGCCGACACCCCGATCAACGTTTCATCCGAACACAGCAGCCCTGGAAGCAGGACAGTTGTGTGGCACGCCGGCAGCACGTGTTGTTGGCGGGATGCGCCTGATTCGGATCGTCGGCGAACCCGAAATGAAAACGGACCCGCCGGTCTGACGGGTCCGCAGAAGGGTCTACCTGTAAACAACGCAAGCGGGCTACTCGTCCTCGGCCCGGGTGATGAGCCAGTACTCAAGTTCAACCGGTGTCGCGCGGCCGAAGATGGTGACGATCACGCGCACCTTGCCCTGGTCGGGCAGCGTCTCGTCGATGGTGCCTTCCATGTTCTCGAACGGCCCGCCGGTGATCTTGACGTGGTCGCCGACCTGGAACTCCATCTTGACCTCGGGCTGCTCTTCGGGCGGCTTCGAGGACTCGATCATCTTCTCGACCTCGGGCAGCGTCATCGGCGAGGGACGCCCGGCGGTGCCGATGAAGTCGCCCACGCCCGTCGTTTCCTTAATGAGGAAGAAGATGTCCTGCGGGATGCGGCCGTCGTCTTCGAGCTTCATCTCGACGAAGACGTAGCCGGGGTAGAGCTTGGTCTCGACGATCTTCTGCTTGCCGGCCTTGATGACCTTCTCTTTCTCCGTGGGCACGAGCAGGCGGTTGACCAGGTGCGGCTTGCTGGGGTCGGAGCCGTCGTAGCCCTCGATCTTCACCTTACGCAGGAGCGTCCGGCGGACGGAGTCTTCCTTGTTGGAGGCGACTCGCAGGACAAACCAGTCCATGCCGGCCGTAACCAGCGGTTCTTCCTCGATCACCTCGGCGGCCGGGGCCTCGTCGGCGACGGGCGCGGCCGAGGCCGCTTCGCTGTCGATGTTGTCGTGTTCGGTCTCGGACATGTCGTTGGCTTTCGGGGAGCGGGGTATGGGTGTCGGGTGTGGATCGGCGGAGGATCCAAGTGCGATCCGCACCTTCGCTTCACTCAGGTACGGCTTGGGGGTGATCTACGTCTTGAGGATGCCGATGGATCGGAAGAAGCCGGCGAAGCCCAGGTCGAAGAGGAAGAGCAGCGCGGCGATGAGCAGCGTGCCTGCGATGACGACCCAGGTCAGGCCGACGGTTGCTTTCTTGCTGGGCCAGTTGACCTTCTTCATCTCGTTTTCGGTCGCGATCATGAAGTCGGCGAAGCGCGGTTTGTTGAGGACAAACCAGAGGATGATACCGGTGAGCAGGAGGACAACGGCGGCGAAGCCGGCCTGGGCGTAGAGCAGGTTGTCACGGCCGATCCAGTCCATCGTCGGCATGATGCGGCGGACGAACCAGCCGATGCCAGCCAGGACGATCGTCGCGACGCCGACGGCGGTGAGGACACGGGTCCAGTAGCCTTGCCCGGGTTTGTAAACAGAAAGTCCCATCGTGGTGTCTCGCTCGTTTCAGGGGAGGGGCGTACCAGACGCTTCGTCGCGGACTCCTCAGCGTCGGCGTGTCGCGTGCGGCGCTGGGGGTGTGAAACACGGGCGGAGGGACTTGAACCCACGACCTGCGGATTTGGAATCCGCTGCTCTGCCAACTGAGCTACGCCCGTTCGATGGCGGGTGGCCGGGCAAAACGCCCGACGACCTATTGACAAGCCCCCCGGGCTGGGGGGCCTTTGCGAAAGCGTATTAGAGCGTGGATCGGCCCGGAAGTCAAGCGAGGATTGGGGAGGCTCTGGCAGGCCTTACGGACGGGGCCAGACACAAAAAACAGCGCCGCCGGATGAGCCGACGGCGCTGCGAAAAATCGGATAGAGCGACAAAGATTACTTGCGCTTGACTTTGTGCAGGGTGTGCTTGCGGAGGCGTGGGGAGTACTTCTTGAAGCCCTCCTTGACCTTCTCGGAGATGCCGCCCTTGACATTGATGGGCGTGCGGTAGTTCAGGTCACCGGTCTCGGTGCACTGGAGCCAAACGTATTCGACGGCGCCTTTGGATTTCTTGGCCATGACAAGGTCTCTTTTCGGGGTCGGTCCGCACCTCGCTTGGTTGGGTACGGCTGGTGCGTTATCGGAAAAGCATCGATGCCGGGTTAGCCGCACCGATGCGATTGGGTATTGAATGCTACTCGATGATCTTGGTGACGATGCCGGCACCGACGGTGCGGCCACCTTCACGGACGGCGAAGGACAGGCCTTCTTCCATCGCGATGGGCTTCTCGCCCAGGTCGATCTTCATCTGGACGTTGTCGCCAGGCATGCACATTTCTGCACCGCCCATGAGCTCGATGCCACCGGTCACGTCCGTGGTACGGAAGTAGAACTGGGGCTTGTAGCCGTTGAAGAACGGGCTGTGGCGGCCGCCCTCTTCCTTGGTGAGGACGTAGACCTCGGCCTCGAACTTGCTGTGCGGGGTGATGGACTTCGGAGCCGCGAGGACCTGGCCACGCGAGACGTCCGACTTCTCAACACCGCGGAGCAGGCAGCCCACGTTGTCGCCGGCCTGGCCTTCGTCGAGGATCTTCTGGAACATCTCGACGCCGGTGACGGTGGTGTTCTGGGTGTCGCCCAGGCCGACGATCTCGACGGCGTCGCCGACCTTGACGATACCGCGTTCGATGCGGCCGGTCGCGACGGTGCCGCGGCCCTTGATCGAGAAGACGTCTTCGATCGACATCAGGAAGGGCTTGTCGACTTCGCGTGCAGGCTCGGGGACCCAGGTGTCGATGGCGTCCATGAGTTCCTGGATGCACTTGGTGGCTTCAGGGTCTTCGGGGTTCTGCAGCGCGGGGAAGGCGGCGCCCTTGATGATCGGGGTGTCGGCTTCGAACTCGTACTTCTCGAGGAGTTCCTGGATTTCCAGCTCAACGAGCTCGAGGAGCTCGGGGTCGGCGACGTCGCACTTGTTGAGGAAGACGACGAGCTTAGGCACGTTGACCTGCTTGGCGAGCAGGACGTGCTCACGGGTCTGGGGCATGGGGCCGGAGTCGCCTGCGACGACGAGGATCGCGCCGTCCATCTGGGCGGCACCGGTGATCATGTTCTTGACGAAGTCGGCGTGGCCCGGGCAGTCGACGTGGGCGTAGTGCCGGTTCTCGGTTTCGTACTCGACGTGCGAGGTCGCGATGGTGACGATCTTAGTGGCGTCACGACGGCCGTCCGACTCGGAAGCCTTGGCGACCTGGTCGTAGGCGATGGCCTTGCCCAGGCCCTTGGCGGCCTGGACGGTGGTGATCGCCGAGGTGAGCGTGGTTTTGCCGTGGTCGACGTGGCCGATGGTGCCGACGTTGACGTGGGGTTTGGTCCGGTTGAAGGTTTCTTTAGCCATGGTTCGTGCAACCTCCGCTTGCTGCGGTGCTTGGGGTTTGAGCCGGCCCGCTTCACACGAGGCCCGGCGGAGTATCAATCCCGGACAAACGTCCGTTACAGTTCGATTCGTCTGACAAAGCCACCCATGGGATTTGAACCCACGACCTCTCCCTTACCAAGGGAGTGCTCTACCACTGAGCTAGGGTGGCGTCACCGACAGCATGCTGTCGGAGCACTCTGGCAAGTTGTCCCGCCCCGGCGATCCGGAGACGGCGGAGGCACAGGCCCACGCTTGCGAGGCCCGCCCCGGCCCGACTGACAAGGGGCGACGGACCGGCGGAGTGCCACCTCATCCGCGCCCCATGCACATCGGCGTCGGCGCATCCCACCCGGCGGCCGAGCCGGTCGGGCGGAAGGCGTACAGTAGCAATCTGCCCAAGCGAAGTCAAACCTACAACCCCCCAAAATCCTTGGACCCGCGGGCCTGCGCTGATATGGTAATCCCTCGCCCTTTCACCCCGTGAACGCCGGTCAAAGCAATGCTCCACCAACAAGCCATCCCCCGAATCACGCACCTGCTACTCGCGGCCGCACTCTGCGCCGGGCCGGCCCATGCCGCCTACATCAGCGAGGTGTTCCAGTCCGGCCCCGCCGGCCAAGCCATCGAACTCACCGGCGTCGACCCCGCCCAAGGCGCCACCCTCGCCATCCTCAACGGATCACGATACGACACCAACGGGTTTGGCCAGGTCCTCGAACTGATCCACCTCCCGGCCAGCACCGCCACCCCGCCTGTCGTCATGATCAGCGACCAGCCCTGGCCCGACGCCTCGATTCAGACCACGCCTCTCGCGAGTTCCACCCACGCCTCCGCCCTGACGACCCTCGCGCTGGGCGGGTCTCTTTTTGACCGGCTATTGATCGTCTTTGAAGGCGGGACCGATCTGCTGCTCGGAGATAACCCGGCCCGCGACACCAACACCCAAGCCCGGTACAACACCGACGCGGTCACCGACTGGCTCGCGATCGGACCCGGCAACCTGGCGACGGGCTACGCCACCTCAAGCCACAACATCGCCGGCATCAACAGTGCGCTAGGCATCGACCTGCTCGCACGCACCGCCGATCGACAAGCCGGGCAGGTCATCGCGCGGGCCCACGCACCGGGCGATTCGCTTGACCTCGACGTGTTCTACGTCGGCGACCCGGACGATACAGGCCGATTCGATGCGGGCGAGGGGATGACCTACCGCACGACGCCCGGCACCGCAAACCTGCCGCTGATCCACCCGGCCCCGGAACCGGGCAGCGCGGTCCTTGTGCTTCTTGGAGCGGCGATGTTGGCCAGGCGTCGAAGAGGCGGGCGTTGTTACGCCGGCCCGCGCGGCCTATGATGCCAAGCAACCCCCCGCCCCTGGACATCCCGCGACCTACCCCATGACCGGCACCGACCCCCAATCCGCCGCCGACCTGCACGACCAGGTCGCGACCGTCCTTGAACGCATCCGGCCCGCGATCCAGATGGACGGCGGCGACCTCGAACTCGTCGGGATCACTGACGCAAACGTCGTCCGCATCCGCCTCATGGGTGCGTGCGTCGGCTGCCCATCAAGCTCCATCACGCTGAAGATGGGGATCGAGCGCAACTTGATCGAGAAGGTCCCGGAAGTCAGCGGCGTCGAGCAAGTCCTATAACGCGAATTCCCGCCTGGACGGCTATCCGATTTGATAACCAGCCCCCGCCGGGCCGACAGTGAACCCGGGAGGGCGCGGTGTTAGCCGCCCCAATCCCAGCGTTCGGCAGCCCCACGGCGTACGCCCGGATCGTCCGGACGACCGCAACACGCCGACTCGGGAAGGACTCCCCCATGCTCTCACTCACCCGTCGCGTCGGCGAAGAAATCGTCATCGGCGACCCCGACCAACCCATCGGGCTGCTACGCGTGGTCGATATCCACGGCGACAAGGTCAAGCTCGCCTTCGACTTCCCCCGCGAGATCCCGATCAACCGACGCGAACTCGCGGACCAGAAAAAGAAAAACGACAAGCCCCCTGCCAGCCAAGACGGCTAAGCCGGCACAGGCCTTCATCGCCCCCGAGCATATCCGCCCGCTACAATGCCCCGCCGATTGAGGAAGGTGGCCCTTGGACAGCGAGGCATTCCGACAACTTGCGATCGCCGAGATGGACAGCGTTTACCGCATGGCCATGCACCTGTCGCGCCATCCCGATGACGCGGCCGACCTTGTCCAGGAAACCTACCTCAAAGCGTTCAAGGCCGAGGCGCGATTCGAGCTACGCGAACACGGTGTTCGGCCCTGGCTCTTCAAGATCCTGCACAACAACTTCTATACCCGCGTCAAGAAGAACAAGCGCGAAGCCAACCTCGGCGAAGCGGTCCTCGACCGCGGCGAGATGGGTGATGTCGACCAGCCCCCGCCGGCGTGGGACCTCGAACACCTGGACTGGGAACAGGTCGACGACCGGCTCAAGCACGCGATCCAGGGGCTGCCCGACCACTACCGCGAGGTGCTACTGCTCTGGGCGGTCGAAGGGCTCAAGTACCGCGAAATCGCGGACGTGCTGGGCGTCGCGCTGGGCACGGTCATGAGCCGGCTGTACCGCGCCCGGGGCATCCTCGGCGAGCAACTCTCAGGCTTAGCACAAGAACACGGGATCGCAGCCAACACCGAGGCCGGCGACGGCTAAAAACCTTGCAAACCCCGATGCCGCCCGGAATATCCCGCGATCCCAGCTTGTTACCCCCTTGAGCAGGAACGCCAACCAGACGATCCAAGACTGACCACGTGAACGAGAACACACCCAAGACGACCCCCGAGATCCTTTCGGCCCTGGCCGACGGCGAACTCGACCTGCGCGAGAACCCCGACGCGGTCTCGCAGATCGCCGGCGACCCGCAGGGCGTTCAGCGGATCGCGTTCCAGCAGCAGCTACGCCGCTCGGTCGCTTCGGCGATGGACAGCCCATCGATGCGCTGCCCCGATGCACTCCGCGCACAAATCGAACAGCTTGCGGATTCGGCCAGCGGCGAAACCGCGACTGAACAACCCCAACCGCCCGCACAAACCGCAGATCTTGCCCCCGCCGCTGTGCAGCCTGCGGTGATCGGGCGTATCGGCCGATGGGCCCCCGCCGCGGCCGCCGCTGTCCTGCTATTGGCCGCAACCGCAGCCTTCTTCAGCGGCTGGTGGTCGTCGCCCATCGGGCCGGCCACGCCCGTCCTCGACGTGAGCATGGTCCAGACCTTTGCCAAGCACCATCTCCACTGCTCCGAGGACCCCGCCGCCCGCCTGCACAACCCCGAACGCTTCGGGCAAGGCCTCGACGAACTGCCCGCCTCGCTCAGCGATTACTTTGACCGCTCGGTCGATGGCGTCGGCCTCGACCTCAGCGCGGTGCAGTACGACTACCAACTCGCCGGCGTCTGCAACATCCCCGGCAGCGGCGCGGTCCACCTTGTCTACCGACACCACAACCAACCCGGACGTGCGATGAGCCTCTGGATCATCCCGGCCAGCGAAGAAAACGCACTCGAAATGCAGCCGGGCCGGGTCTACGTCGAAGCCGCCGAAGGCCTCGACCACCCCGTCATCCTCTGGGAAGATGGCGGCCTGATCTTCTACCTTGTCGGCGACTCGCTCGAAGATGTGCAGCACGCCGTCGAGACCCTGCACCCCCCGGTCTAAGCCCGGCATTCTCGATGACGCAGCCGAACTGCCGCGTCCAGGGACACATGCGTTTTCGCAGCAACGCCCCAGCGGGATACCCGCGGGTAATCCAGCATTGGGTTTTTGACCCAATAACGGTATACTGCGTGGCTCATGCGACCCCTACGCTCCCTCTCTGCAGCCGACCACAACGCCGTCATCGCGGCGCTCGTCCTTGTTAGCTGAGCGGAAGAACCGCACCTCCCCTCCTTGCCCCAAACGTTCACCCGGACGCATGACGCCGAGTGACCCCAAACGCAACACCGCCGCCACGCACGAGCCCACAGGCCCGTCGGCCATCGTCGAGAAACATACGGATGACACGCACTATGTCCCGCACCGCCTACAACCTCAACGCACACGCCGTCGACAAACCCACCCACGGCAAACCCACCGACAAGTACACCGGCATGACCGGCGCCCAGATCTTTCACGACATGATGAAAGAGCACGAAGTCGAATGCATGTTCGGCTACCCGGGCGGCGCGATCCTCCCGGTCTTCGACGCCATCCATGAGTCGGGCCAGTTCGACTTCGTCCTCTCGCGCCACGAGCAAGGCGCCAGCCACATGGCCGAGGGCTACGCCCGCGTCACCGGCAAGCCTGGCATCGTGCTCGTGACGTCCGGCCCGGGCGCGACCAACACCGTGACGGGCCTGCAGGACGCGCTGATGGACGGCACCCCGATCATCGTCTTCGCCGGCCAGGTCGCCACCGGCGCGATCGGGTCGGACGCGTTCCAAGAGGCCGACATGACCGGCATCACCCGGCCTTGCACGAAGTGGAACACGCTGGTCAAGCGGGTCGAGGACCTGCCCCGCGCGATCAACACCGCGTTTATGGTCGCGATGTCGGGTCGGCCCGGGCCTGTGTTTATCGACCTGCCTAAGGACGTCACCGCCGCGGTGCTCAAGAAGCCCTGCTACGCCGAGCCCTACACCCCCGGCTACCACGTGCGCGAGTTGGGCACCTCCGGCGAACTCGAACGTGTCGCGGAGATGATCAACAACGCCAAACGCCCGGTGTTCTATGTCGGGCAGGGCTGCGTTTCGTCGGGCGGCAGCGACGTGCTGCGCCGCTGCGCCGAGAAGGCGAACGTGCCCGTCACCACCACGCTCCAGGCCTTGGGCGCGGTCGATGAACGCGACCCCCACGCCCTGCACATGCTCGGGATGCACGGCAGCGCCTACGCCAACTGGGCCATGCGCGACGCCGACTGCATCATCTCCGTGGGTGCACGCTTCGACGACCGCATCACCGGCGACCTCAAGCGCTTCGCCCCCGCCGCCCGCGCGGCCGAGCGCCGCGGCGAAGGCGGCATCATCCACTTCGATATCGCCCCCGAAAACATCAACAAGTCGGTCCCCGTCACGATCGCCGTCGAGGGTGATGCCCGCAAGAACCTTGAGATCCTCGAGCCCCTGCTCGAATCGCGGGAACGCGCCGAGTGGTTCGACCAGATCCTCGCGTGGAAGAAAGAAGCGCCCTTCCGCTACCGAGACGACGAACGCGAGTTCCACCTCAAGCCCCAGGCGGTGATCGAGGAACTCAGCAAGCAGACCCAGGGCGAGGCGATCATTACCACGGGCGTGGGCCAGCACCAGATGTGGGCCGCACAGTTCTACGACTACATCCACCCCCGCCGCTGGTTTACCTCCGGCGGGCTGGGGACGATGGGCTACGGCGTGCCCGCGTCCGTCGGCGGCCAACTCGGCGAAGACCTGCTGGCCAAGCGTGAAGGCCGAAAGCCCCTGCCCGTGATCAACATCGACGGCGACGGCAGCTTCTCCATGACCGCGATGGAGATGACCACCGCCGCGCAGTACAACATCAAGGCCAAGACCATCCTCCTGAACAACGACTTCCAGGGCATGGTCAAGCAGTGGCAGGACCTCTTCTACGAAGAGCGCTACAGCCACACCGAGATGCACAACCCCGACTTCTGCAAGCTCGTCGAGGCGATGCACTGCAAGTCGTTCCGCTGCACGAAGAAGGCGGACCTGCCCCAGGTCATGGCCGAGTTCCTCGCGCACGACGGGCCGGCCGTCCTCGAGTGCCTCGTCGAGAAGCACGAACACGTCTACCCCATGCTCCCCGCAGGTAAGAGCGTCGACGAGATGGTGCTTGGCGATTTCGACTGATCCAGGCAAGGCAGGTTGCATCGAAGCCCGCGGATTGCAGCCGTGGGACCTGCCCCATGCAATGGGTGGGCTTCGCAGATACAACCAACTCTCGCTGAAACGCCCGGCTAGAATGGCCGTCCGTCTGTTATCCCCGCGCACTCTTACGGAGCGTTGAAATGAGCCGTCTGCTGTTTTCCTGCCTCGCCGTCCTGCTGTTCGCGACGCCCTTGTCGGCCCAGCACGCGGTGACGACCGGCGTCGCGTTTGAGAACCTCCGGTTTGAGAGGCCGCTTTACCTGTGCCACCCGGGCGACGGGACGGACCGCATCGTCGTGGCCGAGCAGTCGGGCCGAGTGTTCATTTTCGATAACGATGCCGATGCCGACGAAGACGACCTGCATGTGATGATCGACCTGCGCGACATCACGATCGCGCCGGGCCACCGGGGGCAGAACGAGGAAGGGCTGCTCGGCGTTGCGTTCCACCCCGACTTCGCAGAGAACGGGCAGGTGTTTCTTCACTACTCGGCGGCGAACCCCAAGCGCAACGTGCTCTCACGGTTCACGGTGATGGACGACGGCAAGACGCTCGACCCGGACAGCGAGGACGTCATCCTCGAGCAGCGCCAGCCGTTCTGGAACCACAACGGCGGGATGATCGACTTCGGGCCGGATGGCTACCTCTACATCGCGCTGGGCGACGGCGGCGCAGCCAACGACCCGCTCAAGGCTGGGCAAGACCTAAGCACCCTGCTCGCGAAGATCCTGCGCATCGACGTGGACCACACCGATGAAGAACGCGGTACGAACTATGCGATCCCCGAGGACAACCCGTTCGTCGACACCGAAGGCGCCAGGCCCGAGATCTGGGCGTATGGGCTGCGTAATGTCTGGCGTTTCAGTTTCGACCGTGAGGATGGCACGCTCTGGGCCGGCGACGTTGGGCAAAACGCGTGGGAGGAGATCAACATCATCCGCGGCGGATACAACTATGGATGGCGCATCCGCGAGGGCCGACACGATTTTGCGGCGGAGGACCGCACCGACGACACGGGCCTGCTGGTCGATCCGCTGGTCGAACACCCGCGCAGCGACGCGATGTCCATCACCGGCGGCTACGTCTACCGCGGCAACGATATCCCGCAGATCAACGGCTACTACCTCTACGGCGACTTCGAACGCGGCAACCTCTGGATGATCCAGTTCGACGGCCAGCGCGTCCGCCAACACCTCGATATCGGGCAAGTCAACAAGCCCGCCTCGTTCGGCGAAGACCGCGACGGCGAAGTGTACATCTGCTCGTTCGATGGGCAGATCTACAGATTCGTGGCGAACGATTGAGCGGGCGGTGGGCTGGGGTGATCCGCACCGGGTGATCCGCACCTTCGCTACGCTGGGGCACTTCTTGTCATGGTGCTGAGAACAATTGAATTGTAAGCCGTACCTGAGCGCAGCGAAGGTGCGGACCAAACCCAATCAGACCCGATCCAAGCGAAAGGAAGCCCATGCCACTGCCGGGCAAAAGCTGGTACCACTTGGTCCTGCACACCCACGGCAGCTGGCTCCACGGCGACCCCCGCGGCTTCCGAACTCGCAAGCACCGCATCCACAGCTCGGGCGACTACAAAAACCCACCACCCCGTGGCGAACACGCGAAGCTCCATGCCTATCAGCAGCAGCGGTCTTCAACCGCGGTACACATCCCCCATGCACTACACGCCACGGTCGGCAAAGCAATCCTCGGCAAGGCGAACAAGCTGCAACACCGCTCGGCGGCGCTCAGTGTCGGCCCCACACACGCCCACCTCTTGATCGAACTGCCCGCGGATTACGAGGCCGCCAAACGGATCACAGGCCAGCTCAAACAAGCCGCGTCGCACGCGGTGCGCGACACGCTGCCCGGCAAGGTATGGGCCGCCGGCGGGAAGCCGATCGAAGTCAACGACGCCAGTCATCATCGGCGGGTCTACGTGTATATCCTTCGCCACCATACCGAGGGCGACTGGACATGGTCCATCAAGCCACACCCGAACGCGGTGGTCTGGGGGGAGGAGCTGAAGCCGGGGGGTGGGTGATCCGCACCTTCGCTGCGCTCAGGTACGGCTTATGCCGCTCGTTCATGTGCTCAGGGTAAGCCGTACCTGAGCGCAGCGAAGGCGCGGATCGAGTCGCCTGCCGCCTCAGACGATACGTAAATCCACCACGTGCAACTCCGCGCTGCGTCGGCCCTGCCAGGTATTGATGCTGGGCTGGAACACGATGTCGACCGACACGCCCGCGGGCAGGTCGTCGGCAAGGTCGCCGCGGTTCCACGCGACGGCGCGGATCGATGCGCCGCCCTGGCGGAGTTGGAGCGACAGATGTTTCCCGGCGGCACCCATCCGATGCGCCGCCCGCGCCAGCGTCACACGCTCCGTGAGCAGACGCGGCTTCGGGTTGCTTCGGCCAAAAGGTGCGAGGCGCTGCAGGTCATCGAAAAGGACGACGCCGCAGTCGCATAGATCAACCGTCGCGTCGATACGCACCGATTCGCACAGGTCCTCGGCCGCGAGCATTTTGTTGACCGCAGCGACGAGGTCCTCGCGGAACACGTCGAGCTTCGCCGCGTCCATCGTCAGCCCCGCCGCCATCGCGTGTCCGCCGAACTTGGCGAGGTGTTCGCCGCAGCTTGTGAGCGCGGCGTGGATGCTGACGCCATCGACACTCCGGGCCGAGCCCTTGGCCTCGCCAGCCGCCGTATCGATCCCGAGCACCACAGCAGGACGGAGGTAACGATCGACCAGACGGCTGGCGACGATCCCGACGACGCCGGGGTGCCAGCCTTCGCCGGCGACCACGATCGCCCGCCGGTCGTCCGCGTGGTAGCCGTGGGTTTCGACCTGCTCTACCGCCGCATCAACGATGCGCCTCTCCGTCGCGCGGCGCTGCTCGTTGGCCTGGTGAAGCTCCTCAGCAAGTTCTTTCGCTCGCTCGCCCTGCGCGGTGGTGAGGATCTCGACCGCTTCGCGTGCATGGCCCATCCGTCCACAGGCATTCAGCCGCGGCCCGAGCACAAAACCCACGTGGTAGCTGTCGATCTTTTCGCCCGCGAGGTTGGACGCCTCGATCAGCGCGTTGAGCCCGGCGATGCCCGTCTTCTTGATACGCGAGAGCCCGAAGCAGGTGATGACGCGGTTTTCGCCGACGAGCGGGACGACATCCGCGACGGTGCCTAGCGCCGCAAGCGCGAGCAGGTCCATCAGCAGCACCCGGAACTTGTCGGGCAGCTTCCCCGCTGGCTTCGCGTCCGTCGCCGCACAACCGGAGAACTCACGCGCGAACTGCCACGCGAGTTTGTACGCCACGCCCGCGCCGCAGAGGTCGAGGTTGGGCGATGGCGGATGGTGGATTTCGGATGGCGGATTACCGGGGGCATCTTGATCGGTATTCGTATCTGCGTTTCCTTCCGATATCCGCAATCCGCCATCCGCCATCGCCAACCCCGGGTGCACCAGCGTGTGCGCATCGGGCAGGTCGTCGGGGTCGAACTGGTGGTGATCGGTGATGATGAGATCGAGGCCAAGCTCGCGCGCGACCTGCGCGGGGCCGGTCGCGGTGATACCGCAGTCGACGGAGACGATCAATGGCGGATGGGCGATAGGCGATGGCGGATCCACGGCAGGCGTCGCGCCGGCATCATCACGCGCTTCACGATCCACCAGCCGAAAGTCGCCATCCGAGATCGCGCGGATCGCGTCTTCGTTGAGGCCGTATCCCTCGTCGAGCCGGTGCGGGACGTAGGTGAGGACATTCGCGCCGGCCAGCGCAAGGGTGTGGTAGAGGATGGCGGAGGCGGTGACGCCGTCGACGTCGTAGTCGCCGTAGATGACGATGAGTTGGTGGTCGTCTACGGCCTGCTTGAGGCGCTTGGCCGCACGAATGCAGCCGGGCAAGCGTGCAGGATCGTGGAGGTCGGTGAGTTTGGGGTGGAGGAAACGCTGCGTCGCGTCGTTGCCGACAATCCCGCGAGCGGCGAGGAGCTGTGCGAGAAGCGGGTGGTCGCCGCTGCGCCCCCCGGGACAGTTGGCCTGAGATGCCTCGGCGTCCTTGCGGATCCAACGGGCGTGCGTCCATGCAGTCGTCATAACCGGCATGATAACCGGGCCGGGCGTGGTGCCCGCGCCGTGTGCATCCACCTGACCCCTACAACCCGCCCCACCACACCTCACGGCCTATCCACTTGGCATTGCTTGCTTCAGCCCCGGCCTGATGACTCCGATACGACACAAGACGCCCGGACACCGGGCGGCCGACGATCCGTCGGTTGCACCAACCCTCGCGAGGCCAAACGGAGCCCTGCCTATGCCACGCCACCCACGCCCGCGATCGAAACAACACCAAGGGCTCGTCGGCCGCGCGTTTACACTGGTCGAGATCCTCATCGTCGTCGTGATCCTTGGGATTCTCGCCGCGATCGTTATCCCGCAGTTCACGACCGCGGCCGAGTCCTCCAAGGAGTCCGCCCTGAAGCAGGACGTCTTCCGCTTCCGCGAGCAGATCGAGCTTTACAAAGTCCACCACAACGGCGAGCCGCCCACGCTGGCAGGGTTCATCGACCAGATGACCATGGCCACCGACGCCGACGGCAACACCGCCGCCCCGGGCACGGCCGGGTACCCCTATGGCCCCTACCTGCCCGGCATCCCCCGCAACCCCTTCACCGACACCATCCCGATCGGCGACGGCGCGATCGGGACCAGCGCGTGGTACTACGACGAGACGACCGGGGCGATCCACGCCAATGACTCGGCCGAACACCGGGCCTGGTAAACGCAGGCCGGGACCGACATGACGACAGCGCTGGACGCCGCCGGGACCTGCCGGCGGCGTTCTGCTGCGCCCCCGCCGCACCCTCGATACCTCACCCACGACAAGCCGGGCCAGAACGCCGCGCCGGGCCGGGTCGCGCGGGTGTAAATTTCACCCCAGCGCTACCCGGGCCGACGCTGCGCTCTGGCCCAGCTTGGGTGGACACCCGTGGCAACCTGTTGCGCCCAGACCGCTTCGACCCCGCGATGCCGTACCATACGTCTTCCGCCCACCCACCCCGGAGCCAAGGATGGCAAGCAATACCGCCAAACCCGTGCTGATCATGATCGCCCTGCTCCTGCTGGGCCTGACCGGCTGCAAGCAGGCCTCGCGCGGCGGCGCAGCGAGCGCGTTCCCCGCAAACACACCGATCCGGGTCGATGCGGCGACAGCGCGGCGCGGGCTGCCCGTGAATGCGCTGCGTGGCGAGCCAGGCGTACGGGTCCGGATCGTACGCAGCGCGACGCGTGTACAGGTCGCCGCAACAACCCGGCTCACGGTCGGCCCCTCCGGCAACCAGCCCGTCGCCTCACGGGCACGCGAGTTCACGGGGCCACTCACCATCACCCACGACCGCAGTGGGTTCGTCATCACCGACGGGCGTGGCCAGGCGGTGCGATGGGGGCTTGCCGCGCTACACGTGACCTCGGCGAACGGCACGGTCGAGGTTGATGGGACCCGATACCCAGACGCGGTCGCGCTTGTTGCCGTGGTCGACGAGTCGGGGCGTGCGACGGGGCGGGTCGATGCCGTGAACCATGTGGGGATGGAGCGCTACCTGCCGGGCGTGTTGTCGCGTGAGCTGTACGCGAGTTGGGACGAGAAGGCTTACCGGGCGCAGGCGATCGCCGCCCGGAGCTACGCGATCTGGGAGATGAACCTGCCCCACCGCCGGGCGAGCCACTTCGACCTTGAAGCCAGCCAGGCCAGCCAGGCCTACATCGGCCTCGACGCGAGCGACAAGGCGCGTTCGGCCGTGCATGCGACCCGTGGGCAGGTGCTGGTGTTCGACCACCGTGTGCTGCCGGCGTTCTACTCAAGCTGCTCGGGCGGGACGGGCCAGGACGCGGTCGGCGTGTTCCCCGAAAAAGTTGATGACCTCGCCCCGCTGCGCGGCCGCGAGCACGGCGGGTGGGGGCAGGAATCCACCAAGTTCCGCTGGGGCCCGGTGACGTACCCCAACGCCCGGTTACTCGCGGCGATGGTGCGCTGGGGCACCGCCAACGACCACCCGATCCAGGGCATGACCGGCGGCGTCCACGCGATCCACCCGATCGCGCACAACCGCGCGGGCCGCCCCACACGCTTCGCCGTCACCGACCACCGCAGCCGACGCTACGAACTGCACGCCGAGCAGCTACGCCAGGCCGCGAACTTCGCCGTGCCCGGCGACCCGCCGGATGCCGAATACAAGCTCTACTCCAGCTACGTCGAGGTCCAGGTCAGCGGCAACACCGTCACCTTCACTGGCCGGGGCTACGGCCACGGCGTCGGCATGTGCCAGTGGGGCGCCCAAGGCATGGCCAAGCGCGGCTACGACCCGATCGCCATCCTCAACTTCTACTACCCCGGCGCGGTGGTGTATCGAGCGTATTGATATCAGCAAGTAGGACAGGCATTCCTGCCTGTCATCGGCGCAGCCGAGCCCTCAGCTACTGCCAAGAACCCCGCACCATCCCCGGAAACGAATCGTGGGAAAAGGTAGGCGGCAGTGAAGCCAACAACGCTTTGAGTGCGTCCATCGTGATGGATTTTCCGTAGCTGGCCTGCTCCGCAGGCGCCGGGACTTCCATCCACACGTGTTCATCTTCCCGCATGAACTGGAGCGTGGTGCCCTCGCTGTCCACCAAGCCAAAGAAGTCGTCTTTAGCTCTAAGAACATCTAAAGCCACAGTGCCCACGCAGTCCCGATCGATCTCGACTGGGTCGCTGCTGGCGACCTGCTTGCCGGTGGAGTAGCAACAATAAAAAGCTTGATAGACCATCACGTCACCTGGCCGACTGGGTCGTCGCGATCAGGCCTTCGGCCTGTGACAGGCAGGAATGCCTGTCCTCCTGTCGGCACTTATCCCTTCTTGTTCTCTTCCAGCTCTTTTTCGAGGTGCGCGGTCTCCAGCGTTGGGCCGGGCATCGCGGGGCGGACCTGGGTCTTCCATTTCGTCGGGTCGAAGTAGTCGTCGATGATCTTGATGGCTTCGTCGACATCATCCGTAACCGTAAACAGATCGAGGTCTTCGGGGCTCACGGTCTCGAACTCGCCGACGAGTTTTCCCTTCATCCAGTCGACCAGGCCGTCCCAGAAGTCGTGGCCGATGAGGACCATGGGGAACGGATGGATCTTCATGGTCTGGATGAGGGTAAGGGTCTCGAAGAGCTCGTCCATCGTGCCGAACCCGCCGGGGAAGATGATGAACCCGCAGGAGTACTTGAGGAACATGACCTTACGGACGAAGAAGTAGCGGAAGTCCAGCGGGTGGGTCTGGTAGGGGTTGGGCTGCTGCTCGAAGGGCAGGTCGATGTTGAGCCCGACGCTCTGGCCGCCGCATTCGTGGGCGCCTTTGTTGGCGGCCTCCATGATGCCCGGGCCCCCGCCGGTGATGACGGCGTAGTGCTTGGCGCAGATCTTCTTGCCGCACTCCACCGCGAGGTCGTAGTACTTTTCACCCGGCTTGGTGCGTGCCGAGCCGAAGACGGTCACGCCGGGCCCGACGCCGGACATGACGTCGAAGCCCTCGACGAACTCAGAAAGGATGCGGAAGAGTCGCCAGGTCTCGCGGGACAGCGCGATCTCGCGCAGTAATTCTTGATCGGGGGTGTCTTTGCTCATGCGGGCAGTATAGGCGGAGGCGCGGTTTCGGATGGCGGATGGCGGATGGCGGATGGCGGATGGCGGATGGCGACGAATGTCAGCCGTCGCCGGCACGGCGACGCGGGATTCACGGGCTGCGTTGGAACACAAAGAAGCCCACGTTCGGTGAACGTGGGCTTCCGGTCGTTTCATTCCAGATCAGGCGATGCTTACGCGGCCTGCTTGTTCGACTCGATGGCCGCCTTCGCCTGCTCGACGATCTTGTCGAACGCCTCGGGGTCGTGGATGGCGATCTCGCTGAGCATCTTGCGGTTGAGGTCGATGCTGGCGAGCTTGAGGCCGTTGATGAATCGGCTGTAGTTGATGTCGCGCATCTTGCACGCAGCGCTGATACGCGTGATCCACAGCCGGCGGTAGTCGCGCTTGATCAGGCGGCGGTGCTCGTACTGGTACACGCCGCCGCGGACGACGGCTTCCTTGACGCGACGCCACTGGGTGCGGCGGGCGCCGCGGTTGCCCTTGGCTTTGTTGAACCAACGATTCTTGGACTGACGCCGGGCGGCGCCTTTCTGTGCGCGAGGCATGGCTCGGCTCCTGTGTAGTGCGATCAGGGGGGAACGGGCTACAACCCATTCGCTTGTCGGCCCCAGCCGCTGGTATCAAGTTAGATTTGGTGAAGTTTGATTTGGTGAAGTGTTGGATCACCAACCCGGTTGGCCAGCACCACACTTCATACTTCTTACTTCACCAAATCACCAAATCAGTCATTCTTCGCCGTCTTGTCCTCGGCGATGTGCAGGCGGGTGCCCATCATGCGCTCGAGCTTGCGGAGCATGTGGCGGTGGACCAGCTGCTTCTGGTTCTTGGAGCGCATCTCGTCGCCGGACATGTGGCTGTTGCGGTGACGGCGGCCGCGCTTGCCGGCCTTGATCTTGCCGTTCGCGGTCACCTTGACGCGCTTCATCAGGCCTTTGTTCGTCTTGAGCTTCGGCATGGCCGGCTCCTTCGTCTGGGAAAGTGCGGGGGAAAATCGAGTCGTCCCGGTTCCCGCCGGGGAAAACCGAGCCCAATAGTGTAGCCGACCCGCCGCCCCACGCCAAGCGGGCTCCAGTCCCCGCGTGGAGACCTTGTGGATGGGCTGTTTCAACACCCCGCCGAGCCCCGCGCAACGCCCCAAAAACGCCGTTCACCCCGCCCCCAGCCCCCCCGCCGCTTTGCCCCGCCGACGCCCCAGCGGTACCTTACTTGGTCTATCTAACCCAAGGAACGTGTCTGATGAAGGTTATCTGTGATCGTGGGGCCCTGGTCGAGTCGCTCAACCTCGTGGGCGGCGTCGTCGTCGCACGCACCCCCAAGCCCGTCCTCACCTGCGTTAAGCTCTCGGCCAAGGACGATGCGCTCACCCTCACCGCCACCGACACCGAGGTCTCCATCCACCTCTCGACGCCACGCATCGAGGTGTCCGACGCCGGCGAAGCCCTCATCCCCGCCGACAAGCTCCAGCAGATCGTCCGCGAGTCCACCGACCCAACCCTGACGATCACCACCAAGGACGACCAGACCCAGATCGTCGGCCAGGACTCCCGCTTCAAGCTCCTGGGCTACCCGGCCAAGGACTTCCCCGACGCGCCGAGCTTCCCCGACGACCCGGACTTCGAGGTCTCGGCCGCGGACCTGCACCGCCTCATTGCGATGACCATCTTCGCCACCGCCCGCGAAAACTCGCGCTACGCGATCAACGGCGTCCTGATGGAACGCCACAACAAAGACCTCACCGTCGTCGCCACCGACGGCCACCGCCTCGCGCTCGCCAAGGGCAAGTGCAAGTCGCTCCAAGACGCCGACCGCTCGGCCATCATCCCGACCAAGGCGCTCAACCTCCTGCTCCGCCTCTTCGACGACGCCGAGCAGACCGTCAAGGTCAAGGTC
>JBCCWH010000045.1:0-25932 GCA_039193915.1 Planctomycetota bacterium
CATCGCGTTGGGGTTGGTCTTGTAGTTCGTGCCCGGCGCGACGCCGAAGAACCCGGCCTCGGGGTTGATGGCGTAGAGGTAGCCGTCGTCGTGGAACTTCATCCAGGCGATGTCGTCGCCGACGGTCTCGACCTTCCAGCCGGGGATCGTCGGCTGGAGCATCGCGAGGTTCGTCTTGCCACACGCCGACGGGAACGCGGCCGCGATGTGCTTGACCACGCCCTCGGGGCTGGTGAGTTTCAGGATGAGCATGTGCTCGGCCAGCCAGCCCTGTTCCTTGGCCATCACCGAGGCGATGCGAAGCGCGAAGCACTTCTTCCCAAGCAGCGCGTTGCCGCCGTAGCCCGAGCCGAACGACCAGATCTCTTTGGTCTCGGGGAAGTGCGTGATGTATTTGTTGTCTTTGTTGCAGGGCCAGGGCACGTCCTTCTGGCCCGGTGCCAGCGGCATGCCGACGCTGTGGACGCAGGGGACAAACGGCCCGTCCTCGCCGAGCACTTCGAGCACCTCATTGCCCACGCGGGTCATGATGTGCATGTTCGCGACGACGTAAGGCGAGTCGCTGATCTCGACCCCGATATGCGCGATCGGTGAACCGACCGGCCCCATCGAGAAGGGGATCACGTACATCGTCCGGCCGCGCATGCAGTTGCGGAACAGCGGCCGAAGGATCTCCCGCATCTCGCCGGGGTCTTTCCAGTTGTTGGTCGGCCCGGCGTCGTCTTCGTTGACACTGCAGATGAACGTCCGGTCCTCCACCCGCGCGACATCGGCGGGGTCGCTGCGCACGAGGATGCTGTTGGGTTTTTTCTCCGGCGATAGCCACTGGGCCGCACCGCTCTTGACCATCGCGTCTAGCATCTGCTGATACTCGTCAGCGGAGCCGTCGCACCAAACCACCGCGTCGGGGTTTGTTAGCTGGGCGACTTCTTCGACCCAGGCGACGAGCTTGGCGTGCTGGGTTGGGGCTGAAGAAACGGTACGTTCGACGGTAGTCATTGGCGTGCCCTATAGGGTGGTGACAGAGAAAACGGACCCAAACGGGCGTTCCACTATACACCGAAAAACAGGGCCGATTCCGAGTGTTGAAAGAACTTTTGCGAAGCCCCGGGCCGCGACGCGACGGAAGCGTCAGGGCGTCTCGGGCGCGGGCTGGGCCGCCGGCGTGTCGGCCTCGGGCGCGGACGAATCCTCCGGCGGCTCGGGGAATCGGCGGACGACGTCCAGCGTTTTACCGACCGATGCGACCCGGCCCGCGTGATCGATCCAGACGTACATCGGCACGGCATCAACGCCCAGCGCGTCGAGGAGCGCTCGGCGCTCCGGCGCGACCACCGCTGTCGGCCAGGGCGGCAGCGGCCGACCGGGCACCAGCTCGCCGATATGCAGCGAGACGACCGAGTACCCCCCCAGCCGGGCCAGCGCGATCGATCGTCGAAGCGCTGCGATCGAGTCGCCCGAGTCGCCCATGCCCTGCGCGAAGACGTGGATCAGCACAGGCTGGCCGGCGGCGTCGGCCAGGCGCCAGTCCTGGCCCGTGGCGGTGGGCAGCTCGATCGCGACCTCCGACCCGATCACCGCGTGGCGGGCAAGCACGGGGCGGACCTGCTCGTAGCGGGCATCCTCGGCGGTGACCTCGGCCAGCGGCCCCAACGCGTCGTAGGCGGCCTGCTGCTCGCCCGCCTCGTCGAGCAGCCGGGCCAGCGCGACGCGGGCGTCGAGGATATAGCCCGCGGTATCGGTGGGGGCTGGCTCTGCCTCCGGGTCGACCGCTTGCCCGGCGAAGTCCTCTACAAAACGCGAGAGCAGCTCACGCACAAAGACCCGCCGGTCGGCGCGGTCCGCGATCGTCCGGTTGGCGTCGATCAGGTCCGCGAGCATCAGCCAGTACGCACCCGCCGCCGCGGCATCGGGCGTCTCCAAATCGCTCAGCCGATTCGCCGCGTCGCGGAGCTGGCTCAGCCCGCGTGCGACCTCCACCGACTCGCCGTGGGCCGCGGCGTCCTGCACCAGCGCGTTGTAGACCCGGGCCTGCGAGGCGACAAGGATTTCCAGCGCCACCGGCTGGGCCGAGCTGTGCGCCAACAGGTCGCAGCGCGTCGCGACATCTTTGAGCGCGTCGCGCACAGGGCCAGGCCCCAGCTCCACCGGGAGCCCGTCGGGCCCAAGCAGCGAGGCGAGCTCACGCTCCAGCTCCCTGGCCGTGGCGAGCTGGGCAGCCTGCTCGGCACCCTCGGTGAAAAAACGCGACCGCGGCGCCTCGGCGTCGCGACCCGCCGCAGCATCCTCACTCGGCGGGGCGTCGGCCGCTTCGTGCGCTTCACCTTCTACCGGTGCCGCGTCACCCTCGGCCTGAGCCGACACACCCCAAGCCGGCAGCCCCAGCGAAAAACCGCACGCGATCCACCAGCAGCATGCTTTGTCGTAACGCATCGTTCATCCTTGAAATCGGTAACGTTGCCAGACCGACACGATCCTACCATCCAGCGACGCCGACGCATCGGCAAGCAGCAGGCCCGGCAGCAGCGCACCGCCCGGCCCCTCGATCGCGAGATGGGTCTGCACATCGTGGAGCTGCTGCTCGGCAAAGACGGCCGTCGATTCACCCTCCGCGAACGCCGACAGGGCCCACGGCTGATACGTCGTGTAGTCCGGCTGGGTGTGTCCCAGGTGGTATTCCGCCACCATCGCAGACCGCGCCGCCCAGCCCGCGCCACGCGCGACCTGCGACGCCAGGTGCAGCGCGTGCAGCCCGGTCAGCTCGCGGTAGACCCAGCGGTCGGGGGTATCGTCATGGGCCTGCGGGTGCAGCGCGCCGCCCGCGCCCCCGATCCCCGCGACCCGATCGATCAGACGCATCGCGATAAAGCCGTCGAATTCGCAACGCGTCAGCAACGACCACTGCAACTCGCACAGCGCGTTCCAGAGGAGCACGCCGACTTCCCCCGCGGTGAGTTCTTCGTCGTCCATCTGGTCGTCCGCCACCCGCGCCGCCTGGATCGGCCGCATGAACGCCGCAAGCCGATCGGCCCAGCTATCGCCCAGACGCTGCGTAACGTGCTGCCGCTGCATGGCCAGCGCGCTGAGCATCAGGTGCACACACAGCGGGTAGTACACCGGCCGGGTGTGGCCTTGGCCGTCGGTCAGGATCGGGGCGTCGCCACTGGCCTGGGCAAAAGACGCGAAGCCGGCGAGCTCATCGGCCATCGCATCCAGCGCCCCCGGGCTGTCGTCGCCCAGCAGCACCCGGGCGGCCGGGATCGCGTGCAGCATCGAGCTGCGCGTCGTGCCCTGGGCCGGGCGGAAAGGCGACGCATCGACCGCCATCCCCATCGCACGCAGCGCAAGCATGCGCGTCAGCGCGGCGGAGCGGGAGTCGGGGGGCGTCGGGTCGGGCATGGATCGGCGGGCTTTCGTGAGTACAACGGGACAGAGAAGTGTAGCGACGAAACGCACCTATCCCTGAGCACCAAACAAAATAGCCGCATCGCTACGCGACGCCGACGCCTTGAGAGGCGTGATGTTGGGGCGCATCGCCGAAGCACCGGCACCGCGTAGCGGTGCGGCTATTCGCGGACGCTTGAACTTCGACGACCGCGTTCAATCCACTACCCTACCCCCATGTTCACCCCCGCCGAACCGACCATCGTCGAAGCCGACCTGCCCGAGGGTGGGCGTGTCTGCACCGCGGTCAACGGCAGGCCCGTCGTCGTCTTTAACCTCGACGGCAAGCTCCACGCCATCGCCAACACCTGCCCCCACGCCGGCCGCCCGCTCGAAGACGGCGAACTCCGCGGCAAGATCATCACCTGCCCCTACCACGGCTACGCCTACAACATCGCAAACGGCGTCAACATCGACTTCCCCGACCTCGAGCCCCCCGTCGCGACCTTCGCCGCACGTTTCGTGGACGGCAGGCTGGAACTCGACGACACGCCGACCGAACTTGCGTAACGCTACGGACCCTCGATCAAAAAGGGGTCGGGAGTCTTTTTCTCCCAACCGCCTTGTGCGGCCAAGGCATTCGCGAAAAAGACTCCCGACCCCTTTTTGATCCCGACGACACATCCTCGAAGCTAGCATGTCGCCATGACGACTGATCCCGGCACCCATCGCACCGACTGGATCGACCTCGCAGCAGCAGCCGACCTCCCGCCCGGGGCGCGGCGGGTCGTGGAGATCGACGGGCTTGCCGTCCTGGTCCTCAATGACGCGGGAACCCTCCGCGCGATCGCCAACCTCTGCCCGCACGCGATGCTCCCGCTGGGCGATGGGCCGGTCTGCAGCGGCGCGATCACCTGCCCCCACCACGGGCTCAGCTACGACCTGGCCACAGGCAGCAATCTGGACGAGCCCGACACGGAACCACCGGCCGTCGTCTTCGAAACGCGCATCAAAAACGGGCGCGTCCAGGCCCGCATCGCTGCGGCGGATCGCGCCCGTGCTTCGAAGTTCACCCCCCCGCCGCCGTTCCGGTAACGGGCAGGGCCTTCAAGATCGGTTTAGTTCGCGCGGGTGAGGGTCATCTTGTAAGTCATGCCCTCATCGGTCATTTCAACGCTCAGCGTGTCACCTTCGATCGAGTAGGTCCCGACGGGCGCTTCGCCGTCGTTCTCGGTGGTCACGGTGAGCTGGTCGCCGCTCACGCTGTAGGTGCCCGAGTCGGACTCGACGCCTTCTTCGTACATCTTGCACGTGCCGTCGGCCAGGAACTCGATCGAAAACGCACCGGCGGGAACTTCCTCTTTCTGGCCACCGAATTCGACGGACTGCATGTCCCATCGGCCATGCAGGTCGGAGCCATCGAGGGCGACAAAGTCGATCGGCGCGGCGTGGTTGCCGGAGCCCTCGCGGCTAAACGCCATGCTCATCTCGAGGCCGGGCTGGATCTCCATCTTCAGCGTCAGCGTGTCGCCGTCAACCGCGAAGCCGACGGTCTCGGTCTCGCCGTCGCTGGCGGAGGTCATCACGAGCTGGTTGCCCTGGACCTCGTAGGTGCCGGACTCCATCTCCTGGCCCTGCTGGTACATCGTGACGGTGTTGTCAGCGCCGAACTCAAAGACCAGCTCGCCCTCGGGGGCTTCTTCGGTCTGGCCCTGCACCGTGACGCTCTCGAGCGCCCAGCGGCCGGTCAACGCATCGTCGGCCGCGGCGAGCGAGGCGGGCATCACCGCGATCAGAGCCATCATCATCCACATCAGCGTACGCTTGGTCATTACAGTGTCCTTCAAAGGGAGGGGGAAATTGAGCCCCGAATTGTAGCATGCCCCAAACACTGGGGCGTCGGTGTGTCTGGTCGCAAAGACGCGGTATCGGGCCAGGCTGTTTCACCCGCCGCCGCGCCGGGGTATCCAGTACGGCTACTATGTTGGCCCGGTTCGCCTAACCCCCGAGAATAATGATGCCCAACGCCCTCGAAACCGCCCTGGCCCACCTCGACGCCGACCAGCAAAACGCTGTCGACCGGCTCAAAGACCTCCTCGCGATCCCCAGCGTCAGCACCGACCCGGCCTTTGCCGGGCATGTCAAAGACGCCTCGGACTGGGTCGCGGCGTTCTGCAGCGACATGGGGCTGGCCGTCGATATCGCCAGCGCCGACGGCGGGCACCCGGTCGTCATCGCAAAGACCACCGACGACCACGTCGCCGACCCGTGCGCACCTCGGCTGTTGTTCTACGGCCACTACGACGTTCAGCCGCCCGACCCGCTCGACGGCTGGACCACCCCGCCGTTCGAGCCCGACATCCGCGAAGGCAAGCTCTACGCCCGGGGTGCCTGCGACGACAAAGGGCAAGTCATGTGCTTCCTCGAAGCGATGCGCAGCTACCACGCAACCGGGCAGAAACTGCCTTGCCATGTCACCCTGCTGATCGAGGGCGAAGAGGAGTGCGGGAGTGTGACGCTGCCCAAGGTGCTCGAAGAGCGCGCAGCAGACCTCCAGGCCGACATCTGCGTCGTGAGCGATACCGGCATGTGGCAGGGCAAAAACGGCACGACCCCCGCAATCACCTACGCGCTGCGCGGGCTGGTCTACTTCGACCTCAAGCTGCACGGGCCCTCGCGCGACCTGCACTCCGGGCTCTACGGCGGCGTGCTGCCCAATCCCGCCAACCTGCTCTCGCGTGTCTTGGGCAAGCTCATGGACGACGACAACCGCGTCACCATCCCCGGGTTCTACGACGACGTCGCGGATGTCTCGGCCGACGAGGCGGCGAAGTGGGAACAACTCGGCTTCGACGAAGACCAGTACCTCGGCGGCGTCGGCGCGGTGCCGTTCGGCGAGAAGGGGTACACGACCTTGCAGCGCCGCTGGCAGCGCCCATCGTGCGACATCAACGGGCTCTACGGCGGGTACATGGGCGAAGGCGCCAAAACCGTCATCCCCAGCTTCGCCGGCGCAAAAGTCAGCTTCCGCATCCCCGCGAACATGGACCCCCGGAAGCTGGCGAAGCAGTTCACGGATTGGATCCAGAGCCACGACGTGGGCAACTGCCGCTGGGAGATCACCAACCACGGCGAGGCCGACCCCGTCGCCGTGCCCGCCGACAGCGACTGGGTGCACACGGCCTCGAACGCGATCGAAAAGATCGTCGGCCAGCCCCCCGCGTTGATCCGTGAAGGCGCGACCATCCCCGTGATCGCCGACCTCAAGAACCAGCTCGGCCTCGACTCGCTGCTGATCGGCTTCGGGCTCGACACCGACGCGATCCACAGCCCCGACGAGCACTTCGACCTCGACCGCTTCCACCTGGGCTGCAAGTGCCACGCCGCCCTGCTCGCTCAGGCGGGGGAGAAGCGGTAAGACTGCGTGGCTGTCCTGCCCCAATCGCCGCACCGCTACGCGATGCCGGTGCCCCGTGCAGACCTCTCTCTATGACAAGGCCCCGGCGTCGCGTAGCGACGCGGCTAACAAAAACCCGCGTAACACAACGCATGGAATGAAAAATCTGCCCGGCGTGGCCCCTTTTCCGCGTCGCTGTCGCATATCCCTTTGAGACTGAGCCCCCGCCGGGTAATGTGGGGCATAAGAAACTGCATCGCCCGGCTCAAAACGGCACCCAACGCCCTCTGTGGGAAGGACACCGCCATGACCCGCCAACGCCAACACCCCCTGAAAACCCTCCTCGCCGCCGCGACGATGACCACGCTGGGCACAACCGCCATGCCCGCCTGGGCCGTCGACCTCCGCGGGCCCGCACCCCAGCAGGGGCAGACCTACGAGTACAGCGTCACCGGCGAGCACACCGAGCGCGGCCGATACATCTACGACACCGACGGCTTCGTCGTCGAAGGCTCCATCGAGTCCGAGATCGAAAACCGTATCCGCTACGAAGTCACCGAGCTCACCGGCGCAACCATCACCGGCGCAAAGATCACCTTCGTCGCGCTCAGCACCGAGTCCGAAATCCGGATGAACGGCGAGCGCTACGAAGAAAACATCGGCCGCGAACTCAGCGGGCTCGAACTCGAGTACGAGGTCCGCGACGGCTACTGGGAGTGCGACGTCGACTCGCCCATCGCACTCACCCAGGACGGCGCGGACATGATGGAAAACAGCGGGTTCTACGACCCGCGCCTGCTCTACCCGGCCGGCGATATCGCGCAGGACACGACGTGGAGCGTCGAGGGCGTCGAGATCAACTACTTCCCCGCCGCGATGACCTTCCCCGGCGCGGACGTCGAAGGCGGCGGTACGTTCAAGTACCTCGGCGTGACCGAAGAAGACGGAAACACCTTTGCCGTCATCGAGTTCGTTTTCGACGTTTCGTTCGAGATCGAGAACAACGTCCAGGGCATGCGCACCACGACCGGCACACGCACCCAGTACGGCGGGGTCATCTACCGCAACCTCGACACGTACATGGACACGATCGTGATGGAGGGCACGACCGTCGGCTACACGCAGACCGCCATGGCCGGCAGCACCATGACCCAGACCAAGATCGAGCCCCGCCGGCTCCGCCTCGAACAGACCGCAGGCGGACGCGGCAACCGCAACGCAAGGCCCGTCGGACCCGTCATCGAAGGCGGCGACGACAACAACCGACCCGGACCCACACCCGGACCACGACGCGACGACCGGCGACGCGGCCCCTCCCCCGCGCCCATGCCCGAGCCCGGCCCGACGCCCAACCCCCAGCCCGACGACACACGCGACCAGCCCAACCCCCGACCCGAAAACGGCCCACGCCCCGCGCCGATGCCTAACCCCCAACCCCAGCCTCAGCCTCAGCCAGAACCCGATCCCGACAACACCGACCGACCCGCGCCTCGCCCCACACCGCGACCGGCCCCCACACCCACACCTACGCCCACGCCTGAGCCGGAGCCCGACAACACCGACCGGCCCGGCCCCCGGCCAACCCCCACCCCCCAGCCCGAGCCCGACCGCCCGGCACCACGCCCCGGGCCAAGGCCCGCCCCCGTCCCGCAGTAAACCCGAAAACCACACCCAACCCTTACACAGCGGGGCCGCCCATAGGCCGCCCCGCTGTTTGTCTGCACCGCCCATATCACCAACGCACTTGTTTACTTTGCGGTTTAGAGTATTATCAAGGCCATGCCGGACACACCCGACACCGCCGCCGCCGATCCCCGACAACCCAGGCCGATGACCCGGCTCGCCGTCGGGGTGGTCTGCCTCACCCTCGCGGCGGCCGGCTGGCTCGGGACGGTCCACCTCTGGTTCACGCCCGCCGCGACGACCTTCCACCGGGACACCGCCATCGCGCCGCGGGCACACGAACTCGCCAGCTACCAGCTTGAGCTATGGAGCGACGACCAACAGCGCCAAGCGACGCAGGACCAGATGCGGATCGCCAACGCCGAGTGGGACTTCATGGGCCGGACGTTCCTCGTCCTCGCGCTGTGCAACATGGCGCTGCATGAACCGGGCGAACAGGAGCGCTACCTCGCCATCGTCGATCGCATCATCGACGAAACCCTCGCCGTCGAGGCCGCGCACGGCCAACTTCACTACCTGATGCCCTACGCGACCTACGGCGTCTACCACAACCCGACGGGCCGGAGCATCTTTGTCGACGGCGAGATCTCGCTGATGCTCGCGGCAAGGCAGGCGGTCTCGCCCAGCGACGCGCTCGCGCCCAAGCTGAAACAACGCATCGACGCGGTCGCGGCTCAGCTTAGTGCCGGGCCGATCACCTGCTCCGAAAGCTACCCCGACGAGTGCTGGATGTTCTGCAACAGCGCGGCCGTCGCCGCGATCGTGCTCAGCGACTTCGCCGACGGCAGGGACCACCGCGGGCTCATCGACACCTGGTTCGCGAACGTGCGCAAACGCCTCACGGACCCCGAGACCGGCCTGCTCGTCTCGAGCTTCACCTACGGCGGCAACCATCTCGATGGACCCGAGGGCACGAGCATCTACTTCACCGCGCACATGCTGCAACTGATCGACCCCGACTACGCACAAGCGCAGTACGCCACCGCCCGCAAGCATCTCGGCGATTCGTTCCTCGGCTTCGGCTACGCGCACGAGTGGCCGGCGAGCTGGCGCGGGCCCGCCGATATCGACTCCGGGCCGATCGTCCCCGTCCTCGATATCAGCACCGGCGCCAGCGGCATGGCCATCCTCGGCGCGGCCGCATTCGACGACGACAAAACCCTCGCGGCACTTCTCGCGATGCTCGAGTTCGCCGCCTTCCCCGTACGCGACGGCGACACCCGCCGCTACGCCGCGAGCAACCAGGTCGGCGACGCGGTCCTGCTCTACGCGCTCGTGCAGGGGCCGCTCTGGGAGCGTGTACTCAACGGACCCGGCCCGGCCCAGGCATCAGACGCAACAGAGGCCAGCGATGAGTAAACCCGTATCACTCCCAACACGCATCGCGCGCACCGCCGCATGGCTCGCCGGTTCCCCGCTGGGCTGGGTCACGGTCGGCGCAGCGATCATCGCGTGCTGGGCGATCGCTCACGCCCTCGGCTGGCGTGTATACACCAGCGCATTCAGCGGCACGCCCCCGGCCCAGGGCGCGCGGGGCGAGTGGCTTGCCATGCTCGGGCTGCTCTACGCGGCGCTGTACTTCGCGGCCGTGCTGATAGCGCCGGTCCTGATCCTCGCGGGACTCATGCGGCAGGCTGTCTTGCGGCTCATGCGATCCGGCAACGCGCATCAGACATAGCCCGATGCAGGGGCACGCAAACACAACACGCACGGCAGGCTGCGATCGCCGACGTCTTGTGAAGGGATGCGGGCTATATCCACCAGGCCGTGTTGGGTGGCACAATGGGTGGCCGGGGTTGAGCGTAGCGAACCCCCGGAACAACGCACCCACGGATTCCGGGGGCAGGCTGCGCCCGACCCCGGCCACCCATTGAGAAGTTGCCAGACACAACCTAATGCCCAAACAGGTTCCCCGCCGCGAGGAAGCCCGACGCCTCGAAGTGCGCCATCGCCTCGTCGGTCGTGCGGAACACCTTCGTCGCGGTCTCGGTGATGAACGGGCTCGGCGGCTTCTCGGGGTGGTACACCACATACACATCCCGGCTGTGGTCAAACGCGTGCTGGAGCTCGCGCTCGACCCCACTCGACAAGCCCGGCGAGCCGTCGGGCAGCACCGGCACGAGCGAGATGATCATGTCGCTCTGCCGGACCATCTGGAAGTCGCGTGTGTAGATCTGGCCGTCGACATCCTTGGCGATATCGAGCACCTCGCGCACCGAGACCTGGAGTTTTTCCCCGGGCCGATACGCGCCGGCGTCGGCCTCGATAAAGTCCTCGCCGTTCTTCGCCGCCTCCAGCGCCGCGTCGAGCAGAAGCTTCTCGTCCACATCCGCCGGGTCGAACGCCACAAACTTGTCCGCCAACTCGGCGCGGAACGCGTCGATCCGCGCGCGCACCTCCGGCAGCTTCTCGACGTGCGTCATCGGGAAGCTCGGGTAGACCTTCTTCATCTCGGGCTTGCAGATCAGCCGGTAACACGTCTCGATCGTATCGACCTCCCGGCCGCGCGACAGGACGTAGAACTGGGTCGGGATGCCCAACGCCTGCGCGAGCATCTCGGTGACCATGATCTCCTCTTCGCGCCAGACCATCAGGTCCTTGAGCGTGGCGTCCGAGGTGTAGTCCTCGTGAAGCCGGGCGTGGACGACCTCGATGTTATCCATGAGGCAGATCAGCATGTCGGGCTTGAAGGCCTGGATCTGGTCGAAGTCGAAGGCGGCAAACAACCCGTGACGCCAGCGGAAGGTGGCGTGGGTGTTGAGCACGGCGTGCTCCTGGCCTTCGGACTCCGCGATGATGTCTTTGAACGCGGCGCGGCGGAGCGAACGCAGCCGGGCCAGCGGCAGGTCGAGGATCCTGCCCGGGCGGATGTCGGGGGCCTCGCCGTACATCCGGTCGCCGACGTTGTAGAGGTCGATCGTCGTGCCGCGCTGGCCGGCGAGATCGACAAGCTGCTTGAGATACCCCTTCTTATCGACGCCGACCTGGCCTGTGACAATCGCTCGCATATGCGGTGCTCCTCGCGTTTCGTGTGACGGGCTATGGTAAACGATGACCCGGCTTTTCGTGGGGTGGTGCAGCATCGGCCCTAACGGCCCCGGCTTGCGCTTGCCTCCGCCGCCCCGCCCGGCGATGATGGGCACCGCACCGGCAACCCGCCCCCCAATCCACCCAACGCCCCCGGGAGAGGATGACGCAACATGCTCAACGACTTGACCCCGCCAAACCTCCTCGCCGTCGATCCCAAGATGGTCATCATGACCGTCGTGATCGTCATCCTGGTCATCATCTTCCTGGTTGTTGTCCTGATCGTCAGCAAGTTCTTCAACCTCTGGCTGCAGGCCAAGGTCTCGGGGGCCTCCGTCAGCTTCGGCTCGCTGATCGGGATGTGGTTTAGGAAGGTCAACACCAACACGATCGTCCTCTCCCGGATCCAGGCAGTGAAGGCGGGCATCAACGTCGCAACCAACCAACTCGAGACGCACTACCTCGCCAGAGGCAACGTGCCCCGCGTGGTCAACGCGTTGATCGCCGCCGACCGCGCGAAGATCGACCTGCCTTGGGACACGGCCTGCGCGATCGACCTGGCCGGGCGTGACATCCTCGAAGCGGTGCAGACCTCGGTGAAGCCGAAGGTGATCGACTGCCCCGCGACGCAGTCGGGCCGGGGCACGATCGACGCGGTCGCGAAGGACGGCATCCAGCTCAAGGCCCGCGCCCGCGTGACGGTCCGCGCGAACCTTGCCCGGCTCGTCGGCGGTGCACTGGAAGAAACGATCGTCGCCCGTGTCGGCGAGGGCATCGTCACGACGATCGGCTCGGCGGAGACGCACAAAGACGTCCTCGAAAACCCCGACCGCATCTCCCGCGTCGTGCTCGACCGCGGGCTGGACGCGGGCACGGCGTTTGACATCCTGTCGATCGACATCGCGGATATCGATGTCGGCGAGAACATCGGCGCGAAGCTCCAGGCCGACCAGGCCGAGGCCGACAAGGTCCGCTTCCAGGCCGAGGCGGAGAAGCGCCGTGCGATGGCGGTCGCGCAGGAGCAGGAGTTCCGCGCGGAAGAGCAGAAGAACCAGGCGCTGGTGGTGCTCGCGCAGTCGGAGGTGCCCAAGGCGATGGCCGACGCGTTCCGCAGCGGGAACCTGGGTGTGATGGACTACTACAAGATGAACAACATCCAGGCCGACACCAAGATGCGCGACGGCATCGCGGGCGATACGGACGACGAGTCGTAAGACGGCGATGTCGGCGGCGTCCTTGCAGCGGGCGGGGGTGCGTGAGGAGCGACACATGCGAAGCGGAAACCACTGGCGGGCGTTGGCTGTTCTGGGCCTCGCGCTGTCCTGCCTTTCCGCCAGCGTTCAGGTCTGGGCACAGAACGGCGTCCCCGGCGGCGAGCCCGACCCGCGCCACCGTGTCGGGCACTACGAGATCGAAACCCCCGGCATCCCCTACCGCATCATCCACGAAACACGTCTGCTCTACGGCTGGGAGCCACGCACCGCCGACACCGAAAAGTACCGCAACAGCCCGGACGACCCCACCACCGACAGCGGCCGTAACAACACCGACTGGTTTGTCGAGGTCCCCGAGACCTACCGTGCGGACCGGCCGGCCGGGCTGCTGATCCTGATCCAGTCCGGTGTCCGACGGCGGTGCCCCGAGGACTGGCTGCCCGCACTCAGCGAACACAACCTGATCTACGTCGGCTTCCCCGCGGGCTCCGCGAATCGGCCGTTCTTCGCGCACGCTCGCGCGATCGTCGGCGTCCAGCTCATGGCCGAACGCTACAGCCTCGACCCACGGCGCATCTACCTCGTCGGCATGGACAACGGCGCCACCGTCGTCAACGCCGCCAGCGTCCTCACCCCCGACTACTTCCGCGCGGCGTTCGTCCTCTTCGGCGGCGCGTTCCCCGGCGACCTCAACTTCCGCGGCGACAACATCCCCGGCTTCGCGCCCAACGCCGACCGACGCGCCCTGCGCAACGCCTCCCAACGCTCCACCCTCGTCTACTTCAACGGCGAGGACGACATCGAACGCGAACTCGCGCTGCTCCCCGCGACCGCCTACGACCGCTCGGGCTTCAACGTCGTCGTCTTCGACCAGCCCGAGCACGGCGACGACACACTGCCCGGCCCCGAACACCTCGTCGCCGCGATCGACGCCTTCGAGCAGCCCTTCCACCGCGACGCCCAACGCACCTACCAACGCGCCGCGCGCCTGGCCGAGCGCGGCAAGCGTGGCGAGGCGCTGCCGATGCTGCTCGATGCGTTGTCGATCGGCTCGACCACCGACTTCGCCGACGACGCCCGCGCCAGACTCACCGAATTGCAGGACGCCTACGCCGCCGAGGTCGCCGCGATCGAGACGCAGATCGAGGCGGGCGAGACCGACGACGCGACGCAAACGCTGGCCGCCTTCCTCCGCGACTGGGGCGACCACGGCGAAGAAGACGGCGACCGGCTCACCGAGTTGCTCACCGAGGCAAGACGCGCCCAGCGCGGCCGCGACTGATTCCCCCGTAGGGTGGGTGGAGCGCAGCGCAACCCACCACGTGCGACCCACAGCCATCGGCAGCGCTCGGTGGGTTACGCTCGCGGACTCGCTGCACCCACCCTACAAGTTCGTTGTTGTGGTGTGTTTGGCAGCGCCCGGTGGGTATCGTCGCGGACTCCTCCACCCACCCTACGGATGCATGGCCCCTACGGCTGGAGGTAGCGATCAAGATCGACTGGCTCGCCGGCGGCCCATGCGCGTAGGGTCGTGGAAAACGCCCAGTGGGCCGCTTCATCTTGGAGCAAGCCGAGCCCGAGCCGCTGCAGGACTTCGTGCTGGAGCGTCGGCAGCCCGTGGCCGTGCTCGGCACTAATACGTAGCGGCCTGTCCGGCGATGAGCCGTCGTGCGACTGCGAAACCGTCTCCTGCCCGTCGCACTTGTTGAGCACCCAGAGGTCCGGCGTGCGCGGCAGCGCCCCCGGCTCGGGCCAGTCGTTCAATACATCACGCATCGCAATCAGCACGTCAGCGCTCTTGACCACCGAGCGGGCGAGCGAGATCGCGCGCTGCTCAACCGTGTCGTCGCTGACGCGCAGGCCGGGTGTGTCGAGCCATTGCACGGCAACCTCGGGTGCCGGGTCTGGGGTTTCGGGATTCGGGCTGGGAGCGTGACCTCCAGCGAGACCCGAAACCCCAGACCCGAGACCCGAGCGCAGCTCCACCAGCGTCCCCACCCAGTCGCGCGTCGTGCCGGGCAGGTCGGCGACGATGCTGACGGCCCGGCCCGAGAGCGCGTTGGTCAGGGTGGACTTGCCGACGTTCGCCCGCCCCGCGACAACAACGGTCGGCGGGGTGATCAGCCGATCCAGAACGCGCGAGCGCTGGGAGATGGCCTCGCGTAGTTCCGTCTCGTCAGCGCCGGTCTGCTGAAGCAGGCCGCGCCAACGCCCGGGCTGCGCGGCGAGCAGGTCGATCGCGGCGGGGCTCGCGGCGTTGGCGATCGCGTGGAGCATATCGGCCCCGATCGCGCTGCCCGCCTCGGGGTAGACGTCGCGCGGATCGGGCTGGGGCTCGAAGGTGCAGCCGAGCGTGAGCAGGTGGTCGATGAGTCGTTGCACGACGCGCGGGCCGCCGTGGGGCATGAGCTGCGCCCAGGGGGCGGCGTTGTCGCCGCGGTCCATCAATACCGCGAGCCCTTCGTCGATTTCGGCGAAGCTGCACAGCGCGACGCGGCCGGCGCGCCAATCGGCGCGGCCGGTGAGTTCGCTGAGGATGCGTGGGGTGTCTTGGCCGTGGAGCTGGAGCAGCGCGATCGCGCCGGGTGTGCTGGCGGTGGCGAGGTGGAGGCGTGTCACGGCTTGTCCTTGACGCCAGGCTCGATGTGCGCGGGCGGGTGCGGCTGCATGGGTTTGCCGTTGGGCTTGCTGAGCAGGAGCAGGCCGAAGTAGACGGGTGCGGCGGCGAAGCTGGGCGCGGGGTAGCCGACCTTGACGCCGGCGAGCGCGATGCCGACCGCGCCGAGGACGATCGCGGCGAAGAAGTAGAGGTTGCCACGTGCGTAGCCTCCGGGCGTGACGACATCGCCCTGCCAGTTGCTCTTGTAGGCCTGGTTGCGGGCGAACATGCCGAGCATGGCGAGCGAGCCCGCAGCGATGAAGGACATGATGGTGAAGCGCGCGCCGCCCGGGAAGGCGTCGCCCGGCGCGACATTGAGCCAGTCCGCCCCCGTGACCGGGAGGATCACGAAGGGCAGCGGGATCACGACCATCAGCGCGGCCCACCAATAGGAGCGGGCACGTTGCAGGGCGGCGTCTTGGGTGAGCTCGGTGGGCATACGCGGATGCGTGGGTCGGAGGGATTTGGGCGTGTCGGGGGCCGGCACTGCGTAGCAGTGCGGCTATTGGCTCGTCGCTAGCGCTTCATAGAATAGCCGCGCCGCTACGCGACGCCGGGGGGCGAGGGTCGCGTGTTGTGGGACTCGCTATCGGTTCGATCCGGGGGTTCGCTGCGCTCAACCCCGGCCACCAAGCAAGCTGTCAATCCACTCATCCCTCGGCCTGCTCGAGTGCGCTGCGGAGGGTGACGGCGAGGCCCCAGAGGGTGAGGTCGGGGACGACGCGTTCGACGATGTCGCTATCGCGGAAGAGGACCTGGGCGTCGCCGCCGGTCGCGATGACGAGCGGGTACTGCCCGGTCTCGGTGGCGTACTGCTCGACGAGTTCGCGGACGATGCCGCGCATGCCGTAGAACACGCCGGAGAGCATCGCCTCGGCGGTGTTGTGGCCGACGACTTCTTCGGGCTTGCGCAGCTCGATCTCGGGAAGCTGCGCGGCGCGTTGGCCCAGCGCGTCGAGCATGAGCTGAGCGCCGGGGGTAATCGCGCCGCCGTGGAACGTGCCCTCGCCGTCGACGAGGTCGATGGTCATGGCGGTGCCGGCATCGACGATGACGCATGCCTGCTTGAGCTTGTCGTACGCGGCGGCGGCGTTGAGCAGGCGGTCTTCGCCGACGAGCGCTTCACGGTCGAGCTGTCGGCCGACGGGGATCGGCATGTCGCGCTCGACGCGGTAGACGTCGCGGTCCAGGTGTTTCCTGACAATCGTTTCGACGGCGTCGCCCCGGTCCGGGTCCACCGTCGCGAGCAGGACGTTAGCGTCGGGGCGGTCGGCGAGGTGGGCGTAGGCGGTGTCGATCGCCGCGCCGATTTTTTCGGTGCGTGCGTTGCGGAAGGCGGAGACTTCGAGCAGCTTGCCGTCGACAAACGAGCCGATCCGCGTGCGGGTGTTACCGACGCTGACCGCGAGGAGGTTGACGTTTGACATGGGGTTACACACCTGGGGGGAAGGACCGCCGTTGAGGCGTGGGCATGATAACCGGTTGTGTTTTGGGCGTCGGCCGACATCGGGCATAACAGCCAAACAGCTTTGGCTGGAATCCGTGTGCTCTGGTTTAGGGTGTGAAGCTGGGGGGCTGCGAGACGGGCGGCGGGCTAGGTTGTGTCTGAAAACCAATGGTGGGATGGGCGTCCCGCCCGTCACGAAGCTCAATCGACGGCCGAGACGGCCATCCCACTGTTTTCGGACAGAGCCTAGTCGATCGGGTCGCGCCAGGCGGGGCGCTGCTTCTGTTTGCCGTCGAGCAGCCCCCAGCACGCTTCGAGGACCTGCGGGATCCCCTCGCCGGTGGCGGCACTCATCGTGAGCACCTGGACACCGAGCTCTTTGCCGATCATCTCCGCCGCGACCGCGTGGTCCTCGGGGCCGCCCAACAGGTCGGCCTTGCTCAGCACGACGACCTCGGGCTTGGAGGCGAGGGCCTGGCTGTGCTGCGCCAGCTCGTTGCGGATCACGTGGTAGTTCTCGATCGGGTCGCTGCCGTCGGTCGGCTCGACCTCGAGGACATGGAGCAGGACCCGCGTGCGTTCGACATGTTTAAGGAACTGGAGCCCGAGCCCCTGGCCCTGATGCGCGTTTTCGATGAGCCCCGGGATGTCGGCGAAGACCAGCCGACGCCCGCCGCCCGGGCTCATCGCCGCGGCTTGGCCTGCGTCGAGCCGGGCGATCCCGAGTTGGGGCTTGAGCGTCGTGAACGGGTAGTCCGCAATCTTCGGCTGCGCGGCGCTGATGCGCGACAGCAGCGTGCTCTTGCCCGCGTTGGGCTTGCCCAGCAGGCCGACGTCGGCGATGAGCTTGAGTTCGAGCCGGAGGTAGAGCTCGATGGACGGCTCGCCGGGCGTCGCCTCGCGTGGGGTCTGGTTCGTGGAGGACTTGAAGTGCTCGTTGCCGAAGCCCCCGCGCCCGCCGCCGGCGATGGTGTAGCGCATGCCAGGGGTGTTGAGGTCGATGAGCAGCGGGCCCGAGGGCGCTTCGCCGGGCTGGGGCGAGCGGACCTGCGCGAGCTGTGCACGTTCATGCCCGGTGAGGAAGATCTCTTCGAGGATGCGGTCCGGGTCGTCGGGGTCGGGCTCCTTGGGGGCCAGCAGCTCCGGCGGGTTTTCGTAGACCAGCGTGCCCGGGGGCAGGTGGATTTCCAGGTCACCGCCCTTCTTCCCGGTCATGCCCTTGGCCCCGCCCTGCTCGCCATCGGGCGCGAACCAGTGGTGCCGGCCGGCGAAGTCCATGAGGGTCTCGACGGCGGGGTCGGCGACGAGGATGACCGACCCGCCGTTGCCGCCGTCACCGCCGCTGGGGCCGCCTTTGGAGACGAACTTCTCGCGGTGGAAAGCGACGCAGCCGTCCCCCCCCTTGCCGGAGCGGACCAGGATGTTGGCGGAGTCGATGAACATGGGTCGTTGGTTGCTGCGGAGACTTGTTCAAAGGAAAGCCCACGTTCCATGAACGTGGGCTTCATCTTAGCAGTGGTATGAGCCGAGCCGGGTCCGGTAATCAGGCCGATTCACGGACGTGGACCTTACGGCCCTGAAACTCGACGGTGCCGGGGGTGAGGGCGAACAGGGTGTCGTCCTTACCGATGCCGACGTTGAAACCGGGCTTGAACTTGGTTCCGCACTGGCGGATGATGATGGATCCGGCCTTCGCGGTTTCGCCGCCGTAGAGCTTTATGCCGCGGTACTGGGGGTTGGAGTCGCGGCCGTTCTTGGTCGAGCCCTGTCCCTTTTTATGTGCCATGAGTCACCTCGGTGCGTTTTGGCCGGTCTGTTGCCCGGCGTCGGTTGGGGATGAGTAGCGAGGCCGGGCCCGAGGGTGCGGGCCGCAGCGAGCCGGGCATTGTAGCAAACCCAAGCCCCGCCGCCAACCCGGGATGTCGGGGTGCAAGGCATCCGCAAACTAGCTGCAACCGCCGCGTCACCACGCGGGGGCGCGTGCCCCATCCCCGCGCTGCGCCCCCGGGCGTGGCCCGGCGGTTTCGGTGATCCCCGACGTCGGTGCCCCGCATCCGCGAAACCCCCTGGATTACCAAACCGAGGGCTCAGGCCGGCGCAAGCCCGGTAAAAAAACTGCAACTATCACTGAAATCTCTACTTGCGGATCAATAGCCCTGCCTTTACACTTCGGTTTCAGGTGGTCGTTTGTATTAGATGTCTGCTTGCGGGCCGAGGGTCTCGTCGATCCCAGGACAGCTTGCCGATGTTGCAAACGCCGTGAATGTCACGGCCCACCCTCTTCAGGACGACGACGGCATCTCGTCCTGCGCTACACCCCGTTTTTTTGGGAGGCCCTGCGTTGCGCATCCGTACTTCTGCTCTCGTACTCGCTTTGTGCTCCGGCACATTTCTGAGTGTCACCTCAACGGCGTCCGCAACGGCGCTGACACAGGACGCTCAACCCACCGCACAAGAACTCTATTCGCAGGGCATCGAACTCTACGAAGCGGGACAGCTCCAGGAGGCACAAGCCGTCCTGCGCCGCGTCGATGAGCTCCAGCTCCCCGCCGAACTGCGGCCCGACTTCTACAACGCCATCGCCACCATCGAGCAGCGCCTCGCCGGCATCGATGTGCAGCAGCCCGGCGAAACCGCTCAGGCCCAGCCCGAGGTGGTTGAACCCGTGGCCGAGGTCAGCGCGACCGAGCTGCTGGCCAAGGGTGACGACGCCATGCTCGCCGGCAACTACGCCGACGCGCTGGGCTACTACCAGTCGCTCATGGCCGGTGAAAACGCGAGCGACACCCAGCGCAGCCGCGCCGGTGCCCGCATCGCCCAGGCCCAGCGTCAGATCAACGGCGACGCCTCCGCGGCCCGCCGACTGATCGCCCTGGCCGAACGCGACCTCGCCGCCGGCAACATGGACGCCGCCCAGGCCAAGCTGCTCGACGCCCGCAACTCCGGCGCACAGCTCAGCCCGTTCGACGAAGAAGGGATCGACGACAAGCTCGCCCGCATTAGTGAGTACCGCGAAGCCCAGGCAGCCGTCGCCCAGGCAGAAGCCGTCGAAACCCCCACCGCCGGCTCGAACGACGAACTCACCCAGGCCCAGCAGCGCCTGGCTGAAGCCGAAGCCCAGATCGCCGCCCTCCAGCACCAGCTCAGCGAAGCCGAAAGCCAGGTCGCCTCCCGCCCGGCTTCGAGCGACCTGCTGGCCCAGGCCCGCATGCAGAGCGCCGAGGACAAAGTCGCCGAGGGCGACGAGGCGATGGAAAACGGCCAGATCCACCTCGCCGTGCAGCTCTACGAAGAGGCCGCACTGCTTGACTCCGAAAACGCTGAGATCGCCACCAAGCTGGCCGACGCCCAGGCCCTGGTCAACCAGGACCTCCGCCCCGCCGACCCGCTGAACAACGCCGCGGCCGACATCGCCATCATCCGGCAGGAAACCGTCGCCCGCTACGAGCAGGCCATGGAGCGTGCCAGCGACGCACTCGCTAACAAGCAGTACGACGCCGGCGTCGACGCCGTCATCGAGGCCCGCACGATCCTCAACGCCAACCGCTCGGCCTTCAGCGAGACGGAACGCAACGAGATGATCGCCCGTGCCGCATCGATGCAGGCCGGGATCAACGAAGCCCGCGCCATCAACGAAGCACAGATCGCTGCCCAGGCCGCGGCAGAGCAGGAAGCGGCTGAACGCGAAGCCGAAGAGCGTGCCCGCGTGCAGCGTGTCGAGCAGGTGCAGGAACGCCTCCGTAACGCCCGCACACTGCAGGCAGACCGCCGTTATGCCGAGGCGATCGACGAGCTCGAGGCCGCCCTCTTCATCGATCCGCATAACGCCGCGGTTCAGACCCTCCGCGACCTGCTCCAGGACGTCATGGCCGCGACCGAGGCGATCCGCCTTCGCCGCGAGCTGGACATCATGCGGACCAACCACCAGCTTCTGAACGACGAAGCCATCATCCCCTACGACGAGCTGCTCACCTACCCCGGCGAGTGGCCCGAGCTGACCCAGATGCGTCTGGCCGGCCTCGAAGACAACACCGGCGAAACCGAAGCCAACCGCACCGCACAGCTCGCGATGCGTCGTGTCGTCACCGTCAACTTTGACTCGGCCGGCCTCGGCAGCGTCATCGACTACATCCGCGACACCACCGGCGCCAACATCACCGTCAACTGGCCTGCCCTGGAAATCCCGGGCATCGACCAGGACACGCTGATCTCGATCTCCCTGGCACGCGTCCCAGCCGAGCAGCTCCTCAAGCTGGTGCTCGAGCAGGCCAGCGCCAACGCCTTCGAGGACGACAAGGCCGGCTACTCCATCATCGAGGGCATCGTCCAGATCTCCACCCTCGCAGAGCTCAAGACCTCGACCGAAGTCCGGCTCTACGACATCCGCGACCTCCTGGTCCAGGTGCCGAACTTCAGCAACGCACCCGCCTTCGACCTCAACGAAGCGCTGTCCAACACCAACTCCGGCGGCTCCAACGGCGGCGGTGGTGGTGGCGGCGGCGGCGGTGGTAGCGGCGGCCTCTTCGGCGACGACACCAACGACAACCTGGAAGACACGCCCTCCCGCGATGAACTCATCGATGAAATCATCGAACTCATCCAGGACACCGTCGGCAACCAGGACGAGTGGCTCGACGACGACTCCTCGATCCGCGAGCTCAACGGCAACCTGATCGTCAAGTCGACCAACGACAACCACCGACAGATCTTCGCCCTGCTGGGTCGGCTCCGTGAAACACGGGCCATCCAGATCTCGGTCGAAGCACGCTTCCTCCTCGTCGATGAGCACTTCCTCGAAGAGTTCGGCGTCGACCTCGACGTGGCCTTCGGCGCGATGAACACCGACACGCTTCTCAACATCGACACCGACAACGACGGCGTCCCCGACGCCACCGACGGCCTCCCCGACAACGGCTCCAACTGGCACCCCACCACGATCAGCCAGAACTCGGCGGCCAACTCCTTCACCGGCGGCAACGCGCCGCAGTCGGTCGCAGGTGTCCCTGCTCCCGTGTTCCATAACGCCAGCGGCAACACCGCCGGCGGGATCGCCAACCGCGTCACCAACAGCCTGTCGCCCGTCGTCTTCACCGGCGGCGACGGCGGCGCGATCGCACGTGGCCTCGAACTCGGCGTCGGATTCGTCGATGACCTCCAGGTCAACCTCCTCGTCTCCGCCACACTCGCCCAGCAGAACTCGCTGTCGCTCACCGCGCCACGCATCACGTTCTTCAACGGCCAGCGGGCGTTCGTCATGGTCGCTCAGCAGATCTCCTTTATCTCTGACCTCGAACCCATCCCCGACACCGGCGGCTTCGACCCGACCCTGTCGGTCACCCAGTCCGGCGTCATCCTCGACGTCGAGGGCACCATCTCCGCCGACCGCCGATACGTCACCATGACCCTTCGGCCGTCGCTCGCCACCGTCCGCCAGCCCATCCGCACCATCCCGCAGGACGGTGCACCGGTGACCAACCCGATCACGGGCGTCCCCGAACCCGGCGGCTCGGCGTTCATCGAAGCACCCGAGGTCGAGATCACCCAGGTCCGCGCCACCGTCAGCATCCCCGACCGCGGGACACTGCTCGTCGGCGGCCAGCGCCTCGTCGGCGAAGCCGAGATCGAGTCCGGCGTCCCCGTCCTCTCCAAGATCCCCTACGTGAACCGACTGTTCACCAACACGGCGATCGTCAAGGACGAACGGACCCTGCTGATCCTCATCAAGCCGACGATCATCATCCAGTCCGAGCAGGAAGAACTCCTGTACCCCGGCCTCAACGACAACCCCGACGCATTCGACATCGGCCGCTCCCCCACCTTCAACGGTGAGTAAGCCACGCGTCAACGACAACTCAATAACCAAAACCGCCGGCCTAACCGCCGGCGGTTTTCTTTTGCGCACTGGAGCGGCAGGCACATTGGGCTGGGGGACAGGCATCCCTGCCTGTCGTTCGGCGCAGCCGGAACCCTCACAGCCGCTCAGGCCTACGGCCTGACGACAGGCAGGAATGCCTGTCCCCCTACGAAAGAGTTGGTGATCTAGAACATAATCTCAAGCGCTGGTGCCCGGGGTGGAGCGCAGCGAACCCCCGGAACGACTTACTCACCCATTCCGGGGGCAGGCTGCGCCTGACCCCGGCCACCCTACAGAGAGTCGATGAACCGTCAGGCACAACCTAGAACTTAATCTCAAGCGCCCCGTAGTACCGCAGGTCGTTGTGGTCGCGGTCGCCCTGGGTCTGCGAGAGGTACTCGCTCTGGACGCCGAACTTCAGCGACAGCCCGGACGCGACATCCAGCCGGTAGGCCCACTCGAGCTTCGACGTGATGCGGTAGTCGGCCGAGTCTTCGAGCGAGGGGTACCAGATCGCCTCGCCCGAAAGTGTCGAGCGTTCGGTGAGTTTCCAACTCAGGACCGACCCGCCGAAGAGCGCCTCGGGGGTAAACGCGTTGACGTCGCCGAACTCGTACGTCCCGCCGAAGCCAAGCCGGGTGTTGACCTCGACGTCGTCGGTTTTGTAGAGCGTGTAGCCCGCCCCGCCGTAGCCCGACGCCCGGCTTTCGTACCCGCGGAAGCGGTCGTACTGGTACTCGCCGCGCAGGAAGTAGAACAGTCGGCTGTCGTCGTTCTTGAGCCAGTCGCGGGTGAAGGTGCTGCTGAACTGTGACCGGTTGGTGCTGCCCCGGTTCGTGCCATAGAACCACTGGGCGTTGAAGGTCCAGCGGTTGTTGTCGACCTGCTTCTTGCCTTCGATCCGTGCGTAGAAGTTCAGGTTGTCGGTGTTGCCCGAGGCGCCGTTGAAGCCGAGCGTGAGCTTGCCCGCCCACTCGTCGATGAACACTTTGAGCATCGAACGGTCGTCGATGACCTGCTGCTCGGCCGCGGCGTCGGCGCCCTGCCGAACCTGAGCCGGGTCGGCGGCGGGCGGGGTCGGTGTCGGGTTCGGGTTCGGGTTCGGCGCGACGGCAGGTGGGGATTCGGATTCAGGCTCTGCCTGGGTGCCGGGATCGGCCTCGGGCTCGGGCTCCTGCGCCGCGAGCGCTGCGGCGGCCGCCTCCGTCACGTCGCGCGTCACCGCCTGCACCCGCTGCTTGTCCAACTCGACCCGTCCGAGAACGTCGTGCTCCAGCACGACCTTCGTCTCGTCCTGCTCGACGACCCGGCCGGTGAGTGTGTCCCCGTTGGTCAGTTCGACCGTGTCGGCTGTCGCAGGCAATGCCTGGGCCAACAGCCCCGCCGCGACGAGTGCCGCGGCCCGGGGGGCCAATCTGTGCGTAACGCGTGCCATCGCGAATCCCACTGGTTCTCGGACCCGCCGTGAAAGCGGGCCGCCTCCGTGCACCTCTATCGGCTACCCGAGCACCGCACCATGCCCGAGCGCAACAACCCGCGATCCGTCGCGGTTGAATAGACGCTATTACCAGATGAAGCGACGCATCCCGTACGCCCGGCGTTACGCCACCTCCAATTGCGGGCTACAAAACCACCCCGCTACCGAGCATCGCTACCCAAAAGCAGTCGAGAACCAGAGGTATACGGGCAGGAACACATGCGATGGTTGCTAAAACCGCCGATGTGAGGAGACGGCGGCGACATCCAGGTGAGCCCGCGTGCCGCCTGCAGTGCCGGATCGACTGGCATGGAGGTGCAAGCTACACCACCACCGGCCGGTCGTTCTTGGGGTCGGGGAGCCAGCGGGCGTCGATCTGGTCGGGGCTCAGGTCGGGGCTGGCGTGTTGGACGGCGGCGGCGACGAGGCCCATGAACATCGGGGCCGGGTCGATCGGCCGGCTGAGCAACTCGGGGTGGAACTGGGCGCCGATGAAGTACGGGTGCCCGCCGTGTGCCTTGAAGTAGGGGTTCGACTCGGCGAGCTTCGCGGCGCGTTCACCGGTACAGGGCTGGGGGAGTTCGAGCACCTGCATGATGGGGTACTCGGGGTGTCGGCCCGAGAAGACGAGCCCTTGGGCTTCGATCTGCTCGATGAAGCCGGGGTCGACCTCGAAGCGGTGGCGGAAGCGTTCGCGGATGGTGAAGGGCTGGTGGCGGTCGTGCTGGCCGGCGCGCGTGTTGTAGTAGAGGTTGGCGGCCAGCGTGCTGGGGTGGATGAAGACGTCTTTGCCGCCCAGCCGCATGTTGCCGCCGAGGCCTTCGATCTGCTTCTGCTCGGGGAGGATGTCGATGACGCGGGACTTGCCATCCGGGTCGAACTCGCTGGACGCGGCGTCGGGGATGCCACAGACGTTGCGGGCAAACTCGACGACAGCCATCTGGAACCCGAGGCAGATGCCCAGGTACGGCAGCTTCTGCTCACGGCAGTGCTTGACGCAGGCGATCTTGGATTCGGTGCCCCGGTGGCCGAACCCGCCGGGCACAATGATCCCGTTGAACCCGGCCAGCTCGTCGGCGATTTTTTCAGGGGCGATCTTGGTGACGTCGATCCAGTCGAGCTCGATGTCTGCGCTGAGGTGGGCGCCGCTGTGCTCGATGGCCTTGTCGATCGAGGCGTAGGCGTCGCGGAGTGCGGCGTATTTGCCCGTGATGCCGATGCGGGCGGTGTGCCGACGCTTGGCGGTGACCTTGTTGACGAAGCCGAGCCACTCGGCCCGCCGCAGGTCTTCGTGCTGCTGGTCGACGCGGTTGTGCAGCTCGAGCTGGGTGAGGATATGCCGATCGACGCCCGCATCGCGCATCGCGGTGGGGATGGTGTAGATCGACTTGCGGTCGTGCATCGAGAACACCCGGTCGACCGGGACGTTGCTGAACATCGCGACTTTTTCACGCGCTCCTTGCTCGAGCTCATCCTTGCCGCGGCAGGCGATCATGTGCGGCTGGATGCCGGCTTCGAGGAGCTTCTTGAGCCCGAGCTGCGCGGCCTTGGACTTCTGCTCGCCCAGCGCGGGCGGGGAGATGATGTAGGTCAGCGCGACGTAGCACACACTGCCCGGGCCTTCTTCGAACGCGAGCTGGCGTAGCGCCTCAATGTAGAATGCGTTTTCGTGGTCGCCCACGGTGCCGCCGACCTCGATGAAGACGACGTCGGCGTCCTGCTTCATCGCCAATTCGCGGAGCATGTACTTCACCTCGCCGGTGACGTGCGGGATCATCTGCACGTCTCGG
>JBCCWH010000046.1:0-25455 GCA_039193915.1 Planctomycetota bacterium
TGAAGAACTGGCTGTTCAATTCCAAGAACGGCAGGAACACCGCCTGCAGCTTCGACGAACGCACGTGGTAGTCCGCGTGGTCCTCGACCAGCCCGCCGAACAACTCCGCATTGACGTCTTGCCGCACGAACCCCTGCGTCACGCGGATGCCGTTGATCGACTCGGCCAGCGTCGCCGTCACCCGGCTGTAGCTCTCCTGCGTCGCGCGGTACATCACGCTCAGCCGGTCCCGGAAGAACTTGCTCACCCACCACAAGAGCGGCCCCATCGCGAGCACGACCAGGAACAACGGCGGGTCGTACCACAGCATGATCGCCGCCGACACGACCATCATCCCCACCTGCACCATCGACACGAACACGACGTTCTGCACGCCAAGCCGGACCGCCTCCGCGTCCGATGTGATCCGCGAGATGATCCGGCCCAGCTTCGTCTGGTCGTAGAACGACATCGACATGTCCTGCAGGTGGTTGAATACCTGCGACCTAAGGTCCTGCACCACCGCCTCGCCCAGCCCGAGCGCGAGCTTCATGCGGAAGTGGAACACGAGAGCCGTCGATAACGCCAGCAGCAAAAACCCAAGCGCCCCCCACCACACCCCACGCATGTCCTGCGCCAGCACCGGCCCGTTGAGCACCGCCCCCAAACACCACGCCATCGCCGGAAGCTGAACCCCCCGCAGGATCACCAGCACGATCAGCCAGTTGCGCGTCCGAGCGTGCGGCGACGTGTACCCCCACAGCCGACGGATAATCGCCATGCTCAGCGGCCGCTGCTTCTGCTCACGGTCAGACTTATCGACATGCGTGAGGATCGGCGGGTTGTTGGGGGTGTTGATCATCGGTTTGTCAGTCGGTCAATCAATCACAGAGGCCACGGAGACACAGAGGCGCGGAGCAAGGCAGAGGACTACTTCACTTCCATCAAGGTGATTTGAATCCCACTCGGGAGACAGAGTTGCACGGAGTCAACCCAGGGATTCCTGTTGGGCCCAGAGATAATCTCGGCATCGACAGTTTTAGATGCCTTGATCATTTCATCGATGTTGTTGACGGCTAAGCAGAGCCTATTGAGTGTTGGGGGGTCAGGATCAGATGTCGGGCAGAGTTCAAGACAGATACCGTCGCATTTGCTTCTATAAGATAGGAGTTCACCCTTTCGTTCATGCGCCTCAAAGAACACTCCTAGCGTCGTCAGTTCTTCTCGCAGTTTCTCCAAATCATGTGTATAGATGACGATTTGAGTTAGTTTTGCTTTGTTACGTGTCATAGCAACTCTCTGTGCTCTCCGTGTCTCTGTGGTTTCTGTGATGGCTCATTCCCCAACCTCCCCGATCCCCAAGAGCCGGCGGGACTCCTCGTCCGCCATCTGCACTTCTGCCGCCTTGCGGTAGTGGGCGCTGGTTTGCATCAGTTCGTCGTGTGTACCGACCTCGGTGATGCGGCCGTGCTCCATCACCACTACGCGGTCGGCACGCTTCAGCGTCGAGAAGCGGTGCGCGACGATCAGCGTCGTCCGGTTCTGCATCGCGCGGTCCATCGCCTGCATGATCAGGTGCTCGGTCTCCGGGTCGATCGCGGCGGTGGGGTCGTCCATCAGCAGGATCGGCGGGTCGAGCAGGATCGCCCGGGCGATCGCGAGGCGTTGGCGCTGGCCGCCCGACAGGCCGTTGCCGCCCTCGGTGAGGACGGTGTCGTAGGCGTCGTCGAGTTCGCCCATCACGAAGTCGTGCGCCTGTGCGATGCGTGCCGCCTGTTTGACCTGTTCGTCGGTGGCCTCGGGGTGGCCGAAGGCGACGTTGAAGCGGACGGTATTGGAGAAGAGGAACGTCTCCTGGAACACGACGCCGACGTTTCGCCGCAGGTCGTCGAGGTTGTAGTCGCGGATATCGACGCCGTCGATCAGGACACGGCCGTGCTGCGGGTCGTAGAACCGGGGGATGAGAGAGAGCAGCGTGCTCTTGCCCGAGCCGGTCGCGCCGAGGATCGCGATCGTCTCGCCGGGCTCGACCTCGAGCGACACGTCCGCTAGCGCCTCGGCATCCTCGCTGTAGCCGAACCCGACCCCCTCGAACGCGACGCGCCCCTGCGCCCGCCCCAGCGGCCTGGCGTCTTTGGCGTTGGTGATCTCGACCTCCTCGTCCAAGACCTCGAACACCCGCTGGGCCCCTGTCATCGAACGCTGCACCGCGTTGGCGATCTGCGCGAGGTTGCCGACCTGGCTCGAAAACTGCTGCAACAGCCCGGCAAACACGAACAGCCCCGCGCCAAACGAAAAGCCCGGCTCGTGGATGTACAGGTACCCGCCATACACGAGCAGCACCAGCAGGTTGATCGACGTCATCACCCCGACCGTCGGGACGAACAACGCCACCCTGCTGAACACCCAGCGGTGCTGGTCGGCCACTTCATCGTTGGCGCGTTTGAACTTCTCGCGCTCGCGCTGCTGGAGCGCAAAGCCCTTGACGACGTGGACGCCCTGCGCGTTTTCGGAGAGGACGAGCACCGCCTTGTCGAACAGCTCGCGGTTCTTGCGGTAGGCGGGGCGCACGATCTTCGAGAACATCGTCGTGAGCACCCACAGCACGGGCGTCGTCGCGAGGCAGGCGAGGGTGAGCTTGACGTGGATGCTCAGCATGTAGCCCAGGAAGAAGATGAGCGAGATGACAAGCATCACGACTTCGATCATCACGCCATCGATAAACCGGCGCACCGCCTGGACGTCGCCGGTGACGCGGTTGATGATCGAGCCCGACTCGTTGGCATCGAAGAACCGGAAACTCAGCCGCTGCATCTTGTCGTAGACCTCTTTGCGCAGGTCGACGACGATATCGCGGACGAGGATGGCCTTGCTGATCCACGACTGGCGATCCAGCGCGAAGCGGACCGAGGCGATCACGAACACCGCCAGCGCGATCACGAGCACGCGCTGCATCGATGACCACGACGCGGGGGGTTCCAGGCCCAACGGCCAGCGCGGGGCCTTGTCGCCCACCCCGACCGCCTCGCCGATCACGTCGAGCCCGAGGCCGATCAGCCCCAGCCCGCTGAGGGCGAGGGCGAGCAGGCCCATCTGCAGCAGGACGATCGTGAGCACCCCGCGCTTGTACGCCCAGCTCAGCTTCACGAGGCGCAGGATCAGCGCCGCGGTAGAGGCCTGTTTCGGCCCCGAGCCGGCGTCATCGGCCGCGGGTTGTGTGGGGGGAGCATCGGCCAAGCGTTCCACTGTAGCGCCGTGACCCCAACAAGCAAGCGGGGACGGAGCGATAGGCGCATCACGCATCAATAGCCGCGTTGCTACGCAACACCTGTGCCTGGGGACCGGCACCGCGTAGCGGTGCGGCTATTGCGCAAACCCTGCCCTACTCCGCCAACCGGACGGTAACGAACAGCGGCCGATGGTCCGACCCCGCAGCGTCGCCGAGCTCGCGCTCGACCACCACCGCCCCGCCCGACGTCAGGCAGTGGTCGATCGGGATCATGCCCAGCGACACCAGCCCCGCAGGCCAGCTCGCGCCCGGGGCAGCCGTCGGCCAGCCCGCCCGGCCGCGCAGCGAATCCGCCAACCCACCGTCACGCACCAGCGCCCGGTAGCTCGCCGACCACGGCGTCGCGTTCAGGTCGCCGATCAGGACGAAGGCACCCGGCGTGCGATGCGCCATCGCCGAGGCACCCGCGAGCTGCGCATCCCGCGCCGCTGCGTACGCCCCGCTCACCGGGGGCAGGGTATGTAGCGAAACCACCCGCAACGCCGAGCCGTCGGCCTGCCGCAGCACGGCATCAACCGCGTTGACCTGCGCAAGCCCCCCGGACAGATCGACCAACTCGGCCGACTCCACCGTGAGGGGGCTGCCCTCGCGCACCCACATGCCGATCCCGAAGTTGTCGCTGCGCGGGTCAAGCAGCACGGGCTCATAGCCGGCAAGCCGCCCGTCCAACGCACTGACCCAGGCCCGGTTGATCTCCTGCAAGAACACCACATCCGCCCCGCTTTTTTGAATCAGCGCCGCGACGTCCTGCTTACGCGGGTTGGCGGTGTGGACGTTGAAGTGCAGGAACGTGACCGCCGGGGCACTGTTGTCCGCTCGCAGTACGGCGGCGTGGCGGGTCTCCGAGTTGGGCAGGTACAGCGGCACCACGAACCACGCATTGAGCAGCAGCCCGGCCAGCGCCACCGCCGCCATCTTCCGCCAACGCAGCAGCAACAACCCCAACCCCGCGACGCCAAACCCGACCAGATACTGGAACCGGAAGTGCGTCAGTAGATCCCACTGCCAATCGAACGACGCAAACAGCGACAGCACGTTCAGCACAGCCAAAAACACGACAAACGCCGACACCGCCAAGCCGATCAGGAGGTTGGCGGGACCGCGCGGCGCGGGGCTCTGCACCGTTTCTGTCTCGACCGAGTCTGTATCACTTTCCATCACGACGCTCCCGCCCCTGCTTTGGCGTTAGCATACTGTGGCCCGACCGGCGTCGCGTCGCGACGCGGCTAGTCACGCACGCTTGCACGAGTCACCAGCCACCCACCACCAGCCACCTGCGCCATGAAATCCATCTGCGTCTACTGCTCGTCGTCGGACAACATCGACCCCGCCTACCGAGGACCCGCCAAGCGGCTGGGCCAACTTATCGCCGAGCAAGGCGACCAGCTCGTCTACGGCGGGGGCAGCGTCGGGCTCATGGGCGATATCGCCCGCGCTATCCACGAGCACGGCGGCAAGGTCGTAGGTGTCATCCCCGAATCGCTCACCCAGGCCGAGGTCGCGTACCACAACGCCGACGAGCTGATCATCACCAAGACCATGCGCGAGCGCAAACAGATCATGGACGACAAGGCCGACGCCTTCATCGTCCTGCCCGGCGGCTTCGGCACGCTCGAAGAACTCGCCGAGATCCTCGTCCTCAAAATCCTCGGCTACACCGACCGCCCGCTCATCGTCGTCAACCCCGACGGCTTCTACGACCCGCTCGTCACCCTCTTCCAACACTTCGTCGACCACGGCTTCGCGAAGCCCAAGCACCTGGAGCTCGTGCGGTTCGTGGACGATGTGGACGCGGTGTACGGGGTGATCGGGGGTTGAACCACAGAGGCACAGAGGGCACGGAGGTCAGACAGGTACATTGATAACCGCCAAGACGCCAAGAGCGCCAAGGAATGCAGTGTCTTCCTTGGCGCTCTTGGCGCCTTGGCGGTGCGCTGTCCTTGGTTTGTCTCTGTGCCCTCTGTGCCTCTGTGGTTCAACTTCCCCCCGCCTACCCGTTGCGCTGCGCGAAGTCGGCCATGAAGTCCGCGAGTGCTTTTGCGCCTTCGATCGGCATGGCGTTGTAGATGCTGGCGCGGCAGCCGCCGACGCTGCGGTGTCCCTTGAGGCCGGACATGCCGTTGGATAGCGCTTCATCGACGAACTTCGCGTCGAGGTCAGGGCTTGGGGTGGTGAAGACCACATTCATCGTTGAGCGGTAGCGCTCATCGACCGGGCAGGCATAGAAGCCGCTGTGCTGGTTCACGGCGTCGTAGAGGAGCTTGCTGCGTTGGTCGGCCATGTCCTTTGCCCACGCGATGCCGCCCTTGGCTTTGAGCCATTCCATCACGAGCTTGATCAAGTAGACCTGGAACACCGGCGGGGTGTTGGCCATGGACTGGCCCTTGACGTGGTTGGCGTAGTTGAGGTGGTTGACGAGGTTGCCCGGGCACTGGTCCACGATGGCCTGCTTGATGAGGACCAGCGCGCAGCCCGCGGGGCCGATGTTCTTCTGCGCGCCCGCGTAAACCAGGCCGAACTTCTCGAAATCCAGCGGCCGGCTCATGATGTCGCTGGACATGTCGGCGACGATGGGCGTGTCGATCGTCGGGAAGTCTTTCCACTGCACGCCGCCGATGGTCTCGTTGCTGGTGAGGTGGAGGTACACCGCATCGTCGCTGGCGTTGACCGTCGCGGGGTCGGGGAGGGTCGTGAAGTTGGAGTCCGTGCCGTCGAAGACGAGGTTGACCTTGCCCACGGCTTTCGCGTCGGCGATGGCCTTCTTCGCCCACGCGCCGGAGTGCGTGTAGTCGGCGGACTTGACGCCGCCATCGCTTCCGGGGGCCAGCAGGTTCATCGGGATCATGCCGGACTGGAAGGTCGCGCCTCCGCCGAGGAAGAGGATGTGCATATCGTCGGGGACGTCGAGCAACTCGCGGATGAGCTGCTGCGCCTCTTCGAAGATGTGGACGACCGTCTTGCTGCGGTGGGACATCTCGATGACGGAGAGGCCTTGGCCAGCGAAATCGGGGAGTTGGTCGGCGACCTGTTCGAGCACTTCGAGCGGGAGCGTGCAGGGGCCGGCGGAGAAGTTGTGGATGCGGTGGGTGGTCATGCGTGGCATTGTCCGCAAGAAACTCACCACAAGCAAGAAGCCCACGCTCGGCGAGCGTGGGCTTCAAGACGCTTGCATCTGACAATTGTGGTTACCCAAGCCGGTCGGTCGCGACGTGGTAGTGCGGGTCTTCGCTGATGTTGACCTCGACCAGGTCGCCGGCCTTGCCCAGCAACTCGGCGCACTCCTCGCTGAGGTGGACGAGGTGCAGCCGCTTGCCCTGGGCGCGGTACTTCTCGGCGATCGCGTTGATCGCTTCGAGGCCCGACTGGTCGTAGACGCGGGTGTAGTAGAAATCGATGACCACGTCGTCGGGGTCTTCGGCGGGGTTGAAGAGCTGCTTGAAGGACTCGATGGAGGCGAAGAACAGCGGGCCGTGGAGCTGGTAGACCTTGGAGCCCTGCTCGTTGAGCTTGGTGTCGGCGCCCATGTGGGTGGCGTGCTGCCAGGCGAAGACCAGCGCCGCGACGATCACGCCGACGAGCACCGCGAGCGCGAGGTTGTGCAGGAAGACGGTGATGAGCACGACGGTGACCATGATGAACATGTCGGCCTTGGGCATGCGTTTGAACATCTTGATCGAGGCCCACTCGAAGGTGCCGATGACGACCATGAACATGACGCCGACGAGCGCGGCCATGGGGATCTTGCCGATCCAGGGGCCGAGGAAGAGGATGAACGCGAGAAGGCAGAGCGCCGCGACGATGCCGGACAGGCGGTTGCGGCCGCCGGAGTTCACGTTGATAAGCGACTGGCCGATCATCGCGCACCCGCCCATCCCGCCGAAGAACCCGCAGGCGACGTTGGCGATCCCTTGGCCGACGCACTCACGGTTGCCACGTCCGCGGGTCTCGGTCATCTCGTCGATGAGGGACATGGTCATGAGCGACTCGATGAGCCCGACGCCCGCGAGGATCACGGCGTAGGGGAGGATGATCATGAAGGTCTCCCACGCCCCGCTGAGCGTGAACATGCCAGCTGGGAAGATCGCGGGGGTGATGAGTTCGCCGAGCCCGCCTTTGATCGCCTTGCCCTCCATCATGTCGGTGACGTTGTGGGCGCTGAGCCCCAGCAGCGGGACGATGAAGATCGCGATGAACGTGACGGTGAGGATCGCTGCGAGAGACGAGGGGATCGCCTTGGTGAACTTGGGGAGGAAATGGATGATCGCCATGGTCAGGCCGATCAAGACCAGCATGGTGATAAACGCGCCGACTCCCAAAACGTGGCCGTTGAGTTTGAAGCTCTCGAACTGGGCCATAAAGATGACGATAGCCAGCCCGTTGACGAATCCGAGCATGACGGGGTGGGGCACCATGCGGATCAGTTTGCCGAGTCGACAGATGCCGACGCCGATCTGGAGGAGGCCGCAGAGGACGACGGCGGCGAAGAGGTATTCCTCGCCGTGCTGCAAGACGAGCGCGACGACGACGATGGCCATCGCGCCGGTCGCGCCGGAGATCATGCCCGGCCGACCGCCGAAGATGCTGGTGAGCAAACCGATCATGAACGCCGAGTAGAGCCCGATCATCGGCTCGACCCCGGCGACAAAGGCAAACGCCACCGCCTCAGGCACCAGTGCGAGCGCGACCGTGATGCCCGACAGGATGTCGGCCTTGGGGTTGCGCGGGAAGTAGGAGTCGAGCCCCTCCCGGCTGACGGCGGCGATGCCGAACGGGTGGGCCGGGGGCGCGTGGGGGATGTCGGCGTCGGCGGGCGAATCGGCAAGTTCGATATCGGAGGGCATGGGGTGCTCTCTGGGCAAGCGGTAGGTTGATAGCGGTCGCGGGTGGATCGAAGCGGCCTGCGAGTCGGCCGCGTCCCGGGCGCAATCACGTAGTTTAGCAGAGGCGGCGGCCCAGGTCGCCCAAACCCAACTCGCCGGGCGGGCGAGGGGGGCACATCTAGCGGGTTCTGCAAAGTCTCGGACAGCCGGCGGCCTACGGACGCCGGTCGATGCGGGGAGCCAGGCGAGCGTGTGGATGAAACCCATCACGCGATACTTGGCCGGCTTGGGAGTAGGCTGAATGTTGCCCTGCGACCGGCGTCCGTAGGCCGCCGGCTGTTCATCTCGCGCCGATTGTCCCTATGCTTAGCGGCCCACGAGAATAGCCAGCGGCCGATACGCCACCATCTTGCCATCACGTAACTGCCAATACTCGACCCCCGCGTGGCGCCCCGCGTCGGGGCCGGCCGTGTGGCGGAGGTTCAACCTCAGATACCCGGCCAGCATCGTCGGCGTCATCACACGAAGCTGCGGCGGCAGGTCCGTCGGGTCGGACGTGATGTTCATAAACCCCGGCAGCCCCGCGACACCGCCTAGGCTGTGGCAACCAACACTCGAACACTGCCGATGCGTCAATTCGTAGCGGATGTCGTCGCGGGCCATCGTGTCGTAGGTCCGCGACCAATAGTCGCGTAGCTTCTGCGCCTCGGCCTTACTGATATCCGCCGTAAAAATCGCGACGACGCTTCCCTCCGGGTGCACTCGCTCGGGCAGCGCATCGAGCACCTCGCTCAAGGTGTAGTCCGCAAGGCCCTCCTGCTGCGGGTCGTCCCACCAGGGCCCAGCCGGGGACCCAAGGCCCTGCAGACGCTGCTTATCCGCGACACGGTTGGGGCCGAAGTCCCAGTAGTCGTCGTCAACGGCGACGCCCGTGTGGCCCGTCACCCCCAGCGGCACCGCGCTCATCGCGATCACAACCGTGAGGCGGTGCGTGGTTTCGTCGGTCGCGCCGGCATATGAACGCCCCATCGATGCACAGCCGAGCTGCCCGAGGCACAACACGAAACAAACGAGAATGATCCAGAGATGTTTCATAGGTGAGCTTTCATGCAAAAGGACGCTGCAAGGTTTATCCGCCGCCCAACGGGCAGCGCGACGTGGCGGGCAAACTACGCCGCCGCCTCGGGCTTACGGAACACGAAACGCTGGTAGGTATAGCCCAACAACAGCAGCGTCACGCCCAGGCCCAGGAAGCTGAACACACGCAGCAACCCCGCGAGGTGCGCGGTGTCGAGCGCAAAGACCTTGGCGACAGCAAGCAGCATCACCGCGAGCGAGCCGTAGCGCAGCGTGTCGAGCCCGGTGAACACCCCCGCGACGAGCAGGCCCACGCCGAGCACGACCCACGCCAGGGAGTAGGCGTACCACTCGCCCCCTTCGGGCAGCGCGGTCAGCAGCAAGACGCCGTCAACGCTGAAGCCCTGCCGGACCAGCAGCGACAGCAGGAAGAACCCGACCGCGATCGCCCCACCGCCCACGGCAAGCCCCTTGGCACGTTCGCCACAACGGCGTAGCCGATGCGCGAAGAACGCCAGCGCGATGATCGTCGGGCCGTAGAGGTACCAAAGCCCGTTCGCGATCGGCACTGTGCCGACGCCCGGCCTTGTCCATAGCGGGTTGTCGATCAGCAGCGTGCCCAGCAGCGCCGAGCCGACGCCCAGCAGCGCGACGCCAAGCCCGGCCTGGGTCAGCAACGCCCGATCGGCCAGCCATCGCCCCGCCACCGCGAACATCGAACCGAGCACCATCCACGTCAGCCCATACGTCGCCCACTCGTAGCGCGTGATGTCCAGCGCGTGCAGGTCGCCGAAGTGGAACCCGTTGCGTACCTGTAAACCGGCGAAGGCGGTGACGAGCCCGACCGCGCCAAGCCGGAGGAATCGACCCACCGCCGATGCCGCCTCGGGATCGATCGCCCGCGCGTAGAGCCAGCCAAGCACCGCAGGCACCAGGTACGCATAGCACAGCGCGAACACAAGCCATCGACCGCCGGCCAACGCCTCGTCCGCCAGCGGATTCCCGACCACCAGCATCACGACCGCAGACACGCCCATCCCGACCGCCGCAACCGATCGGCCCGCGCGTTTCGCGAAGCCCGAGCCGATCACCTGCGCGTAACCCAGCATCACCCACGCCAAGCCGAGCAGCGCGACGCCGTACGTCCCGCGCTCGTAGAACCCGACGCGCGGCTGTTGCAGGTCGGCCCAGTTGTAGCCGTTTCGCACCTGCATCACGACGAAGACACACCCCAGCAGCACCGCCCCCGCACGCATCGCGTACGCGACGCCGTCTTCATCGCTGCGCCCAAACGAGCGGGCCAGCAGATACAGACCCGCTGCGGGCACCACATAGAGGTACAACATGCCCAACGCGAGAGGCATGCCGCCAGCGCCTTCGTACAGCAGCGGGTTACCGAACAAGACCGGCCCGACGATCGAAAGCGCTGCGCCCAACATCCCGGCACACGACGCGGCCAAACCGACCGACACCAGCCCCAACCGACGCGCGGCGTACCCCGCGCCAAGCCCGACCGCCATCAACACCACCGCGTACGTCGGCCACTCGTACAAGAACACCGCCTGGGCCTTGAAGCTTTCGGGATGGAACCCGTGACGCACGAGCACGACACACCCGACCGCGAGCGCGCCGATCGCGAGCCCCTGCAACGGCCGACTCAGGTCGCCCCGGCCCGCGCGGTGCGCGGCGTAGCCCACGACGCCGTAGCTCAGCGCCGCCAGCGCGTAGACGACGAGCAACTTATTGAAGAACACAGTAGACCCGGCCTCGATCATGAACGGCCCCGGCACGATCAGAAGCACAGCCGACAACGCCGCGAGCGCAGCCGAGGCGTGCGTCAACACGACCAGCCGAAGTTGCCAACCCAGCACGGCCGACAACGCCCCGAGCAGCGCCCAGCCCACCGCGAGCCAGGGGTGGTCGAGCCCCTGCGCGATCGCGACCGCGCCCATCACAACCGACACCAGCCCCAACGCCGAGGCCGACCAGATGTCATCACCGCGCTGCGCACCCTCGCGTGCGCCAGGCCTCAACACCCCGCGCCAGACCAGTGGCCAGGCCGCGAGCGCGTACACAAGCGACACGCCCAGCGACCATAGCCACCAGCCCTCTCGCAGCCCCGAAAGCTGCCCAGGTCCAAACACAGCGATCCCCAGAAACACCGGCCCCGCCAGCGCGGCCATCAACGCAAACCCACGCCGATGTGTCGGCCACCACTGAGCCGCATACGCACCCACGCCGATCAACAAACCAAACGCCAGCGCGCCCCCATACAACACGCCCAGCTCGATCGGCTCGTCGGCGAACACGCCGCCCCACCACGCCGACACGCCCGCGCCCAGCACGACGACCGCGCTGAGCCCCGACGCCACCCACGCGATCGACAGGTACTTCGCGCTCAGCCGCGCGAGCACCAGCGACCCGGCTGTCATCACCCACAGCATCACGATGTCCTGCACGCTGTAGCCGTTGCTCACCACGAGCAGCGCCAACATCGCCGCCGCCGACCCCGCCGCGCCCAGCGCGAGCCAGAGCGTTTGGCGGACCTTCGAGGCGTCCGCGTCGTCTTCGCGGTGCTGCGCGAAGGTCGCATTGAGGACGAAGACCACCGCCGTCGCCATCACCAGCGCGGCCGTGAACCCGCGGTCCATCGCCTCGCCGCCGAGCAAGACATAGCTCAGCGCCCAGACGATCGAGCCCAGCAGTGTCAGGGCGCTGATGCCCATCCACCCACGCTTGCGTGTCACCGCCAACACGCCGAGTTCCAACGCCAACAGATACACCACCATCGCCGGCCGACCGGGCGTCTCCGCGCCCAGCAGCGGCGGCAGCGCGAACCCGCCCACCAGCCCGAGCAGCGCCACGAGCGGCCCGAACCGCAGCGACAACGCGACCGCGCCCGCCGTCACCAGGACGAGCAACGCGTAGCCCCAGCCCGGCGGGATCAGGTGATACAAGTTGTGCCCGGCATAGATCGTGCCAAACAGCACCGCGACCCCCGCCCCGCACAAGGCCTCCGCGATCCCCGCCGACCGGCGCCGCAGCCCGAACGCCCCGCCGATCATGACGCAGCCGAACACCCCCGCCAGCAAGACGCGGACCCTGTCGCTGATCGTGTAGTTGTCGATGCCGTACTTGAGCAGGAACGCGCCGGTCAGCACCAGCGCAACCGCGCCGAGCCAGACAAACACCTTGCCGCCCAGGAGTTGCTCGAAGGAAAGACCCGAAAGCCCGCTGCGCTCGGGTGGTTCGGCCACACTCACCTTGAGGCTTTCTTTCCTGTCTGTCACGGGTTTGAGGACGGGTGTGGCTGTCTGTGCCGCATGCGCGAACGACACTGGCTGCAATTCTTCCAACGGCTCTTCATCCTGTTGGGCGGCTTGCGTTTCATGCAGCCGATCCGCATCCTTCGGCTGCTCCGAATGGCAGACAGGCATGCCCGCCCCACCTTCGGCGCCGCCTGCCTCGCCGTCGGCGGTATCTTCGCCACGGCCGGCCTGCGCCTCGACCGGCTCGACCGGCTCCGCAGCCGCCGCCCCTTTTGCTTCCGCCTCCCGCGCCGCCTCCTTCGCACGTCGAAACGCGGCGACCATGGCATTGTCGTCCTCCGGCTTCAGCAACTCCTCCACCACCGAAGTCGCCTCGGCTGGGCCGGCGGCTTCCACAGACCCCTCGGGCGTTGCCTGAGCCCCGGCCGCATGCGACGCCGATTCCAACCGCCCCAGCCGGCCCGACAGGACGTCAAGACGCCTCAAGTGCTGGCGCTCCAGCGTTGTCAGCCGACCCTGCGTCGCCGACAACCGCCCCGCGAGCGAGGCGAGGTACACCATCAGCCCGACGACCGCCCCCAGCACCAGCAGGGCAAGGACGATGAGAACCGCGAGGACTTCAGACATGGTACGCTCCAAAGTAAGCTATTACTTACATTTCAGCCCAAAAAATGATCCAGCCTCAATCATGCTTCCCGTTTCCTGACAACAACCCGCGATCCCATGACGCCCGACCTAGCCGCCCGGCCCGCCCTCAAGCAAGCACCGACCCGCCAGCGCAACAAGCTGCTTACGCTTGGCTGCACTCAAAAGCCCCGTCTCCCGCCCGATGTCCGCGGCCGTGGCGACCCCCAGCACCGCCCACGCCGCCACAGCCCCCGGGAGGAGGTCGCCGACGCTTTTCGACCCCTCGGCTGCGCGGTGGCCATCGATCTGCGCCTCGATCACGCCCGTAAAATTGCGATACATCCGACGCAGCGCCGCACGCACATCCGGGTCGTCCGTCTCGCTCAGCGCCGCAAACGTGATCCGGTAGAAGCCCGACTCCCCCCGGTGCGCCGCGTCGTACGCGAGCAGCCGCTCGGCCGCCGTCGGCCCCGCGGGGTCGGCCTTGGACGCATCGATCATCGACTGCCACTGCTGCATCGTCGCGTCGAACAGATAATCAATCGCCGCCACAAACATCGCTTTCTTGTCCGCCCACAGCCGGTACAGGATGTTCTCCTGCACCCCGCACCGCGCCGCCAGCGCCTTGGTCGTCGCCTTGCGGTAGCCCAGCTCGCTGAACGCCGACGCCACGATCGGCAGCAACTCGGCACGTTTCTCGTTGGATCGGTTCGGGCGGGCCATGGCAGCGCTGCCTCCTGTAGGTTTCGTATGTGTAAGCATACATAACCCGTATCGGCAAGTCAAGGGGGCAACTGAATCGCTAGGCGCTAGGGCCTAGGGCCTAGGTTGGATCGCCCCAAATGCAACTGGTTCGTCATAAACCCGCTCCGACGACCCGCCAAGCCGCTACAGTTCGTCAACCCACGACAATGCTCCCCGCCTAGGCCCCAGGCCCTAACCCCTAGCCACTATGCCCATCCGCTTCGCCCTGCCCCGACTCACCGCCCGCCGCAACGGCATGACCGCGACCCGCGACCGCTGGGCCCAGCTACTCCGCGACACCGGCCACGATGTCGCGCCGATCAATGACGCCGAGCCCCTCCAGCCCGGCGACACCGCGATCGTCCTCAACGGCTACAAGTCTCGCGACACCGTCCGCGCCCTCCGTGCCGAGCATGGCGATCGCCTGGCACTCGTCGTCGTGATGACCGGCACCGACCTCTACCGCGACCTGCCGACCCACCCCGAGTGCTACCGCACGCTCGACCTCGCCGACGCACTCGTGCTGCTGCACCCCGGGGCCGAGCTGGCACTGCCCGAGCACTACCGCGAGAAGTCCACCGTCATCGTTCAGTCGGCCGCCATCGACGCGCATGACGTGCAGCAAGACCCCGACCAATTCGACCTCTGCGTGCTGGGCCACCTGCGCGATGTCAAAGACCCGATGCGTGCCGCCGAGGCGTCGCGACTGCTGCCCGCCAGCTCACGTCTGCGAATCCTGCATGCCGGCAAAGCCCTCACCGCCGCGTACGAAACCCTTGCCAAGCGTGAGATGGCCGAGAACCCGCGCTACCACTGGCTGGGCGAGCAGGACCGCGCGGGCACCGAGCGCACGCTCCTGCAAAGCCGGGGCATGGTGCTGTCATCGAAGCTCGAAGGCGGCGCTAACGTCATCGGCGAAGCCGTCGTCGCGGGCCGGCCCGTGCTCAGTTCCCGCACCGCCTGCGCGATCGGCCTGCTCGGCGAAGACTACCCCGGCCTCTTCGACATCGGCGATACCCGTGCACTCACCACGCTGATGCGCGACCTCGAAACCGACGCGGCATTCCGCAGCGACCTCGCCGCGCGATGCGACGCCCTGCGCCCGATGTTCGATCCCGCCACCGAACGCGCCGCGCTCAAAGCGTTCCTCGACACGCTTAGGTGCTAAAACCACCAAGGCCAAGGGACTTAAGTCCCTTGGCCCCACGCTATACCACTCCACCCCCCTACAGCCCAATATCCTCATTCCAAAGGTCCGGCTTCTCCGCAATAAACTTCGCCATCAACGCCTTGCACCCCGCATGATCGCGGTACACAAGCTCAACGCCCCGCTCACGCAGCAGGTCCTCGGCCCCCAGGAAGTTCTCGCTTTCACCGATCACGATGCGCGGGATGCGGTACAGCAGGGCCGTGCCGCTGCACATGATGCACGGGCTCAGCGTCGTGACCAGCGTCAGCTTGTGCCAGTCGCGCCGACGCCCCGCGTTACGCAGGCAGTCCGTCTCGCCGTGCGATGTCGGGTCGTTGTTCTGCTCGCGCCGGTTGTGGCCCACGGCGATGACCTGTGTTTCCAGCGTCGGCTGCGACGGATCGACCAGCGCCGCACCGATCGGAAGGCCGCCTTCGTCGTAGCTCTTCTGCGCCTGTTCCAGCGCGACTTCCAGCCAATCATCGAAACGGTCCATACCGGCCTCCTGCATGACACGACCCACGGGCCACCTCGCCCAAGTATCCTACGCCCCCCATGCCCGAGCTGCTCCTCCTCTTCGCCGTGGCCTTTGCGCTGATCTCGCTCATCGGCTCGGCCGCGCTGCTGCTGTTCATCCATCGGCCCCGCCGAAAAACCTTCGCCGTCGCACTCGCACTGGGCAACCCCACCGACCCCGCCGACCTCGAGCTCCAAGGCGAACCCGCGACCTTCAACCTCCCCGGGCCAGGCAGCGGCTACACCTCGCCGGGCTGGATCATCCAAGGCGATCGCGCCAACGGCCCCGCCGTCCTCATCCTCCACGGCCACCGCGACGCACGCTACGGCGCACTCATCCACGCCAAAAACCTCGCACCCTACGCCAGCCACCTCGTCGTCTTCGACTGGCCCGCCCACGGCGAATGCACCGCCCCATGGATGCAGTTCGGCCACCGCGAGGTCGACGATGTCCTGGCCGTGCTCGACGGACTCCCCGCCGAGCTCACTCGCGACAAGCCCGTGCTGTTTGGCCACTCGATGGGTGCACAGATCGGCATCAAGACCGCCGCGCTGCACGACCGCTTCGCCGGGCTCATCGCCGACGGCCCCTACCGCCGGTGGGACTCGCCCATCCGCACCCGCATGAAACGCATGCGCGTCCCCGCCTGGCCTTTCCTCTACCCCGTCGCCGCGTTCTACCGCCTGCGCGGCTGGCTGCCCGGCTTCGACCGCCTGCGATTCGCCGAGCAGCTCAACTGCCCGCTGCTCGTCATCCACGGCACGCTCGACCCCATCTGCCCGCACCACGAAGGCGAAGAACTCGCACAAGGCGCCCCCGACGGCACGTTCGCCCCCATCGAAGGCGGCGGCCACGTCCACCTCGCAGGGCACGACCCCGAGGCCTACCACGCGGCGCTCGAGGCGTTCTTTGCAAAGATCAAGACTGACATATAACCCCACACACAGGTCGCTGCGTCTCGCCCGCGAAATGTGGAAGCGTCTACAATCTTCGCATGAACTTCGCCCCCCTCATCGACCACACGATCCTCAAGGCCGAGGCGACGCGCGACGACGTGCTCGCGCTGTGCGACGAAGCGCTCGAGCATGGCTTCGCGTCCGTCTGCGTCAACGGCGGCTTCATCCAGGACGTCCGCAACAAGCTCGCCAGCTCGCCGGTCAAAACGTGCGGCGTCGCGGGGTTTCCGCTGGGCGCGATGAAGCCGATGGTCAAGGCGATCGAGGCGGTATCGCTCGTGAAGGACGGCGCGGACGAGGTGGACTTTGTCGCGCACCTGCCGCATCTGCTTAACGAGGATGTCGCGTCCGCAAAGGCGGAGTACACCGAGCTGGTCAAGGCGGTGCGCAGCGTGCTGCCGGGCGTGGTGGTGAAGGTCATCATCGAGTCGGCGGCGCTGATGAAGGACGCCGATGCCGCCACAGCCGAACGGCGGATCGTCGCCGCCTGCACCGCCGCGCGGGAATCGGGCTGCGACTTCGTCAAAACATCGACGGGCTTCCACCCCGCTGGCGGGGCGAGCGTTGAGGCCGTCACACTCATGAAAAAACACGCGGGTCCGATGAAGGTCAAGGCCAGCGGCGGCATCCGCACCGCCGACGACGCCAGGCGCATGGTCGACGTCGGGGCCGACCGCCTGGGCTGCTCGGCGGGTGTCGCGATCGTGTCAGGCTCAGCGACGAGCGCGGGTGGATCGTACTGACCTCTACATCGCCAAGACGCGGAGACGCCAAGTCGCCAAGGAAGAACGGAGAATCAGCCGTGTCGGCACTGACACCCGAGCAGCGTGAGCGGATCGCCATACTTGTTAGCTACGAGTGGGTATGCGACATCGAAGGTCAACCACACGATGAGAACGAAAGGCAATCCGACGAGAACCTAGCCCACCTGCTTTCAAAGTGCGAATCCGCCCTCGAACTCCACGAGATGGTCTTGGAAATCAGCAAGGGCGATTGCTGGGAGGATGCCGGCAGGGTTCTCTTGAATCATCCATTCTGTGACTACGCGACTTGGCTTGCGGCATTCTGGAGACTGGCCCCATCTTGGTTCGAGCAATTCGTGGATGAAAGCGAACTGATGCAACACGGATATCACGACAAAAGATGGGACTTCATTCGCAAGGCGGAGGCATGGTTGTGCAGCAGCGACAGGTCATCTGCCCAACTCCACTTTGACCCGACAAATGATGATGGAATCGATTGGACCCGCGAATACTCCGATCGCTATCACCCTGAAGGGTTTTACAAGATCCCCGACATCCTAAAACAACCCATATGATCTCATGACGCCTCTTCGTTATGGCGTCAGTCAAAAAGCATCCACGAAGCAGCATGAACGAAATCAAACTCAACAACCTCACCCTCGGCCCCGCGCGGGCGCTGACGATTATTGCCGGGCCTTGCCAGATCGAGAGCAAGGACCTTTGCCTGCAAGTCGGTGAGGCGGTGCAGGCGAAATGTGCCGAGCTCGGCTTGCAGTTCATCTTCAAGGGGAGCTTCGACAAGGCCAACCGCTCGTCGATTCATACCGAGCGCGGGCCGGGCGTGGAGGAGGGCCTGCGGACACTTGAAGAGGTCGGCAAGCAGTTGGGCGTGCCGACGACGACGGACGTGCACGAGCCGGGCCAGGCGACGACCGCGGGCCAGGCGGTGGACCTCTTGCAGATCCCCGCGTTCCTGTGTCGGCAGACGGACCTGCTGGTCGCGGCCGCGAAGACGGGCAAGGCGGTGAACGTGAAGAAGGGCCAGTTCCTTTCGCCGGCGGAGATGAAGAATGTCGTGGGCAAGCTCACCGAAGCGGGCGGCGACAAGGCGGGCATGATGCTCACCGAGCGCGGGACGTTCTTTGGCTACCACCGCTTGGTCAACGACTTCTGCGGGCTCGAGGACATGATGGAATATGGCTGGCCGGTGTGTTTCGATGTGACCCACTCGACGCAGCAGCCCGGGGCCGAGGGCAACCAGTCCGGAGGCCGACCCGAGCGTGCGCCGCTGCTGGCGCGGTGCGCGATCGCGGCGGGTGTGCAGGCCCTCTTCATCGAGACCCACCCGGACCCGAAAAACGCGGCCTCCGACGGCGCGACGATGCTCCAGCTCGACCGCATGCTCGCCCTGCTCGACGAGCTCGCCCGGCTGCACCAGGCGATGCGCTCGGTCGGGCGACGTGTCGGGGGGTGAGGGTTGGGGGTTGGGGGTTGAGGTGAAGGTTGGCGGGGTGCCACACAACTGCCCTGTCCGCAGGGCTGCTGTGTGCGGACAAACGTATGTGGATACAGCCCCGGCACACAACAGCCCTGCGGGCAGTTGTGTGGCACCCCGCTTCGACCTCTTCTTCCCTCCTATCGCCCGTCTCCTACAATACGAAGATGACCACCGCGACCCCCACCGACATCACCACCGACCCAGGCAAGCGCATTACCCTGCGGGACTGGCGCAAGTGGGCACGCGACAAGCAGCCCTTCGGCATGCTCACGTGCTACGACGCAACGACCGCGCGCTGGCTCTGGCGCGGCGGGGTGCATAGCTTCCTCGTCGGCGACACCGCCGCGCAGATGGTGTTCGGCCACGACTCAACCCTGCCGGCGACGATGGACCAGCTCCTCGCGCTCACCGCGGCGGTGCGGCGCGGCGCGCCCAACGCGCTGGTGATGGCGGACATGCCCTTTGGCAGCTACCACGAGAGCGAGCAACAGGCTGTGCGCAACGCCGTCGCGTTTCTCAAAGACGCCGGGGCCGACCTGGTCAAGCTCGAAGTGGACAAAACCCACGCGGCGCTGGTTGATAAGCTCACGCACGCAGGCGTTCCGGTCGTCGCGCACATCGGCAGCCGGCCCCAGCAGGTCCGCGCGACCGGCGGGTTCCAGTCCGCCGGGCGCAGACACGACGAGGCCGACATCATCGTCGATACCGCCGAACTCATGATCGCTAAAGGCGCGAGCGTGCTGCTGGTCGAGGCCGTGCCCGACGAGGTCAGCGAGCGCATCATGGCCAAGGCCGCCGACCCCATCACCGGCGAGCGCATCCCCGTCGTCGGCTGCGGCGCGGGGCCGGCGTGCGACGGCCACGTCGTCGTGCTGCACGACCTCTTGGGCCTGAGCGACTGGCAGCCCCCCTTCGCCCCGCCGGTCACGAACCTCGGCGAGCAGCTCCAACTCGCCGCGAAGAAGTGGGCCGACCACTGCGCCAACGGCAAATACCTCGCCGACGGCGGGGTGTATGGGATGAAGGATTAGTCAAGGCGACGCTTGAAAAAGTCGTCGCTTAGATCACGCGCTCCGTGGGCTACGATCAGGATGCGTATCGACTCGGCTGACACAGCATAAAACACCCGATACGGGTAGACCGAAATCTCACGCACATCCGCGCGCAGCACCTGCTCAACACGATGGCCGATGAATGGACTGTCGATTAGCAGTTCAGTCGCAGACACGATGCGAGCTGCGACTGCCGAGGCGTACGACTCCGAGTCACGCGCAATGTGCTGCCAAATCGATTCGAGATCATCCAGCGCCCCGGATTGCCAGATCACTTCGCGCGCCACTGGGCAATCACCTCTCGTACCTGATCCGGTGTAAATGTTTTGGCCCCGGGCTGCTCGGCCTCATCCAGCCGCTTCTCAATCAGATTGACATAGAAAAGCTGATCCAGGAACTCCTCCATCGAGCAGTCCTCGGGCAGCTTTTCAAGAACGCGGCGGATCGTGTCTTTGGTGCTAAACATCGATGGCTCCTGAGCAGACAATGGATTGTACCCCGCTGCCGGGCCAACCATCGGGTCCAATCCCCAGAATTGCACTGGAACCCCTGCGTCTGGCCGACGTATGATTCTGTAGCCCGCACTGGCCAACGCCGCTGTGGGATGGCATGATTTGGGGGGGACCGCCTTGTTCCGCGTCTTACCCGCACCCCGGCCGGTTCCGGGGGCGGGGCTGGGAGTGACCGTATGAACCGACTCCGCTGGTATGGCCCATCGATACTGCTGCTGCTGACGGTTGTCCTCGCGATGGTGGTCGGGCCCAGCGTCGTCCGCAAGATCGCCCGGGCCCAGGAACGCCAGCACGTCGAGCAGGTCCGTCAGGGGCTGCTCGATAACCCCACCCTCGCGACGATGTCCGACGCGTTCAAGGATGTCGCCACCGTCGTCCGCCCCTCGCTTACCAGCATCACCGTCTACAACCGCGAACAAAGCACCTCCAACGGGTCGGGCTGGGTCTACCGCCACTACCCCGACCCCGCCGACCCCGACACCTACCGCGACTACATCATCACCAACCACCACGTCACCCGCGACATCCTCCCGGGGCCTCACGGCGAGCCCGCCAGAGCCAGCCGACTGGTCGTCCGCTTCGCCGACGGCGGGGACTACTACGCCAGCGTCGTCGGCAGCGACCCGCAGACCGACATCGCCGTGCTCGAGATCGACCGTGAGGACATGATCCCCGCCGTCATCGCCCGCGACGCCGCGCAGCAGGGCGAGATCGTCTTCGCGTTTGGCTCGCCCTTCCAGTTCGACTTCTCGATGAGCCAAGGCGTCGTCAGCGCGACAGGCCGACAGATCGGCAAGCCCGGCATGCGTTCGAACAACTACGAAGACTTCATCCAGACCGACGCCGCCATCAACCCCGGCAACTCGGGCGGCCCGCTCACCAACGTCCGCGGCGAAGTCGTCGGCATGAACACCGCCATCGCCACCGAGCTCAACCCCGCGGCGTCCTTCTCCGGCCTGGGCTTCGCCATCCCCGCCGACATGATCGTCAACACCGTCGAACAGCTCATCGCCCACGGCGAGGTCCGGCGCGGCTACCTCGGCGTCTTTATCCACGACATCGACTCACGCACCGCCGACGAGATGGGTCTCGACGAAACGGGCGTCCTGTGCTCCCCCGCCCCGGGCAGCCCCGCCGAAGCCGCCGGGATCGAGCTGGGCGACGTCATCACCCACATCGAAGGCACCGCCATCTCCAACAGCGAGAAGCTCCGTATCGAGATCTCGCGCCACCCCCCGGGCAGCGAGGTCGGCGTCCGCCTGCTCCGGTTTGGCATCGAGCGACGCGTCCGCGTCGAGCTGGCCGAGCTCCCCGGCTTCACCGCCGGCCGATACATCCCCGGCCAGTGGAACAGCCCGCTCCAGACCACCCTCAGCAAGCTCGGGCTCGACGGCCTCGAAGACTACACCCCAGGCGTCGCCGAGGTCCGCAACTGGGCCTACACCCCCGGCACCCTGATCCGCATGATCCGGCAACGCTCCACCGCACACGCCGCCGGCCTCGACCGCATGATGATCATCTCCCACGTCAACGGCGTCGCCATCAACCAGGCCCAGGACCTCGCCGACTGGCTCGACCCGCTGGGCCAGGGCGAAACCGTCGAGCTCACCGTCAAGGCGTGGGATAGCGCCGCGACCCGCTTCCGGACGTTCGAGGTCGAGCTGACGGTGCCGTAAGTTGGTCCTCCCTATTAGCCGCACCGCTACGCGGTGCCGGGACGTCGCGGAGCAAGACAACTTCGCCCAGCCCCGGCGTCGCGTAGCGACGCGGCTATTCCACAACCACTCACATCCTGCGTGATACCGACCTAGGGAAGATGCTGACCCGACGCCACACCCCCGGTATCATGTCCCCATGACCGCAACCGCTACCGCTACCGCACCGACCCCGCCCACCGCCGACGCCAGCCCCCTGCTCTCGGTGCGGAACCTCAAAACCTACTTCCCCGTCAAACGCGGCCTGCTCCGCACCCAGGTCGGCAACGTCAAGGCCGTCGACGATGTCTCCTTCGATGTCGGGCGACGCGAGACCCTCGGCCTCGTCGGCGAGTCGGGCTGCGGCAAGTCCACCGTCGGCCGATCCATCCTCCGGCTCATCCCCGCGACCAGCGGCAGCGTCCACTTCCAGGGCGAAGACGTCTTGAGCGCCCCCGCCTCACGCATGAAGCAGCTCCGCCGCGAGATGCAGATCATCTTCCAGGACCCCGGCGGCTCGCTCAACCCACGCATGACCGTCGGCCGCATCGTCGGCGAACCCCTCAGCGTCCACCGCGTCTGCTCGGGCAGCGAACAGCAAGACCGCGTCGCCACCCTGCTCAAAAAAGTCGGCCTCCAGCCCGACCACATCTACCGCTACCCCCACGAGTTCTCCGGCGGTCAAAAGCAACGCATCGGCATCGCCCGCGCACTCGCCCTCGAACCCGAGTTCATCGTCTGCGACGAACCGGTTTCCGCGCTCGATGTCTCGGTCCAGTCGCAAGTCCTCAACCTCATGGCCGACCTCCAAGAAGAGTTCGGCCTCAGCTACCTCTTCATCGCGCACAACCTCGCCGTCGTCGAGCACTTCTGCGACCGCATCGCCGTCATGTACCTGGGCAAGATCGTCGAGATCGCCGACCGCGACACGCTCTACAACAACCCGATGCACCCTTACACCCGGGCACTCCTCTCGGCTGCGCCCAACCCCGACCCCAACCAGAACAAGCGGCGCATCATGCTGCTGGGCGATGTGCCCAGCCCGATCAGCTACTTCAAGGACGAGCTCGCCGGCCGCAGCCACTCCATCACCGCGGACGAAAAAGCCGAGCTCGACGCCCAGCGCGAGGAAGGCGTCGAATACGTCACCCGCGCCTCCCTCCTCGACCGCCCCGCGCTGAAAGAAGTCCCCGGCGAACCCGGCCACTTCGTCAGCACGCACGGGTTCAACTAACCCAACCGGTGGCACAGGCAAGATGCCTGTGCGGCCTTAGGCTCTGTCTGAAAACCAAAGGTGGGATGGGCGTCCCGCCCATCACGAAGCTCAATCGACGGCCGAGACGGCCATCCCACCGTTTTCGGACAGAGCCTAGCAACAACGAGCCGCGACCGTCAGGGAGCGGACCGACCGCCGACAACCAAAACAGGGACCGCCCCATGACGCTCAACCGTTGGCAACACGCAATGCCCGCGCTGCTGTTGACGCTGTCCGTCTGGTCCGCCGTCGGCTGCGACAGCCGCCCTCAAGTTGTGCTTCCACCCCACCCACCCATCATCCCGCACGCCCCAGACGCTGTGACGCTGTACGCCATTGATGGGCCAGAGATGGAAGGCGAAGAATTCGATCTCGGTACCGGCCACGGCCCGTACGACCCACTTGCGGACTACACCCCCGACGAACTCTTCCACGGCTACCCCATCCTCGGGCATGTTAACCTCACCGGGACACCCGAAGGCGCTCACCTCGCCCGCCTGATCGAACAAGCCCGCGACCGCCGGCAAGGCCTCATCGCCGGCTGCTTCGTACCACGCCACGGCCTACGTGTAATCCGTGGTGGCGTCACGGTCGACTACGTCATCTGCTTCGAGTGTGATCAGTTCCATTGGTTCATCGACGCTCAATCCCGTGCAGCCGGGGTCCAGTACTTTCCGCCCACCCACGACGACGCCTTCACCGCCCCGCTCACCGCGGCGGGCATCGAGCTCGCGGAGTAGCCCGCCCCACGCAGCCGCCGGGCCACGCCCGGGGGCGAACCAGCGGGCTGCCGGGACACCCGCTCCCCGCGTGGTGACGCGGCAGTTCCCGCCCACTGCAACCCCCCGATTGCCGCCCCACCCCGCCCCCGCTACACTAATGGGCTCGCCCTGGCGGATGTCGCCTCGGCAAAACCATCCACGGACACGCCCCCGGCCCCCGGAATCCAACCACCGGCGACCTGGAGGCCCCCCAGGAGACCCCACCATGGTCCGCATCCGTCTGAAACGATTTGGCCGCACCAACTCCCCGACCTACCGCCTCTGCGCGATGGACAAACGCTCGCCCCGCAACGGCCGGGCCATCGAGGAGCTCGGCTACTACCACCCCTGCAACAAGAACGAAGACCAGCAGGTCAAGCTCAACGAAGAACGCATCAACTACTGGCTGAGCGTCGGCGCCCAGCCCAGCAAGACCGCCGCCAACCTGATGAAGAAGGTCGGCATCGACCCCACCCCGGGGAAGAAAAGCTAGGGTCTTGGGTTTCGGGTCTGGGGTCTCGGCCGCAGCCCGCAACACGATGGCTTTGAACTACTCCCTCGACGGCTCGGCGATTGCCGAGCCGTTTTCGTTTACATTCACCTTGAGACCGGGTCCGAATCCCGAGCCCCCAGACCCGAAACCCGATCCCATGCGCATCGACGTCGTCACCCTGTTCCCCGGCATGTTCGACTCCGTCCTCGGGTCGAGCATCCTGAAACGTGCGGCCCAGCCGGTGGCGAACCCGGCGGACCCGGGCGACATCCGAGAGCCCGTCGTGTCGTACCACCTGCACGACCCGCGCGCGTTCGCAACGGACAAGCACGGCAAGGTGGACCACTCGCCCTACGGCGGCGGGCCGGGCATGGTCCTGCAATGCCAGCCGATCTTCGACTGTGTTGCAGCGGCCGAGGCGCAGCAGCCGGGCGTCAAGGCGAAACGCATCGTCATGACGCCCAAGGGTGTCCCGCTGACCCAGCCGTTGGCGGAAGCACTGGCGACGCAGGATCGGCTGCTCATTATTGCCGGGCACTACGAGGGGTTCGACCAGCGGGTGCTCGACGAGCTCGATCCTTTGGAAATCAGCATGGGCGACTACGTCCTGACCGGCGGGGAGCTTCCCGCGATGGTGCTGATCGACAGCGTGGTCCGTCTGCTCCCGGGGGTGCTGGGCAAGGAGGGCTCACACCACCACGACAGCTTCTCGCCCGGCAGCGCAAACGACGCGGGCCAACGCCTGCTCGACCACCCGCACTACACCCGCCCGCCCGAGTGGCGCGGCCGGGCGGTGCCGCCGGTGCTGCTGTCGGGGGACCACGCGAAGATCGCCGCGTGGCGGAAGGAGCGCGCGGTCGAGCTGACGCGGGAGCGTCGGCCCGATTTGCTGGGGCAAGCACTAGCGACATCTGGGGCACTTGGCGGATTAGCCGCGGGGCCACGCCCACCCCGGGGGTAGAAACCCCCCCCCACAAAAA
>JBCCWH010000047.1:0-25239 GCA_039193915.1 Planctomycetota bacterium
ATGCCGCGCGGTTGCGGTGACGTCGTCGGGCCTAGTCCCTCGGTCACTCTGGATAAAAGCAGGGTATTCGGTTGTGAAAGAGTTATTGTAGCAAGAACAACGCAAAGGTCAAAACTCGTGGGGGATGCCTGGTTGCCGAAGCAACTAGGCCGGTAACGCGTCGTGAGTTTGAGAAAAAACAACCCCGCCTTGCGGCGGGGCTGGGAGGGAACTGATCTTAGACGAGGCGTTGTGGTTTTACCACGCGAAGTGGGCGAAGGCCTTGTTGGCCTCGGCCATGCGGTGGGTCTGGTCGCGCTGGTTGACGGACTTGCCTTCGCCACGGGCGGCGTCGGAAAGCTCCTTGGCCAGTCGCAGGTACATGGGCCGGCCCCGCTCGCCGCGGCAGGTGCCGATGATCCACCGGAACGCGAGCGATTGCTGGCGCTTCTTGCTGACCTGCATGGGCACCTGGTAGTTCGCACCGCCGACGCGCTTGGAGCGGACTTCGACGTTGGGCCGAACGTTTTCGAGGGCCTTGTGGAAGACTTCGATCGCGGGCACTTCGCCGTTGTTACGCTTCTCGATCTCGTCGAAGGCGTCGTAGACGATGCGCTGTGCGACGGACTTCTTGCCGTCGAGCATGATGCAGTTGATAAAGCGAGCAAGCGTCTTGTCGCCGTGCTTGGGGTCTGGCTTGAGCTGCTCTTCCGACTTGGTGAATCCACGCCCCATGGTTGGGCTCCTGTGTGTTAGACGGCTTGGTCAGGTGCTTGGCCTGCCCTTCACCCTCGGCGACGTTGCCGGGATTACTGCCGTGAAACGAAATCTGTTGGCTTGTTGTTTCATGCACTCAGGCCGTCGGCCTGACGACAGGCGGGAATGCCTGTCCTACGCACGCCGATGGCTTAGCCCTTAGGCCGCTTGACGCCGTACTTCGAGCGGCCCTTCTTACGGCCTTCGACGCCGAGCGTATCGAGCGCGCCGCGGACGACGTGGTACCGCACACCGGGGAGGTCGCGGACACGGCCGCCACGGACGAGCACGATGCTGTGCTCCTGGAGGTTGTGGCCTTCGCCGCCGATGTAGGCCGTGACTTCCTTGCCGTTAGACAGGCGGACACGGGCGACCTTGCGGAGGGCCGAGTTCGGCTTCTTGGGGGTCACGGTCTTGACCTGGAGGCACACGCCGCGCCGCTGGGGGCACTTGTCCAGGTCCTTGACCTTGGACTTGAAAACGGGCGTCCGGCGGGGGCTCTTGACCAGTTGGTTAATCGTAGGCATGGGTAGCTCGGGCGATAGCAGGGTTAGTTCGACGTATCGAGCCAAGCAGTATAACCGAACCCGGCCCAGGCCCGCAACCCGGCAAACCGCCCCACTTCACTCGGCTGTGGCGTGCTCTGTGGTTTGCCGCAAAAGGCCCTCCAGAGCCAGTACGTGGGCCTCCATGCTCACCTGCTCCGCCACCGTCCCCATCGCCGCCCGGCAGGCCTCCAGGGCCTCGCGGTCGCACAAATCGGCCATCGCACCCGCCAGGGCCACAGGGTCCGCAGGGTCGTCGATCACCCGGCCACGCGGCGGCCCCGTAAAAAAGCCGCCCTGCTCGGTCAGAAAATCGCTCGCCCCGTTGTAGCGTGTGCTGATCGCCGGGGTGCCGAGCATCAATGACTCCAGGACCACCTTGCTCGCCGGGTCGTAGAACGTCGGTAAGACGGTCACGTCCGCGGCCGCATACAGCGTACGCATATCGTCCGTCTGACCGACCATCCGCACCCGGTCACGCACCCCCATCTGAGCGATCCAGGAATGGTGGGTGTAGCGGTACTTCCCCGCCAGGAGGACGACCGCATTCACACCGTCGTCCTTGAGCCGGCGCAGCGCCGCGATGAGCGGGCCAAAGCCCTTGAGCCGGGGATTCTGCGCGGCGAAGACGAACAATGTCGCCTCATCAGGGATATCGAATGCACGCCGGATTTGGACACGTACGCGATCACGCTCGGCCTCAGCCATCGGCTCGATCGCGGCCCCGTTGGGGATCACTACGACCTCGTCGTCGTGCAGCCCGTAGTGCTCGGATAGCTGCCGCTTGACGTAGCCACTCAGCGCAGCGACCGCATGCACCGACGGGTCTTGGAGCGTTTTGCGTTCGAGCGCGAGGAGCGTACGCTGCTTTGGATTGAGCGCGATGGCGAGCCGTTTGGTTTGCTGCGACAACGGCGAGCCGCGCAAAGCGATATTGCGATTGATCGTCTCACGCACCGTGCCGCCTCGCGGCTGCATCACCGCCGAGGGCACAGCCATCGTCATCGACAAGCTCGTGTCAAACGCGCCGATCGCAAGCTCGTGCATCGCCCAGGTCCGGAACCGAGCGAGCTGCAACGCCGAGCTTGGCTTCCGCTGGCCCTGACTGATATGCGAGACACCTTCGGGGATAGACGAAGGGTCACAGCAGCCACAGACCAGTGTGACGGCATGGCCGCGCGCGGCTAAGCGTTCAACGATCTCGCGGGTCGAGCGTTCGTTGCCGCCCTGCCGGGGGTCGAAGCTCTCAATCACGACCGCGATCCGCATCGGCGGCACGGGAGCCGGGCTGCTCGGCGGAGTCTCGCTCATGCCTCGTGCCCGACAGCCCGGTGAGCAGTACGCGCGTGCAGGGCACATACGGCATCAACAACCTGGTCCAGTGTGATCTGATCCATCGTCGCCGGTGCCGCCGAGCTGTGTGTTTGCGGTGTCACCTGGACCTCATCGTCAAAACCGATCTGCGTCCACGCGGGCGTTGTTGGGCCGAACAGCGTCACAACCGGCGTGTCGAGCGCGGCCGCAATGTGACGCGGCCCCGTATCGTTTGTGACCATCAGACGCGACATCTTCACGACACTCTTGAGGGTGTGCAGATCCATCCCGAGCTTGGGCAGGTCGATCACCGGCGATTTTGCAGCCGCGATGACGGCGTCTAACACCTCGCGTTCGGCGGGCGAGCCCGTCACCGCCGGGGTCACGCCCAGCCGTTCGGACACCGTGTCGATCATCGCCCCGTAGCGCTGGGCCGACCACCGCTTCATCGGCTTCTGCGCACCGGGGTTGATGAGCAGGAGTTCGTCGGCTTCCGCATCAAACCCCGCTTCGCCGAGGCGCTGCTTCGCGGCGGTATCGGAGCGAGGCCGGGTCCCGAGCTCCATCGCGTAGTCGGTGTCCTGCGCGCCCAGGTAGCGTGCCAGGCCGAGGTAGTAGTCGAGTGTCGAGACCGGCAAGAACTTGCCGCGGTGCCTGCGGGGGATCAGCCGGTCTGTGAGCAGCATGCCTCGGCCGTCGCGGTCGTAGCCGACACGCCTCGGGATCGCAGCAACGGACACGAGCGCGGCCGACTTGAAGCTGTTGGGCAGGAGTACGGCCGTATCAAACCCGCCCTTAGCCAGCCTGCGCCCCAGTGCGACAAGCGTGCGTCGCCGCTGCGTCTTTTTCTTGGGCGTGGCCTTTCCGCGTTTTCGGATCGAGAGGATGCGGTCGATCGAGTCGAGGCCATCAAGGATCGGGCGGATGTCATGCCGGACCAGCGCGGTGATACGTGCGTCGGGGTAGTGCTCGCGCAGCGCGCGGAGCGTCGGGGTCGCCATCACGCAATCGCCCAGCCAGGTCGGCATCACGACCAGAAGGTTTTTGCTCGGCGTGTTCTGGGCGGGGTTGGGCATGGGGATCAGTATTGGGCGTCAGGGTCTTGGCCGGGCGTCGATTGCATTCGCGGGCTGTCGTAGCAACTAAATCGCTCGTTTATCAAGCGGTTCGATGGACCAAAGTTTCAGTATGCCTACTTCCCGAACATCAAGGTTGCAATCACGGCGAGTTGTGTCATCAGCCCGACGCCGAGCCAGCGCATGAACAGGGCGACATCCGCCCCACCCATCCACAGCGCACCGAGCAGACAGACGAGCGCGACGAGTTGGAGGACGACGGCGATGATCGTGAGGTAGCTAAACTCGTCGGAGGTACCGCGCTGCGAGCGCAGCTCCTGAAGGATCATGCGTAGGACCTTGTCAGGCACAGCGGCGGGCGGCTCGGACTCGGCACGGGTGCTTTCGCGAGAGATCGGCGCTTGCTGCTCAGTAGGACGCGATGGCTCGTCAGACTCTGCCTGGGTTTGCCTTGGTGCCTTCGGCTCAATTCTCGGGCTTGCGGGCGGCGGAGGCGGTGGAGCAACCGCAACGGCCCGCTCATCCTCATCAGGGACGGGCTTAGTCGCTACCTCAGCCGCGGATTTCTCTTCTTCCTCATCGCGGAAAAACCGCTTGCGGAACGGCGACGCCGCGACCGGCTTGCCTTCGCCGCCGTCGCCTACGGCCCAGGGCCGAAACGCAGAGGGCGACTGGGGCTTACCCCCGCTGTTTTTTCCGGGTGACTCGGGTGTGCTTGACGGCGCGGGGCCGGGCTGCGGAGTCGCGCTGTCTTCACGCGGTTTTTGGATCTCGGCGATGCGCTGGGCGTCCCACTTACGGCGGCGTGGCTCGCCGGGCTTGCGGTGCTGGTTCGCCTCGGCCAGCGGCTCGGGCGTGCGGAGTTGGGCGATGATGCGGACCGCCTCGACCAGATCGACCGCGTCGTAGTCGGGGCCATCAGGCTCCCCCGCCATCGGCGGGGCTTTGGCCGGATCGAGCAGCAGAATCGTCCGTGTCCCCGCAGCGCGGCCGGCCTCGACATCACGCATCTGGTCGCCCACCATCCAGCTCGCGTGCAGGTCCAGGCCAAGGTCCTGCGCGGCTTGGGTCAGCATCCCCGGCGCGGGCTTCCGGCTGGGGTGTTCGCGCTTGTACTCCTCGACAACACCCTGTGGGTGATAGGGGCAGTAGTAGAACGCATCGATCCCCGCCCCGTTGGCCTGCCGCTCGATGAGCTGCGCGATGCGGTCGTGGACGGCGTGCACATCCTGCTCGGTGTAGAGCCCGCGGGCGACGCCCCCCTGGTTCGTTACCACAACAACCCGGAACCCCAGCCCACGCAGCGACGCGATCGCGGGGGCGACGCCCTTCATCAGCACAACACGCTTGGGGTCGCCAAGGTCCCCGTCGTTGTGGATGATCGTGTTGTCTCGGTCTAGAAAGACGGCAGGACGCATCGCTACAGTTTACCCGGCCAAAGCCGCTGGGGGTGGTGGGATGAAACACAGCAGCCGACCCGCTCTTTTCAAGCCTGGGCCTGCCGTTTCGCGTGCTGTTCCTCGATAAATGCGATCGCCTGCATGATCGCCTTATCCAGATTGCAGTTGATGATCGTCAGGTCGTAGATCCCCAACTCGTGGGCCTGCTCCATCTCCGAAGTCGCCCGACGAAAACGCCGTTGGATCGTCGCCTCGTCCTCGCGCTTACGGGCACGCAGGCGGGCGAGCAGCTCTTCCTCGCTGGGGGGCTCGACAAAAATACCCACGGCGTCGGGCAGGTTCTCTTTGACCTGGCGTGCGCCCTGCACGTCGATCTCGAGCAGTACGATCCTGCCCGCCTGGAGCTCCGAAACGACGGGCTCGCGTGGCGTGCCGTAGAAGTTGTCGTGGACCTGTGCCCATTCGAGGAACTGGCCGAGCTTGACCTGCTCCTTGAACTCGCGCTCGGAGACGAAGATGTAGTCTTCCCCATCCGTATCGTCAGCACTGAGCGGGCGGGTGGTAAGCGAGACGCTGAAAGCGACATCCATCAGCTCGCGGACCGCGCGAGAGATCGTCGTCTTGCCTGCCCCCGAAGGACCCGACAGGATCACGAGCAGCCCGGGGAAGTCGTATTGGTCGGAGTCGGCGTGCGGCATGTCAGGGTCGGCAGGCGTGGAAGTGGGGTCGGTCTTTTGGGGCGGGGTTGACGTCATGGCTGCGTCACCAGCGAGAGGGCGGCCATGCGGACGGCCAGGCCGTTGGCGACTTGGCTAAGGATCACGGAGTTGGGGCCGTCCGCCACCGCGGATTCGATCTCCAGCCCGCGATTCATCGGCCCCGGGTGCATGACGACCAGGTCAGGTTTCGCCAGCGCCAATCGCCGCAGGGTCAGGCCGAAGAGCGCGGTGTATTCGCGTTGGCTGGGGAAGGCGGGGCCGGCGATTCGTTCAAACTGGACGCGCAGCATGTTGATCACATCCACCTCGGCAAGCACCGCGTCGAGGTCGTGCGCCACGGTGACCTTCCCGCCAAATGGCGCTGCGAGCGAGGCGGGCACGAGCGTCGGCGGCCCGACCAGCACGACGCTTGCACCGAGTTTGGTGAGCAGGTGGATGTTTGATCGCGCGACCCGGCTGTGTGCGATGTCGCCGACGATGGCGACCGACAAGCCGGTGAAGTCGAACGTTTCTTCAAGGCCCAGCCGCTGGGCGATGGTGAACGCGTCGAGCAGGGCCTGGGTCGGGTGTTCGTGCTGGCCGTCACCGGCATTGACCACGGCACACGACACGTGCTCGGCAAGCTGCAACGCGGCCCCGCTTTGGCTGTGGCGGCAGACGATCGTGTCGACCCCCATCGCCTCGATGTTCCTCGCGGTGTCGATCAGCGTCTCGCCCTTGGAGACGCTCGACCCAGAGGCGGACATATCCAACACATCGGCAGAGAGCCGACTGGCGGCGAGGCGGAAACTCGCTCGGGTGCGGGTCGAGTCTTCGTAAAACAGGTTGACGACGACCTTGCCGTGCAGGTCCTGGCACTTGGGGACCGCCCGGCTTGTCGAGACGCCGTGGTACCCGCGGGCCTTGTTAAGGAGCAGCCGAGCCTCCTCGGCGCTGAGGGGTTCGATCCCTGTCAGGTGCCGTCGGGTCCAGGCCGTGGTCGGGTTGGCGGCGGTGATAGCCATTATGGGCTGCATCGTAGCGAAGCGCCGCTCCGCGTAAAGCTGGGAAGGTTGTCCACGCGCCAGATTCGGGGGCGGGATCAGGCTCTGTCCACCCCGCTCGCCGGGTTTGATTCCTGAACACCCCCGGAGGGATATCGCAACGTCGTTGCACGGCACGCATAGGGAAGACACTACCCCTTAACCGGGATCGATACCTGCTCCAGCAGGTCCGGCGTCATCCACGGCAGGGACTCGAGGTTTCGCCTCAGTGCACCGGGCATCGGCTTGCCCAGGCGTTCGTGGCGCGGCCGGCTCTTCCAGCGGCGGTGCATCCACCAATACTGCTCGGGCGCCTTCCGGACCATCAGCTCGATCGCGCGGGTGTAGCGCGCGGTGATGTAGTACAGCGGGTCGGGCTGGTCCGCCCAGTCTTCGGGGTAGATGATGTCGGTCGTGCCCATGTCGAAGCTGAACCGCCCGCCCCGGCGCAGCGCATAGCCACAGACGATCGTGGTGTTGTAGCGCATCGCCAGCAGCCCGATCGACTTGTACGCGCTGGCGAGCCGGCCCATGAAGGGCACGAACATGCCACGGTCGCCGGCGTTCTGATCCGCGATAAAGCCCAACGCCCCGCCGCTTTCGAGGACCTGCGTCATCTGGTCGGTCGCGTCCCACTTGGTGATGATGCGTGCGCCACGCCTTTCACGGATGCCCAGCAGCCAGTCGTAGATCAGCGGGTTATCGAGCGGCCGAGCAAGCGCACTCAGCGGGTAGCCGAAGGTCGAGAGCGCGTAGCCCTGCAGCTCGAAGTTGCCGACGTGGCCGGTCACGAGCAGCACCGGGCGGTCGGAGTTGAGCGCCTCGATCGCCTCGCCCATCGCATGGGTATCGAGGACATCGGGCCAGTTGTCGCGGTGGATCAGGCGGGGGGTATGGAGGACATCGACGAAGAACTGCACAAGATTCTTGAGCGAACCCTCGGCCACCTCGATCACACGCTCCTCGGGCCAATCGGGGAACGACCGCCGCAGGTGCTCCGCGCTGCGCGAGACGTGTCGCTGAGCGATCTTGGGCCAGGGGAGGCGGCAGATGGTCTGCGCGATGGCCCCGAAGGAGTCGAGGTTGAGATTGACGTCGAACGCCGTCACCGCCGCTGCGACGCTGCGTAGCGCGAGGTACTGGGACCACATCATCACCGGGCCGGGTGTCGCCATCGTGGGGTGCCGGGTCGTGCGTTTGGGGGGAGGCGGGATAAGAAACAGCCGTGGGAACGTGCCCACGGCTGTCGGTACTGCATCGCAGGTTGGCGGGCCACGCCGCCGTCGGCATCAACGCTCGTAGTAGCCCACGAGGTCGATAAAGCGGTTCTGGTTCAGGATCGGGATGCGCATCCGCTTCGCGTCATCCATGAGTGCCTGGTAGGCCTCGTACTCACGGCGAAGGGCCTGCCACACACGGATTTCTTCGGGGTCAAGCGTGTCGGGCTCTTCCGGGAACTCAGGCGTCTGGCCCAAGACCAGGAAGTCGATCTGCGGCGAGAGGACCGGGAGCTCGTCCTCATCGATTTCCAGCTCAGCCAGCAAGCCGCCCCACTCGGTCACGAGGTTCCGGATACGGGCGATGTCGTTGGGGCCGCCATCGTACTCGATGTCGAAGCTGCCGAAGACGTAGAAAGTGAAGACCTTGTTGGGGTCGTACACGATGTTGGCGATCACGTCGCCTGCGACGATCTGAGCGCCACGGCTACGGCGGACGACGCGGCAGGTCGCGGTGTCGTCCTGGAGGTCGTAGACCTCGATCGTGGCCTTGCCACGCGGGGCACCGATCTCGGAGAGCTGGATCACCTCGTTAGCGCCGAAGACCTCGAAGGTCAGCCCGAGCATAACGCCCTGCTTACGCCCACGGTTGATGAAGAGCTGGCCGCCGCTATTGAACACCGAGAGGATCTCGCCGTCGGCCGCAGTCACATCCGGGAAGATCAGCTCGTTCTTGAGTTCTTCAAGCTCTTTGATGTAGAGGGCTTGAGCGTCGATTGTGTTTTCGTTCTGCGCGATGTCGGTTTCGAGCGCGGCAATCTGGTCGTTCAACGCTTCGATCTGGCGCTGAGCGGCGGCGTCTGCGTTCTGCATCGTGTCGCGGACCTGCTGCTCCAAGTCGTCTCGCTGCTGTGTAACAGACTGGAGCTGGGACTCGAGGCCGCGGGCCTGGGTCTCGGCTTCTTCGAGTACGGCTTGTGCCTCGGCCTGCTTGCGCTGGAGCTCCGCTTCTCGTTCTGCGATCGTCGCACGCTCGCGTTCGATGGTTTCCTGGGCCCGCTGACTCTCCGCCTTGAGGCGGTCGATCTGGGCCGTCCAGTCCGCGACGTCAGCGCGCTGCTGCACAATGTTGTCGTGCATGACACGGAAGGCGGACCGGTTGCCGCGGTTCTCGTCGCCGACATAGGGGGCTAGGGCGTCGGTGTCCTGGCTCAGGTTGACGTAGGTGTTCAGCCGCTGCTCGGCCGCTTCCTTCGCGGTCTCGGCCTGCTCGATCTTCGTGTAGAAGATGATCGCGACGAGTAGTGCCACGATGAAACCACAACCAAACACGACTAGCGCCCATGCGTAGGCACCACCATTACTTCGAGCTCTTGCCATACCGATGCGTCTCCAACACGGATTACTAGGGGCGGACCGACGAACGCTAAGTGTCCGTCAATCTCGCACTTGAGTCAAGTGCAGCGGATCATGTGGACGCCGAGCCCGAAGGCCTGGACATCCGCAACCACGGGTGGATTAGTCCAAAGCGATTACAAAATCGACCTCGACCGACGCCCCCAGTGGGAGCGAGGGCACACCGACAGCCGACCGTGCGTGCTCACCCTGCGGGCCAAAGACCTTGCCCAGCAGCTCACTCGCGCCGTTGGCGACGAGGTGATGCTCGGTGAACTCGGGGCCTGCGGCGACGAAAACGCCCAACCGGACAAAACGACGCAGCCGAGTCCAGTCGCCCTTGAGGGCGGCGTCGATCTGTGCGATGGCGTTCAGGCCGCACTGCTGGGCGGCCGACTGGGCCTCTTCGAGTGTCGGCCCGCCTTCGCCGCCGACCGGGCCTTCCGCGACAAGCTTGCCGTCCTTCAGCGGGAGTTGGCCCGAGAGGAAGAGGTGCCGCCCGCTCTCGACCGAGGGCACGTATGTCGCGACGGGTTTCGCCGCCGGCGGCAGTTCAAGCCCGAGGCCCGCTAGTTTTTCCTGGATATCCATCCCCGCAGTATCCCACGCGGCGTGGGCTGTGTCGAGTGCGGACTAATGCGGGCGAACTTTTTCAGCGCGGCACCTACCGGCCGTATGTTCGGGCTTGCTCAATCAGGTCGATGATGTCTTGTTGCGTGTAAGCACCCTGCAAGATAAAGGGCTCCTCTTTGCCCGGCGCAAACACGGCGATCAGCGGTATCGATGTCCCTTGCCCGAGGTCGACAAGGAACTGCTTGTCTGGCGAGGTGTCGACTGTGATGTCAGCGGTAAACGACTTGATGTCTTCGGACTGGACCAGTTCACGGATGGTTTGGGAGAACAAGACCTTGCTCTCTAGGGCTTTACAAGTCAGTCACCAGTCTGCGGTGAAATCAACAATGGCGATGCTTCCGTCCGATCGGGCATTCGCAAAGGCCGACGCGTCATAATCGACCCATACTTCGGTGTTGGTGTGCTTAAAGTGCTCGATCATGGTCTGCGAATAGGCGAACCAGCCCATGCCCGAAAACATCGCAAGCCCGATGAGCGTGAAGACGATACGGCGACCTGCGGCAGGGGTGATTTGGAACGTCCGCAGAATGAGCCAGAACGCCATTACACCCACCACACCAGTCGTCAGCCACCAATAAAGCACGGGGCCAAGGAATGGGTATTGCCGCAACAGCCCTAGCACACCTGCACCGGTGAAGAATACGGCCGCTGCAATCATCATCAGGCCGAGTATCTGTTTGACCAACTCACTCGCCGGCCCAGTCCGTGGGACTTTTTCAACGAGCTTCGGGAACGCCGCCAGCACGAGATAGGGCCAGCCCATCCCGAGGCCGATGGCGATGAAGACTGCAATCACGATGTAGGTATGTGGCTGCTGCGTCGCCCAAGTGATCGACGCCCCCATGAACGGTGCGGTGCACGGCGTCGATAGGACCGCCGCCATTACACCAAAGCCAAAAGCGCCGGTCGCCGAATCATGCTTGGGGTTCACGCGATAGACGAACTGTGGCAGTTGGACCGTGAACAGGCCCATCATCCCCACACCCATCGCGAGTATGAACAGCCCTACGCTGATACTGAACAACGGCTTCTGAAAGAGGGAACTGACACTGTCAAACTGCTTCAATGAAGCGATCGCCACCCCGATCACGACCCATAGCGACATCACACCCAGCAGCATCATGAGCCCAAGAAAAACTGACTTGCCTCGGCTGCCAGACGCCTTGGTCAGCCCCATGATTTTGATCGGGATGATCGGCAAGACACAAGGCATCAGATTCAACACCGTGCCACCGACGAACGCAAGCAAGATGACAATGAGCAGGCCAAGAAAGCCCTCGGTCTTGATCTCACCTATGAAAGGTACGGAGATCGTGCTACCTGCGGGGGCGGGTGTTTCGGCACCTGACTCGGCCGACGCCTCGGCTTCAGCTCCGGAATCACCCGGCGATACACCCTCATTTTGTAGCGAGGGTGTGCCGCTATCGCTACCAGTCATCGCCGTAAACGCGTCCGCATCGAATCCCGCAAACGCCTCGTCGTCGGCCCGGCTTCCCGGCGTGGCCGCGTCGCTCGAAACAACCTCAAGCTCCGCCTCGACCGTCACCGTCTTGGGGGCGATGCAGAAGCTGCTGCAGGCCTGGAAGTACACCTCGACAGGCAGGGTCAGCGTGCCGGGCTCGGCGTCTTCGGCGATCAGCACAGGGATGTAAAAATACTGCACGCCCTCATAGGCCGGCTGGGGCGCCCCCGTCGCGTTGATGATGTTCTGCGGCGCGGGCCATTGCACCGCACCCGAGCGAAGGGGCAGCCCGTCGAACCCCGGCGTGATGACGGTGGCCTTCTCGACCCCGCGGTGCTCGTCCTGGCGGGGGTAGAAATGCCAGTGCTTGCCCTGCCGGTCGGTCTCGTCGGTAACGACGGCCTTGACCGCGACAATAACCTGATCGCCGGGCCTAGCCTGGCTCTGAGACAACTCAATCGACCAGGTGACAGGGTCCTGCTGGAACTGGGCGTGGGCCTGGGCTGTGACGAAGGACGCCAAAGTCAGGGCCAGCAGGCGGGTATACAGGGAGAAACGTGTCATCGGTATGTTCATCTCGGGGGTATATTCGTCGCGTCGGGTTGAGTCAAACGCATGGGAACCCCGCTGGGTTCTCGCGTATGGGGGCATAACTGGCTCCCGCAGCGGGTCTATTCCATTTTCGTGCCTGGCCGCTCCTACGCCAAGCCGGGCATCCTACCAGCCATGCGGGCCGCAGGATTTGCAGCCTGGGCGGGTCTTGTGCCGATAACCGGAGTATCAAAAATCCCCCAGCGGACCCTGTGATGGCTGATGTCTTGGACCAAAATGAAGTAGACGCCCTGCTGGCCACCGTCGATGACGAGGGCTCGCCGGGGGGCGGGGCCGCCGATAGCCGTCGCGTCTTTACTCACGACCGCCGCCCAATCGCGGACGATATCGAGATCCGCGACTACGACTTCAAACGCCCCGAGCGGGTGTCCAAGGACCAGATGCGGGCGCTCGAGACCCTGCACGAGTCATTCAGCCGAAACTTCGGCGCGGCCCTGTCGGGCTTCCTCCGCACGATCATGGAGGTCAAGGTCGCCAACATCGAGCAGATGACCTTCAGCGAGTTCACCCACTCGCTGCCCAACCCGACCTGCTTCAACCTCATCACCTGTGCCCCGCTCGACGGCAGCATCTGCCTCGAGATCAGCCCGCTCATCATCTACCCCGTGATCGACCGCCTGCTGGGCGGGTCCAACGCCGACCTGTTCATCCCCCAGCGCCCCCTCACAGCGATCGAGATGCGGCTGGTGGGCAAGATCCTCGACCGCGCGATGACCGCGATGACCGAGTCCTGGGCAGGCGTCATGGACATCGGCTTCCAGCTCGGCGAGACCGAGTCCAACCCCGCGCTCGTGCAGATCGTCCCCCCCAACGAGGTCGTCGTGGTGGTCGGCTTCGAGCTCAAGATGGGCTCCCGGGCGGGCACGATGTCGCTGTGCATCCCGTACAACGTGATCGAGCCGGTAATCGAGAAGCTCAGCAACCAGACCTGGGCCGCGTACAAGCGCTCGACCAAAGACAACGAGCTGCGCAATCGCCTGACCGAACACCTCGACGCCGCCAAGCTGCAGGTCTCGACGATCCTCGCCGACACGACGATCAAGGTCTCCGACCTGCGCAACCTCGAAGTCGGCGACCTCATCCTCACAGAAAAACCCAGCAGCGCCCCGCTCACGCTCCAGGTCGAGGGCAAACGCAAGTTCATCGGCCAACTCGGCCAGTTCAAGGGCAACCGGGTGTTCAAGGTGCAAAGGCCGATCAACCCGAAGGACCGGGTGTAGACGCGGAGCCTGTCCGGCCTTGAACCGAGAAACACAATCCGGCTCCATGTGGGGATACTGGGCTGGGCTGGTGGCCGGATACTGCTTTACACTCGTCGCGATCTTCTACATCCAGGGCTGCGCAGGGTCGCTGTCCGGCGCGCTAGTACTCTTGCTTGGATTCCTCTGCCTGTCCGGATCTGGCGAATCGCTGACTATCTGCGTCGGCCCGGAAAAATGGCGATATCGAATTCGACAGGCAAACTGGCCCCAGCCAATCCTACTATTCGTTGGGTTACTGGTTGGTGCGACACCCGTCATCGCCGCTCTGATACTGATCAGGTCACCCAAAACGCTACAAGCGTTTCTGTGGGTCTACGCAGCCGCTTTCGCATTGCTGTTCTTCGGCCTGCCCATCCTGTCGTGGTCTGCGCTGTACCTGCTCTCTAGACGCAGCCCCTCAGACAGCGACTACTACGAACTGAACGATCTAGACCTTCACTAAACGTTCACCTGCTCGTTCTCTCAGTGGGTCGACGCCTGCGGTGCTGAACAGGTACTTGGGGTTGAACAGCTTCGTCGCGATGGCGACGTGTTTCACGCCCAGGTCGGCGTAGGCGTCGACATCCTCCGGCGTATAGATGCCGCCGCCGCCGATGAGGGTGAGGTCGTCCCAGTAGGACTTGTTCTGCAGGTCCTGGATGCACTGCATCGCGACGTGTTTCAGGGGCGTGCCGCTCATCCCGCCGCCGGGGTTGGGCAGGGTGTTGCAGCAGTGCAGCAGCCGCACACCCGCGGCGACGGCCTGCTCGACCATCGTGTCGTAATTCACCGGCGGGATCTTCGCAATGATCGGCACCCCCGTCGCGACGGCCCTCTCGAACAACTCCTCAGGCCAGGCGATGTGCCCGACGTTGGGGCAGCTCATATTCATCTCGATTGCCAGGGGCTTGAGCTTGGCGGTTTTCTCCAGCAGCACCCACCAGTCGTCGGGGGTGAAGCCGTGGATGCTGACGAGCTTGTCGGAGACGTCGATCTTCCCGGCTTCAACCTTCGCAACCAGCCAATCGATGCCGGGGTTTCGCAGCCCGATCTTGTTGACCCACGCCCGCATCCGGCGGTAGTAGCGGACAGTGAGCACGATGCGCCACGCGCGGTTGACCAGCCCGCCCCGCCTTGCGGCCGTGAAGGTGCCCAGCGTCGCGGTGCAGCCTTCGGGCTGAATGTAGTTGCCAAACGGGGCACCGACGATGAGCGGCTTGATCGATAGCGGATGTGCAATGGCGGATGGCGGATGGGGGATGGGGGCGCCGCCGGTGTTTTCTGATGAGGGTTGAGTTTCGGTCACGCGGGGGAGTATAACGGGTGTCATGGCGGCGGCTATGCGCAATACGATCCACCGGCTGGGCCGGGCGACCGGCGAGACCAGGCGCCGCGCGGCGGCGGGGCTGGACGTGTGCTGGCCCAGCGAGGTCGCGCTCGCGCTCGCGGCCGAGCCTGAATGGCAACCCGACGACCCGGACGACTACTGCCCACGCTGCGGCGCATCGGCCGGGCCCGGCTCGGTCACCGCCAACGGCTGCGCGTTCTGCCGACACCAGCGCCAGCCTTGGGACCGCGTCACCCGGCTAGCCGCCTACGACGAACCCGTTGACGGCTGGATCAAGGCGATGAAGTTTGGCGGCCAATGGTCATGGGCGCGTTGGATGGGCGGACAACTCGCCCCCCGGGTAGGCCAACCGATTGACCCGCACAAGATGCTCGTGACGGCCGTCCCCATGCACTGGGCGCGACGTTGGCGTCGAGGTTTCAACCAGGCCCACCTGATCGCCGACGCGCTCGCCAAAGCCAATGGGTGGCGCTGCCTGAACCTGCTCAAACGCACACGCCTCACCCACCCCCAGACGTCGGTGGTCCACTCCAACCGCCACGCCAACGTGCGGGGGTCCGTCGCGATCGCATCGATCGACCTCACCGGCTGGCAGGTCGTGCTGGTCGATGATGTCAAGACGACCGGCGCAACCGCAGCGGAATGCACGAAGCTTTTGAAAAAACACGGCGCCCGCTCGATCCACCTCGCTGTCGCGGCGGTCGCCGACCCAAAGGGCAAGAACTTCAAAGCGATCTAGGCCCTATCAGAAAATCGCAATGGTGACGGATACGCCTGCCTGCCCTGACTCCGGCTGTTTCGGGCGGAGCCACGTCAACACATGCCTGGCTGTATCGCGAACCCGCATTTCGCTTCAAGCCCTTACGACCGAAGCTCCGCCCCAACCTGATCGCTCAGCGCCGCAACCACCGACGCCACCTGCGGGTCGACCTGCTCGTGGCGCAGCGTCGTTTCCGGGTCGCGGAACTGCATCCGCAGGGTCACGCTCTTCTTGCCCTTGCCGACCTGCTTGCCGCGATAGGTGCCAACGAACACGGTCGATTCGAGCAGGTCGGGCTTCGCGCCCGCGACCGCACCTTCGATCGACGCCCAGGGCACCTGCTCATCGACGACGACCGACAAGTCACGCTCGATCGCCGGGTACTTGGGTAGCACGGCCGCGCTGTGCGTCGGCGGGTACAGCGCCGAGAAACGTTCCAGGCACAACAACGCCGAAGCCACCGGCGTCTGCAGCGCAAAGTGGTCGGTGAGCGCCGGCTTGAGCAGCCCGACACTCCCAGCCATCTCGCCGCCCAGCTTGATCACCGCCGCAACGCTGTACCACGGATCGTCGATCGGTTCGAAAGAAAGCGACTGCGCCGCCGCCTCCCCGCCAAGCGTATGGACGAGCTCCGCGATCGTGCCCTTGAGTTCCGAGACTGCTTGCTGTGCATCATCTGCGTCACGGATGATGGCAAGCTGTCGGCCCTCGTGGATCTTCCCGTCTTGTTTGCCCCACCCAGACGCAAGCTCGAACAGCTTGACGCCCGCCCCCGGACCTGAGTTCCCGCCGTCCTGATTCAGCTTCCGACAGGCGAGCAGGCTCGGCAAAACCGCCGGCCGCAGCGTGTTGTCCTGACGGCGCATGTCCGCGTTCAACGATGCGGGTTCGGCTCCATCCACGGTAAACGGCAGCGCATCCTTGTTCGCCAATAGCGACGGCGTCACCGTCTCGTGGTACCCATGCGCGACGAGCACCTCCGTCATCACCCGCCGGGCCTGCACGCTGTTCTGAGAGTGATGGGCGACGATATCGATCGTGCTTTTCAGCGGGATATTGTCCAGGCCGTGCTGCCGGGCGATCTCTTCGATCAGGTCGACCTCACGGATAAGGTCGAGCCGATGGCTGGGGATAGTGGCGTTTAGTGTTTCACCATCGGCCTGCGTCTCGATGCCTAGCGCGGTCAGGTGCGACGCCTGCGCTTCGGCGGGGAGGTCGATACCCAGCAACGCGGCGGTGCGCTGAGGCCGGAGCTTGATCGTGTGCAAAGCGCCCGGCTCATCTCCCACACGGATCACGCCCTGCGCCAGCGTCCCGCCCGCGACCTGAAGAATCAACTCACACGCCCGGCGGCTCGCAGCATCAACGCCGACCGGATCGACGCCCCGCTCGAAACGGAAGCTTGAATCGCTCGCCAGCTTCAACTGCCGGCTCGTCCGACGCACACTCAGCGCATCGAAGTCCGCCGATTCGATCAGCAGGTCCGTCGTCTCTTCGACGACCTCCGAGTCTTGCCCCCCCATCACACCCGCCACCGCGACGGGGTCGTTGGCGTCCGCAATGACCAGCATGTGCGGCTTGAGCTTGTGCTTGGTCCCGTCGATGGCGGTAAACGCTTCGCCGTCTTTCGCACAGCGCACGACGACACCTTTGCCTGATAGCTTGCCTAAATCGAACGCATGAAGCGGCTGGCCCAGCTCGAGTAGGACGTAGTTGGTCACATCGACGACGTTGTTGACACTCCGCCCCCCCACCGCCTCGATCGCTTCGCGCAGCCAATCCGGGCTGGGCCCGACCTTGACGCCTGTGATGACCCGCGCGGTGTAGGCCGGGCACAGCGTCGGCTCGTCGACCTTCACCGACGCCAGCGTCTCGACGCCCGGCCCCGCCGCTTCGGGCACCGTACATGCGGGCGGCTTCAGCGATCGCCCGCCGCGCGACGCGATTTCCCGCGCGACGCCCACATGGCTCAGGACGTCGGGCCGGTTGCTCGTCACCTCGACGTCCAGCATCGTGTCCGCCCCGCCTAGCACAGGCTCGATCTCCTCGATCGGGAACCCCGCGTCGGTCAGCAGACGCTCGGCCTCCTCGGCGTCGATCGGGCGGTCCAGGTACGTGTTAAGCCATCGCAGACTGATCTTCATGCCGCACAGGGTAGCCCCCCGCCGCCGCCCGGCAAGTCGCTGAACCTGCCCAATCCAGCGCCAGCCCCCCCCTAGGGCGATTGCAAGTAGTAGACGAAACCGCCGCGTCACCACGCGGGGGTATCGCGCGTCAACACGCAGGGGCGAGCGGCTGCCCCCCCTGTCCTGTATTCTGCCCCCGGGCGTGGCCCGGCGGTTTCACCTATACGCGATCGCCCCGCCCCCCCCTGCGGGCTTTGCCCACATGTCCGGGCCGGGGTATAATGCGTAGCTCGGCCGGTCAAGGACGATCACCGGCCCCACAACAGCCCCACGCGACCCCGGAGCCAGCGCCATGATCGAAGCCCTCAAAGACGACCGCATCATCAACGAACTCGGCGGCCGCTTTAAGTTCACCTCGCTGGTCCAGCACCGTATGCGGGAACTCATGGAAGGCGCACGCCCCTTGGTCGAGCGTGACGGCCGGACCGACTTCGAAATCGCCGTGGCAGAAGTCGTCGAAGGCAAGATCACGCTCCAACTCGCCGAAGAAGGCGACGACGAGACCGGCGAGTGACTCGGCCTTCAACAGCCGCGTCGATAAACAAGCACTTCGCAGCACCCACCCGCGTGGGTGCTGCTATCCTTAAGGCATGACGAAGGCCGAATCACTGCAGGGCAAACGCGTGGCCGTGGCGCTATCGGGCGGCATCGCCTGCTACAAGTCCGCGACATTGGTAAGCCGACTGGTCCAGCGCGGCGCGGATGTACGTGTCCTGATGACCGAGGCCGCGACGAAGTTTGTCGCCCCGCTCACCTTCCAGTCGCTCTCGGGCAAAGCCGTCCTCACCAGTATGTGGGACCACAGCGACAGCCCCGAGTCCCAGCACGTCGGCACCGCGCGGTGGTGCGACCTGATGGTGATTGCCCCGTGCTCGATGGACATGGTCGGCAAGATCGCGGCCGGGCTCACCCCCGACGTCGTCTCCCTCACCGTCAGCGCACTACCCGCGTCCACCCCGCTCGTCCTCGCCCCGGCGATGAACGCCGACATGTGGGCCAGCCCCGTCCTCCAACGCAACCTCACGCTGCTGCGCGAGCTGATGCCCAACCTCTCCGAGGTCGGCCCTGCCGACGGCTGGCAGGCCTGCCGGACCCGCGGCGCGGGACGCATGAGCGAGCCGGAGGCGATTCTGGAACACATCGTGGGGTTGCTGGGCGACGCAGATTCAACGCCAAAACACCAGGACGCCAAGACGCCAAGCTAAAAAAACACCCGCTTCCTTTTTGTGTCTCTACGTCTTGGCGTTAGTCGCTCGCGTCATCCGAGAAAGCTACGCCTGCAACGTTTTCTCATACGACCACCCAAACCCACGCCGGTTATCGATCCAGCGCACCCAGGTCGGTCGGAAGCGATAGAACGTCTGTTTATCGATCGCGTCACGGTACGGCGGCTTAGCCGTAAAGGGATAGGTCGCCTCGTAGAGCTTACGGACCAGGGCGATTGCTTTTTCGTTTTGCATCGCGGCGGCTTTGCCTTGCATCTGCAATCCGTGGATCTGGTCAGGCGCATCCGTGTGCGCGTACACCGTGACTGCGGCACCGGGCCTGGCAACGAGGTGTTGCGAGTGTGCACTCTCAGGATTGCTCACCCAGTAAAGGTTCCACGCATCATCACTCACGTACTGCACGTTGGCGGCGTGCGGGACGCCGTCGCTGTCGGCCGTCGCGAGAGACAGTGTGCGGTGGGCGATGAGGAATGCCGAGATGTGCGGGTAGATGTCTGCGTCTTCCATGGCATGCCCTGAACCAATGCGGTCAAACAACTCAGGCCTAGGGACTTAAGTCCCTAGGCCTAACCCATCACACCCCTACCTTCGCCGCGATCCGCCCCATCGCCTCCTCGACATTCTCCCGCGTGTTGAACGCGCTCAGGCGGAAGTACCCCTCGCCCGATCGGCCAAACCCGCTGCCGGGCGTGCCCACGACGTGTGTCTCGGCGAGCAACTGGTCAAAGAAGTCCCACGACGAAACACCGCCCGGCGTCTTGATCCAGAGATACGGCGCATGCTCGCCGCCGAAGCAGGTCAGCCCCTGCGCCGTCAGCGCCTCACGCATGAGCTTCGCGTTTTCCATATAGAACTTCACCAGCGCCCGGCACTGCGCCTGCCCCGCGTCGCTGTACACCGCCTCGGCTCCCCGCTGCACGATATACGACACGCCGTTGAACTTGGTCGACTGCCGACGGTTCCAAAGCTGGTGGATCGATACCTCGCCGCCTGCGCGGTCCTTGCCCATCAATTCCTTAGGCACGACCGTGTAGCCGCAACGCGTCCCGGTGAAGCCCGCCTTCTTTGAGAAGCTTCGGAACTCGATCGCGCACGTCCGTGCGCCCGGGACCTCATAGATCGAGTGTGGGATATCTTCCGGGCTGTGGTCGTTAATGAACGCTTCGTAGGCCGCATCAAAGAGGATGATGCTGCCGTGCGCGTTCGCGTAGTCGACCCAGGCCTGGAGGTACGCCTTGGTCGCTACCGTGCCCGTCGGGTTGTTGGGGTAGCACAGGTAGATAAGATCAACCTTCTGCTCGGGCAGCGGCGGCGTAAAGCCGTTGTCCTCGGTCGCACGGAGATAGACGAGCCCGCTGTACTCGCCGCTCTCATTGGCTTCACCTGTGGCGCCGTCCATCACGTTCGTGTCGACATAGACGGGGTAGACCGGGTCGCTCACCGCGATCGTGTTATCTGGGCCGAAGATATCGAGGATGTTGCCGCAGTCGCATTTGCTGCCGTCGGAGACAAAGATTTCATCCGCCTCGACGGTGCAGCCACGGGCCTTGAAGTCGTGTTCAACGACCGCTTCGCGCAGCCAGGCGTAGCCCTGCTCGGGGCCGTAGCCGTGGAACCGCTCGCGGTGGCCCTGGTCGTCGATGGCCTTCATCATCGCGACCCGGCAAGCCTCGGGCAGCGGCTCGGTCACATCGCCGATGCCCATCTTGATGATCGGCGCGTTGGGGTTCGCCTTTGTGAAAGCGCTGACACGCCGGCCGATCTCGGGGAACAGGTAGCCGGCCTTGAGCTTGAGGTAATGGTCGTTGATCGTGGTCATGGTGTAGCCTTCATAGAACCACCGATGCACACTGATTCACACCGATCGAGTCGGTCCAATCTGTGTGCATCGGTGTGCATCTGTGGTTTCAAACTTTTCCTTCTGCGTACGCCTTCGCCGCGTCGACCGCCTCGGCGACCTTTGACGGGTCTTTGCCGCCCGCGCGGGCCGAGTCAGGCCGACCCCCGCCGCCGCCGCCGACCGTCGGGGCGACGTGCTTGATCCAGTCCCCAGCCTTGAGGCCTTTGGCGATCAGCCCCTGGGGCACCGTCGCCATCAGCGCGACCTTGCCGTCGCTTGCGCCAATCAGCATCACCGCAGCCTCCGGGTGCTTCTTGCGGAAGACGTCCATCGGCGACTGGATCGCCGCCGCGTCGCAAACGCCCAGGTCTGCGACGATCACCGGGCCCGACAGTTTCTCCGCCAGCGTTCGTGCCGTCTCGACCGCAGCCCCGGCCGACTGCTTATGCTTCGCCTTGTTGAGTTTCTTCAAGACCGACTGCACCCGCTCGATGCCCTCTCGCAGTTCATGCTTCGCCACGGCCGGCAGGGTCTGCGCGGCAATCGCATCCTGCACCTCGCTGACTACGGCGCCCAGTTTGTCGGCGTCTTCGACACCCTCGACCGCGCTCAGCCGGGCGAGCAACTGCTCACCTGCGGCCTGTGCCTTGTGCGCCGCCGCGCCGGTAATCGCGGTGATCCGGCGAATGCCCTTCGCCACGCCCTCCTCGCTCACAATCACAAACCCTTCGGCATCCCCCGTCTTGGCAAGGTGTGTCCCGCCACAGAACTCGATGGACAGGTCGGCCCACCGCGCGTTATCCGGGTCGGCCAGCAGGTCTTCGACCGGCGCGCCGATGCTGACGACCCGCACCGTCGGCGGGTACTTCTCGCCGAACACCGCACGCAGGCCGTTGATCTTCAAGGCCTCTTCCTGCGGCGCGTAGCCTGCATACACCGGCAGGTCGGCCGCAATGTCGTAGTTGACCTGCTTCTCCACCGCCGCAAGTTGCTCCGGCGTCACCGGCGCGTTGTGCGAGAAGTCGAAGCGGGTTTTCTCGTCATCGACGAGCGAGCCCTTCTGGTTCACATCGTCACTGACATGGCTCCACAAGGCGCGGTTCATCACGTGCGTCGTCGTGTGGTTCGACGTGATAAGCGAACGTCGCGACACATCGACCGATGCCTCGACCTGCGACCCGACAGCAAGCGCGTCAGCCTCACCGCTTCCGATATGAAAATAGGTGTCGCCGATCTTCTGCGTGTCGGCGACTTCGAATACCTTGCCATCGACGGTAATCGTCCCGCGATCGCCGACCTGCCCGCCCTGCTCGGCGTAGAACGGCGTGCGGTCCAACACCAACGCGTAGCGATCCTGTAGGTCGATGACGTGCAGCACCACCGCGCTGCCCCCTGTCGCGTCATGCCCAACAAACTTGGTCGCCGGGGCGTCGTGCTTCTGCACCCACTCGGTGAGCAGGGCCTTCACATCCATCGCACCATCGCCGCCCCCACGCGAAATCTCGCGGGCCTTCTCCATCTCTCGCTCAAACCCTTCGAGGTCCACGGCCAGCCCGCGCTCCTCGGCCATGAGCTGGGTGAGGCCGATCGGGAAGCCGTAGGTGTCGTGGAGTTTGAAAGCGTCTTCGCCGGGGAACACAAGCACTGTTGATCTGCGTAGCTCAGCCTGTCTTGCTGAGTTGTTTGAGATATCAGAGGCATCGGTTGCTTCAGAGCCTGATTTAGACAGCGGGGTAGGCGCGACAGGATACTCTCGATCTAGTTGTTTCTGAAGATCAGATTGCAACTCAGCAACTTTCATATCGAACAACGCAATCCCGCGATCCAGCGTCTTGCGGAAGCCCTCTTCTTCCTCTCGTAGTTCTTTCTCGACATCTGCCTGCTTCGCCCTGATCTCCGGGAAGGTGTCGCCGAAGTGTTCGACGACGGTTGGCACCAGCATGTAGAAGAACGGCTCCTCGACGCCCAGCGTCTGCTTGCCGTAGCGCACGGCACGTCTCAGGATCGAGCGAAGGACGTAGTTCCGCCCCTCGTTGCCGCAGTGAGCGCCATCACTGAGCGCGAAAACGAGCGTGCGGATGTGGTCGGCGATCACGCGGTAGGCGATGTTGATCGGGTCTTTGAGCTCCGCTTCGTCCGCCCCGGGTGTGTAGGCACGCGCCCCCGTGACTTTCTGGATCGCGTCGAAGATCGGCGAGAAGACGTCCGTGTCGTAGTTGCTGTCCTTGCCCTGCAGCACGCGGACGATGCGCTCGAAGCCCATGCCGGTGTCGACGTGTTTGGCGGGGAGGGTGGAGAGCGAGCCGTCCTGGTTGCGGTTGAACTGGATGAAGACGAGGTTCCAGATCTCGACGACGGTGTCCTGTGCGTCGGCGTTGACCAGGTCGCCGCCGGACTTGTCGGGGCTGCGGTCGTAGTGGAGTTCCGAGCACGGGCCGCAGGGGCCGGTGTCGCCCATCTCCCAGAAGTTGTCCTTCTTGTTGCCCGGCTGGACGCGCTCTGCCGGCAGGAACTGCAACCAGAGGTCACGTGCTTCGTGGTCGGGTTCGAGCCCCTCGGCTTCATCGCCCTCGAAGTAGGTTGCGTACAGCCGTTCGGGGTCCAGGCCCCACTTAGTGACGAGCAGCTCCCAGGCCCACGCGATAGCTTCTTTCTTGAAGTAGTCGCCGAAGGACCAGTTGCCGAGCATCTCGAAGAAGGTGTGGTGGTAGGTGTCTTTGCCGACGTCGTCGAGGTCGTTGTGCTTGCCGCCGGCGCGGATGCACTTCTGGGTATCGACGGCCCGGGTGTAGTCGCGGCTGCCCGTGCCCAGGAACACGTCCTTGAACTGGTTCATGCCCGCGTTAGTGAACATGAGGGTCGGGTCGTCGTAGGGGACGACGGGGGACGATGGCACGGCGGTGTGGCCGTGCTTCTCGACGAAGAAGTCGATGAACTGCTGGCGGACCTGGGCGCTGGTGAGCTGCATTCCGGGGGTTTGCGTGGTGGGCATGGGAATCGGGGTCGTTGGGGGCGGGGGCTCGGCCTCGGGATCGAGGCGAATCGGACAGTATAGCGGAGCCTGTAGACGGATCGGGCCAAGCACGTCAGCGGACGGATTCTGGGCGGATTGGAGAGTCGGCCCGGCTCACGCATCACACAGCGTTTGGGGTAGCGTGCCAGACACCTGGCCTTACACTGCCCGCGTGTTGCAGCTTATGGGCAAGTGGTCACAATGGCGGCCATCCATCCCAGCGAAGGTCCACCATGCCTGCGGTTTGTTTCTATTTCCAGCTCCACCAGCCCCGCCGGCTCCGCCGATTCCGTGTGTTCGAGGCGGGGCATGACTACTACGACGACGACGCCAACGCCCGGATCCTCCGCCGAGTCGCGGGCAAGTGCTACCTGCCGACGACCGCGCTGCTGCTCGAGCTGATCAAATCCAACCGCGAGCAGTTCAAAGTCGCGTTCTCGCTGACGGGGCAGGTCATCGAGCAGCTACAGCGATGGTCTCCCGAGGTGATCGATCGGTTCCGGGCCCTGGCACAGACGGGGTGTGTGGAGTTTCTGGCCGAGACATACAACCACTCCCTCTCGTCGTGCTACAGCCCGGGCAACTTTGAGGACGAGGTGGACCGGCACGGCACACTGATCGAAGACCTCTTTGGCCAGAGCCCAAGCGTGTTCCGCAACACCGAGCTGGTCTACAGCGACGCCATCGGGGCACAGGTCGCGGCGATGGGGCGCTACCGCGCGGTCCTGGCCGAGGGCGTCGATCGCCTGCTAGATGGGCGGACCCCCAACACCCCCTACCGCCCGGCGGATAAGCAGACCGCACGGTCGCTCTCGCTGCTGCTCAAAAACCATCAGCTCAGCGACGACCTCGCGTTCCGCTTCGGCGAGCCTGGGTGGGAGCACCACCCGCTCTCGGCCGCGACGTACGCCAAGTGGCTCACCGACCAGCCCGGCGAGGTCGTCAACCTGTTCATGGACTTCGAGACCTTCGGTGAGCACAAGTGGGCCAGCACGGGCATCTTCGACCTGCTCAAACAACTGCCCGGCGAGGTGCTGTCGCGCGGCGGCCGATTCGTCACGCCCGGCGAGGCTTTGGACCTCTTCCTGCCAGGCGACACCTACGCCGCCCCGGAGGTCACGAGCTGGGCCGACACCGAGCGTGACCTCTCGGCTTGGAACGGGAACACCATGCAGTCCTCCGCGATCAAGGCGCTGTACGAACTCGAACAGCCGATCCTCGATACGCGGGATGCGGAGCTCTTGGCCGACTGGCAGTCGCTGGGTACGAGCGACCACTTCTACTACATGTCCACCAAGCACGAAGACGACGGCACGGTCCACGCGTACTTCAACCCGTACGATTCGCCGTACGACGCGTACCTGAACTACATGAACGTGCTGGAGAACCTGCGGCAGCGGGTAGAGCGGGTCCAGGCCGATGGGAACAGCGCCGTTTAGCCGCCGCCCAGCGGGCGGCGCGTTGAACCACTTGGCTTGGCCATCCCCGCGCCGCC
>JBCCWH010000048.1:0-25026 GCA_039193915.1 Planctomycetota bacterium
CGAAACGAGGCAAGCATGTCGATACAGCACCATCATCGCGAACTCCTGTAGCCGCCGCGACCCACGCGGCGGGAGACCGTACCTCAAACTCCAACCCCGCCGCGTGTGACGCAGCGGGGATCTTTGAACAACAAGACACATCCATGAGCATATGAAAAAGCCCGCGCGGTCGCGCGGGCTTGTCGTGCTTCGATACAGAAACCGCTCGAAGCCCACGCTCACCGAGCGTGGGCTGCCCCGAGTGCTAATCAGCAATCTCGATTGGAAACGTCTCAACGATCGAGTTCAAACTCGGGCCACTCACAGTCAGCTTCAGTTCCCCACAGACACCCGAGGGAATCTCGACCGTGAAGGAACCATCCCCATCCAAGGAAACCGACTGATAGACCTGGTCGCCTAACCAGCAGCACACCACCACATCGGGATGCCCCGCCAGATTCGTGGTGAAAAAGTAGTCGGTACCGCCGTCTGTCCTTGGCGAAGGAACAACCGTATCGCCGACCTCCGCCGTCACCACCGCCCGCGCCCGCATATCCAGCGTCGGGTCGCCCAGAAAACTCAGCTCGCACTGGCACCAGTGGTAGCCCACGGTCCGCTCGGCGTGCTCGGCCATCTCAGCCTTCATCGCGATGAACGCCTGGCCCAGCGTGCGGTAGCCGCCATCTTCCATCGGCGACAAGCCCGCCATCCAGTACCGCGTCATCGACTCGGTCGTCCCGTCGAGCTTGCCTTCGGTGACCATCAGCCGGAAGTCCTGCTGCGGATTGTGGAAGACCGGCACGCCTTCACGCGAGGGTGCGACGATGGCCACCGCGCCTCGGTCCGGCGCACGCAGCATGCTCTCGGTGATGCTCGGGTCTTGACGGCTGTCGTACTGCCCGGTGAAGCATGACACCGTCGTCATGACGAGATAGGCGTTTTCGTTGGTCAGTTGCTGGACGACCTCGGCGTTGACCACCGTGTCACCCGTCGAGTGCTCCAGCGCCCACAGGGGCAGCAAGCCGTGGCCATGCATGTGCATCTTCCCGGCCGTGCGGTTATTGATCACCTCCAGCCAGTGCTCGGCATTTAGCGCGTAATCGCCGGGCCTGCTCTCATCCCAAGTGGTCTGCGTGTGGTAGAAGCGGAAGACTTCGCCCTGTTCCCATACGCCGCTGACGTAGTCGTCCCAGCTTCTGCGGACTTTGGGTTCCGAGCCGTGGGTCGTGTTGGTATAGATCATTCCTTGGGCAAAGTTGCCTTCGGGGTAGTCGGTTTCGTAGTCGATGACTTTGTCGGTGTAGGCCGCGACGTCCTCGGCGGTACGGACGGGGATACGCCCGATCGCCGCGCCGGAGGGGTGGGTGTACGCGACGTGTTCCATGTCGGCCGGCCACTCGCCGTAGACACCGTTGCCGTTGGCGTCCCAGTCGTTGTCGCCGGGGCTGAGGTAGTAGAGGTCGGTGGGGATGTCGCGGTAGCGCATCTCTCGGTGGATGGTGTCGCGGTCGGGCACCAGCCCGCCGCCGTTGGGCCAGGTCCCGGGAGCGCTGTCGCCGCCGAGGACGATGTGCATCGTGCCGTGGTTGTCGATGTAGTCCAGCACCGCCGCGCGGATCTTCTGCTGGATGTCGTCGCCTTCGTACTCGGCGTCGATCTCCTGCACAGTGAGGATCGTCGTCGGCCGACCGAGTTGAGTCTTGAAGACCGCGAAATCCTGCCACGCTTCGGCGAGGGAGTCGTCAGTGATCAGCAAGACCTCTGGCTCGACGCCCTCGGGCAGTTCGGGCGACCAATCGCCCAGCGCGGGCGCAGCGCTCAAGCCCACGCAAAGACCGACCGCCAGCGACAAACGCCGGCCCGCACGGTGAATCATGGAAAACATCAGAAGCTCCGGTGGTTGGTGAGTGTTGGCCCCACGCCCCTCACGCCACAGCGGCGCAAGATCGTCCCATAGCCCGAGTCTTACGGCAAGGCGGCCCCGCAAGTTCTCGCCTATCCCGCGATGACATACCGCAGCACCTCGGCCACCTGCTCGGGTGTCTGGGCCACCGCACACGCCGCGGCGTCCACCTCCTTGAGCGGGTGGGTCAGTGTTGGGCTGTGCAAGGTGATGACAGGTTTGCCCAAAGCGCAGGCGTAGCCGGCGTCGAAGGCGGCGTTCCACTGCCTGTACTTCTCACCGAAGCGGACAATGACGATGTCGGCGTCGGCGATTAGCGTGCGCGTTCGGATCGCGTTGACGCCGGCTGATACCTGGTCGCGCCAGTAGGACGCGCCCTGGTGCGTGCCGTTGCCGCTCGGGGCCGGCCCCAGTCCGTCGCCTGCGGCGTCCGAAGCGTCGTGATCGGTGACCGGAGCGGTAAACACCACGGGCAGCCCCGCAGCATCGCTAAGCTGACGAATCTGCTCGCGCCAGTCCGTATGGACTTCGCCGGCGAGGTAGACGGACCAGGTCTTCGGGTTAGACATGATGAAATCTCTGTAAGTAGGCAAGAAACAAGTATGTTTTTGATCGCTAAAAACGTCCCGCGGGCAGATCAACCGATAGGATAGAATGATTCACAGGTCGCCGGGCCGAATGACCGGACGCGGACGCATCCAATCTGGAGTGACACATGCTATTGCTACACACAACCATGACGCGGAACCTGATGTGCTTGGTCGTGATGGCGACGCTCGTCGCGCTGCCGTGCGGCCACGCCGGAGCACAGGACGAAGACGGCGGCAACAATCGCCGCGACCGCTTCGACATCCCCGACGATGCCACCAGCGACAACAATCGAAACCTCGAACGCATCCTCGACCGCTTCCCCGAGTCGGACACCGATGGCGACGGGGTCCTGTCTGCCGACGAGGCGCGCGAGTTTATCGAAGCGCGTGCCCAAGAGTGGGAAGAGGCTCGGCGTGACCGACGGCGCGGGCGAGGCCGCGGCCGACAACTCGCGCCGACCCACCGCGACCTCGCCTACGGCGACCATGAGCGTCACCGCATCGACCTCTACATCGCCCCCGCCAATGAAGACCGGCCGGGGCCTACCCCACTGGTCGTGTACTTCCACGGCGGTCAGTTCATCACGGGCACCAAGAACGACCTCCAGATCGATACCCGCGCACTGCTCGAAAGCGGCATCTCAGTCGCCAGCGTCGGCTACCGCTACACACGCGACGAGCCTTTCCCCGCCTGCTTCGAAGACGCGGCCCGCGCAATCCAGTACCTCCGCCTCAACGCGGACGAATACAACCTCGACCCCGAGCAGTTTGCAACCGCTGGTCAGGACGCGGGCGCGAACCTGGCGCTGTATCTCGCCTTGCACGACGACCTGGCCGAGCGCCCCAACGCACGCGAGCGCGAGTACCGCGCGAACCGCGATATCGACGAAGACCCCTTTGACGAGATCGGCTTGATGGCACAGTCCACCCGGGTGGTCGGCGCGATGGCGATCAACCCGCTCGCGTCCTTCGACCCACGCTACTGGGAAGAAAACGGCCTCCCCCTCAACAACCACGAGCGCTACCTCCCCGCTTGGCTGGGTGTCAACTTCCTTGAGCCCTTCAACGACAAGGAACTCATCGAGATCGTAGAAGACCTCAGCCCCGCCGAGCTGGTCTCGGCCGACGACCCGCCGCTGCTGCTGCTGAGCATGTTCGACGACCTGCCCATCGAAGAAGACACGAGCTGGACGATCATGCGGCTGCACCCGCGCCAGTGCCAGCTCTTGGGCGACGCGATGCGTGAACACGGACGCCGAGCCATCGTCCGCTACCGCAACATGCCCAACGACCCGGGCGTCGGCAGCGCGGCGTTCTTCCCCGAGTTGTTCGGCCTCAGCGAGTAGCGGCCTCGACAATGGCTTTGAGTCTGTCGTCGATCTCGAGTTGAGCGAGATAGGTCGGCCAGTCGCGGACGGGGTTGCCGTTGACCTCTTCGCCTTCGATTTTGCGTGTCGCGTCGAATCCGATCTTATGACCTGCGCCTAAGCGCGGCGCGGCGTGGTCGAGGATATCCAGCGGGCCGTTAACGATCTCGATATCCCGGCCGGGGTCGGCGTTGGCGCAGAGGTGGAACAACACGTCCTCGTGGTTGTGGACATCGACGTCGTGATCGACCACAACGACCACCTTGGTCCATGCCATCTGCCCCGCGCCCCAGATCGCGTGCATGACCCGGCGGGCCTGGAGCGGGTACTCCTTGCGGATCTTGATGAACGCGCAGTTGTGGAAGCAGCCGAACATCGGGAGGTCGTAGTCGATGATGTCGGGGACGAGCGTCTTGAGCAGCGGGAGGAAGATGCGCTCGGTCGCCTTACCGAGGTAGTAATCTTCCTGGGGTGGTGGGCCGACGATCGTCGTCGGGTAGAGCGGGTCGTTGCACATCGTCACCGCCGACGCCGTGAAGACGGGGTAGCGGTCGGGGAGGGAGTAAAACCCTGTGTGATCACCGAACGGGCCTTCGAAGACTTCGCGGGTGGTGTCGAGTGATTCGGCATCCGGCAGCTTCGGGTCGAACCCAATCGTGCCGGCCTCGGTGCTGACAGTGCCTTCGATCACGATCTCGGCGTTGGCGGGGACGTGCAGGTCGACGGTCTTGCAGCGGACCATCTTGATCGCCTGGTCATTGAGGAGGCCAGCGAAGAGCAGCTCGCTGATGCCCGGCGGCAGCGGGGCCGTCGCGCTGTAGGGCAGCACACTCTCACCGCCCAGCACGATCGCACAGGGCATCCCGCCCGAGTGGTCGCCCTTGGCCTCGTTGTGTTCTTTCCAGGCCCGCCAGTGCCTTGCGCCGTCGTGGTGGACGTGCCAGTGCATCGCGGTGCGTTTGCCGTCGATGAGCTGCGCACGGTACATGCCGATGTTCCGGCTGGTGCGTGGCTCGCCGTCGGCTTTGCCGGCATCGTCGGGGTGGATGGTGTACATCCCTGCCAGGGTGATGTAGCGTCCGAGCCCCTGTGCCGTCCCGGCCTCCTCGGGCGAAAGCGGGTAGCCACACGCCCGCGGGTCGCCGTCGTCGGGCCAGCACTTGATCACCGGCAGGCTCAGCAAGTCGATGTCGTCGCCCTGGAGGACTATCTCCTGGCAGCGGCCGGACTTCACCACCTTCGGCGGAAGCTGCGCGACCTTCGCGAGTTCGAGCCCCTTTTTCATCTTGTTCATCAGGCCCGTCGGCGGTTCGGGCTTGACCAACTGCTCGACCTTGTCCGCGATCTGTTGGAGACCGCCTTGCTCACAGCCCAGTGCCATCTCGACCCGGCGGTAGCTGCCAAACGCGTTAATGAGCAGCGGGACTTTCGAGCATGCCCCGCCCGGCAGCGTGACGTTCTCGAACAGCAAGGCCTTGCCACCCAGTGTGTGGTGCAGTGGGTCGAATGCGGCCGCGTTGGGCGAGACACGCACCGCGGCGGACTTGCTCACCCGGTCGGCGATCGCGCTGACTTCGAGCATGCACGAAACGGGCTCGGTGATGCGGTGCAGCTCACCGGCGGCATCAAGGGCATCAACAAAATCACGGAGGGAGGCGTAGGGCATGATGGTGTATCAAGCAGTAGAAAACAAAGGTTGCATGTTAGGCGTCGCCGGCACGGCGAGGCGGGACGCGAAGTACTAAGTCGTCGCCAGCTCTTCACTCCGCGCGACGTTCGCCTGCATCGCGGCAACGACCCTCTCGGGCAGTCCGCCCTGCTGCATCACACGGATCGCGGCCTCGGTCGTCCCCTTGGGCGAAGTCACCTGCCGGCGAAGCGCCTCGGCGTCATCGTCGCTGGCCGCCAACAGTTCGGCGGCGCCGAGCAGTGTCTGGGTCACCAGCGCCTCGGCGTGTTCGGCGAGGCCTAACTCTGCGGCGCCGCACTGCATCGCCTCGGCCAGCAGGAAGATATATGCCGGGCCCGAGCCAGAGACGGCGGCAATCGCATTGATCTGGGATTCCTTCACCACAACCGCAAGTCCACCGGCCTCAAACAACCGCATCGCCAGCGCCTCATCACCGGGCTTCGCGTTGTCGCATCGCGCGACACCCGTCACGCCACGCCCCACCCGCAGCGGCGTGTTCGGCATCGCACGCACCACCCGGCACGGCCGACCCACCAACGCTGCGATCCGCTCACCGCTGAGCCCCGCCATCACCGAGATCAGGACGTGATCATCGGTGAGCACATCGGCCAAAGCAGGCGCGACGCTGGGGAACACCTGCGGCTTGACGCTGAGGACGACCTGCTTCGCGCGACGCACCACGGCGGTGTTGTCGTCTGTCGTGTCACAGCCCCATGACGCGAACAGCTCACGCTTGGGCGCGGAGGGGTTGGACGCGATGATCTCGTGGGCGGGGACAACGCCCTGCTCGATCGCAGCCCGCGCGACCGCCTGAGCCATGTTCCCGCATCCGATGAAGCCGAGCGTGTGTGCCATAGGCATAGTGTATAGCCCAAGCGGGGGCAGGCCATCGCGGCATCACGCGTGATGTTGGAGACTTGGTCGCACCGTCCCGTGTCCGCGACGCACCTGCACCGTGTAGCGGCGCGGCTGTTTTCAACACACATATTCATCGAGACAGACGCCGCGCTAGAACCGCTCAAGCTGTTCGGGCAGGAGGTAGCGCTGCGTGACGTGATCAAACACCAACTCGTCCCTGTGCTCCGCGATCCAGCGTGCAATCTCCTGCACGCTCCCGGAGTAATCGATGTATCGCATCACCATAGCGCGTTGCGTGTCGTAGGTGTTTTCGCCGTTGTTGTTGTAGTAGTAGGACCCCCGCTGCGCGAGCTGGGAGACGAGCTCTTCAAGCGCATCGACGTAGCCAAACCGCACCGCGATGAGGGCGACCTGGTACCGCGTGCCGCTGGAGCCCTCCACCCTGTTGCGCAGCCAGAGTGCAGAGACGGTGCGCTCGACGTCGTAGTCGGCCATACTCTCGAGCATCAGAACGACCTGAGAATAGTTGCGGGCCTGCAAGACACAATCGTGGATCGCGGCATAGAGGGCAGGGTCATTGAGTTCGGACGCGGCCTGAAACCATGCCATCCCAAGGTTCGCCGGGCGCTGAATAATCTTGTCCCGAATCGCGTCACGGGCATCCAAGGCCCAGCCCTGGTTGACCACAAGGCCGATCAGCGCGGGTTGGTCGCGCAGCAGCGTGTCGATCCGGCTACGCATATTGCTAAAGTCCATTTCGCGCATCGCATAGGACGCGTGATAGCGTAGCGGTGATCGGCCGGAGGTCGCCCCGATCAGCAGGTCGATGTGCTCGGGCGGGATCTGTGACAGCTTCTGGACCTGCGGGTCGTTTGTTGAGAACGCGTTTTGTCCCTGCGTCGCCTCTGCCAGTTCTTCGATGAATACTTCGCAGTCGGCACGCGTCGGGTTGTCGGGCAGGGTGATGTTTTCGATGAGGCCCACCGGGGCGCGGCCGTTGCCCTGTGGCATGTCGAGTTGGCGCAACTCGGTCTGGACCTCTTGGAGTTCCCGGCTGAGTGCCTGTGCCCGTTGCCGTAACGCTTCGGGCGTCGGCTCAGCGTCCTCATCGAACAGGACCTCTGCGACGGCATCTTCGGCCACATCATCGCCGCCTAATGCTTCGGCATCTGCCTGCGGCTGGGCTTCCTCAACTGACTTGTCCGCCTCCTCCGCAAAGAGCGCGTCGGGCTCGTCGTCGGCGATGGCCGGGCTCCCCAGGAGCAAACACAGAGCGGCGGGTAAGGCAGGCCAGTATGTCATCGCGGTCTCCAGAGGTGACGCTTCTATGCCCCCGCCGAGTCGAGCCAGCGCTCTCGTGCCGACTTGACGTCTTCGAGCATGCGTACGATCGATTCGTGGTCGCCTTCATCGAGCAGGCGGTCCATGTCGTCACACGCGACGCGAAATGCGGAAAGAGCGTTACGGATGCTCGCCCGGTTCGCTTCGATAATATCGGCTCGCATGGGCGGATTACTGCTGGCAAGCCTTGTGGTATCTCGAAAACCGCTCGACGCGACCCCCAGCCCCCCCAGCTTCTCTGCGACCTGCATCAGGATCACCGACGCCAAGTGCGGCATATGGCTCACCACCGCGACCTGGTCGTCGTGCTCCTGAGGCGACATCCGCACCAGCCGCATGCCCAGCGTCTGCCAGAGCGACTCGACCGATGCGACCGCTTCGGGGTCATCCGTACGGGCGACTGTCAGCACACAAGGTCGCCCCACGAATAAGTCCGCCCGCGCCCCGGCAGGCCCCTGGGCCTCGGACCCGGCCATCGGGTGAGCCCCGATCACCCGGGTCAGGTCGGTCAGGTGCGCCTTGGCATCGGCGATCACACTGGCCTTGGTCGAGCCCACATCCGTGACGACCAGGCCGGGTCGGCCATGCGCGGCGATCTGCTCGAACACCGCACGGAACCCGCTCAGCGGGACGGCGATCAGCACCATCGTCGCACGCCCGATCGCGCCGGGCAGGTCGGCGGCCAGCTCGTCGTACCCGCCGGTCGCCTCGGCCTGCTGTAGCGTCTCGGGCCGACGGCCGACCCCCACGATCTGACCCGAAAAACCCCGATCACGCAGCCCCAGGGCCACACTCGTCCCAAGCAGCCCCGGACCTACGATCACCAACGTCTCGGTCTGAAATGGCATGGCATCACTCATCGCGGGTAAACTATCAGGTTTGACCCCGGAACTTTCCGACACTCGGGATACCCCGCCCTCGGCCCCGAATGTCTCTTCCACAACGACCACGTATACGACTATGACCCAGCTCAACGAATATACCGGCACCTTCGAGCTTGAGTTCGAGCGACCGCTGCTCGCACTCGAGCGGCAGATCACCGAGCTCGAAGTCCAGAACGACCCCAACCGCTCAGGCACCGGGCTCGACCCCAATGTCGATCTCGGGGCGGAGATCCGCAAGCTCCGCCAATCGCACACCGCGATGCTCAAAAAGATCTACAAAGGCCTCTCCGCAGTCAACACCGTCAAGGCCGCCCGCCACCCCTTCCGCCCGCAGACGATGGATTATGTCAACGCCTTCGTCAAGGACTTCGCCGAGCTCCACGGCGACCGACAGTTCAGCGACGACCACGCCATCCGCTGTGGCTTTGGCCGCATCGGCCCGCATAAGGTGCTGGTCGTCGGGCACCACAAGGGCAAGGACACCGCCGACAAGATCAAAGCCAACTTCGGCTGCGCACACCCCGAGGGCTACCGCAAGGCGCTGCGCTGCATGAAGCTGGCGGAGAAGTTCGGCCTGCCGGTGGTGACGTTTATTGACACGCCCGGCGCTTACCCGGGCATCGGTGCCGAGGAACGCGGGCAGGCGGAAGCGATCGCGGTGAACCTCCGCGAGATGGCGCGGCTAAAGACACCGATCGTCAGCGTCGTCATCGGCGAGGGCGGCTCGGGCGGGGCCCTGGGCATCGGCGTCGCCGACCGCATGGCCATGCTGGAGTACGCCTGGTACAGCGTCATCTCCCCCGAGGGCTGCGCCGCGATCCTCTGGAAGCAGGCCACCCCCGAAACCAACGCCGACGCCGCGGAGGCCCTGAAGCTCACCGCCAAAGACAACCTCAAGCTCGGCACGATCGACGACATCATCGAAGAGCCCCTGGGCAGTGCCTACCGTCGGCCCAGCGCAATGGCCGACCGCCTGGAGCAGTACCTCGTCCAGACCCTGCGGGAGCTCAAGCGCTTCAAGGTCGAGAACCTGGTCAACAAACGCTACGACCGCCTCCGCAAGATCGGCGAGATGAGCGAGTAGCGGCTGCTTTCATTGTGTGAACGCCTAAAGCACGGGGGTGGCCACCCCCGTGCTTTATCCTTCCAAAGTGTTCCAATCTCGTAATCCGCGGTGTACACTTCCTGCATGCTCGGAGCGGAGAAGTTCACAACAACCTCAGCCCTCGGCGCGACACTCGCGCTATGCGTCTGCACGCCCAGCGCGATCGCCCAACAAACCGTTTCCTTCAACGACACGTTCGAGTCCGGCTCGTACTGGTCGGTTAGCCACGATCAAAACAACACCGGCAGCACCACCGACGACGTCATCACCATCGAGCCGGTGCGGTGGTCGGTCATTGACCCTGAGCACGCCGGCAGCAGCAACCCGCCGGTCGGCGTCTTCAACGACCACTGGTGGTGGGCGCTCGAGGCCGACAACCTCGGCGGGCTCCGGCCGACCTTTCAGGTCAACACCGCTCAGGCGTGGTTCGGCGCCTACGGCACGACCTACTCGCCGGTCTACCGCTACATCGACAACGGCGTCGCCGGGGACTGGCGGTTTTTCGATGTCACTACGCAGGCCGGCACCACCTACAGCTTCCGCAACAACTCCGCGTTCGACGCCTCGCTCGGGGATGTACAGATCTCCTACGGCCTGCCCTACACGCCCGAGATGGCGGGCGACCACACCGCGTCACTCGCCAACCACGCCCGCGTCACACAGACCGCCTCCGCCCTCTTCAATACCCCAACCTCAGCACAGTTCGGCGTCATCGGCCAGACACCCACCGGTCACAACGACCTCATCCGCACGCACCGCCCCGGCAGCGCGGGCACCGTCACCGTCAACACCGCACAAGACCTACTCGCCTACCGCGTTACCGACACCTTCGTCGATGACGCAAGCAAACAGCAGGTCGTCCTCATGTCCGGCAGCCACGCCAGCGAGCATCAGGCAAGCATCGCGATGCAGGGCATGGTCGACTTCCTCACCTCCGGCCATCCGGTCGCCGAGCTGCTGCTTGATCGTGCCGAGTTCCATGTCTACCCCATCGTCGATCCCGAGGGCCGGGCGCTCGGCCAAACCCGCGGCAACGACTCGGCCCAGGGCTTTGGCCAAACACCGACCTTCGTCGACACCGGCACGGGCAACGAACACATCCGCATCATCGACCACAACCGTGTGTGGGACCGCACAGGCAACGCCCAGCCCTACGAGAACGTCAACACTGTCCGCGACGCCATCATCCGCGACACCAGCGACAACCCGGACGCCCCCAACCCGACCACCAACATCGACTACTTCTTCGACTTCCACGGCTTCCCGGCCGGCGGGGGCGGGGACGACTCGCCCTTCGAGGTCTACGAGTCCGGCAGCAACAGCGACTTCACCGACGCCCTGCGCGACCTGACCGGCATGTCGGCCGGCGACATCCTCAACGGCGACTTCGGCGCCCACCCCGGCATGGCCGAGCGCTGGGCGTTCCTCCAGGGCGGCGAGCTTGATGCCGAGCATTCGTTCACACCCGAGGTCGGTGTCGCGCACCAGTCGGCCACGCTCGCCACGCCGCAGCAGGTCGAGCAACTCTACCTCAACCACGGCGAAGACTACGCCCGCGCCCTCGCCGCCGTGCTGCTGCCGGGCAACACCGTGGTCTACAACGAAGCGGCTCCGCGCAACTGGGATAGCGCGGCCTGGCAGACACTCACCGAGCAATCGAGCCCCGCGCCCAACAGCGCGAGCCACGCCCTCATCGCCGCCACCACCACCGGCGGCGCGTTCACCGGGCCGACCTCGAATACGACCGTCAATGCGCTCACCGTCTTCGGCTACAACACCCCCGCGCCCACCCGCGGTGGCCCCCAACCGCTCCGATTCAACCTCCGGCCCGGCGTCGACCTCACGATCACCGGCACACTCCACATCGAAAACGCGCACATCGGGCCCGCCACCCCCGGCGGGGCAATGGGCAGCCTGTCGATCGGCGACGCTTTGCTCGTCGGACACGAACACGCCGCCGTCCTTGAAGTCTCGTCCTCACTAACCGCCGACCGCATCGACCTGCTCGGCCCCGGCGCACAGCTCCGCATCACCGGCTCCACCACAGTCGGCCACGACATCGACACCCTCGTCAGTCAAGCCGGCCAACTCTTCGTCGCCGCCCCGACCCAAATCGACACCCTCCTCCTCGACGACGCCAGCACCCTGACCCACACAACCACCGGCGCAGTCGAATCCTCGCTCTCTGCCACCCTCGACGGCACACTCGCCTTCGCCGATGATCGCAGCGCCGTACTCGGCGACGACGCGCTCCTCTTCGCCGGGGCCAACCTCCTCGGCCGCTTCGATACCGTCGACAACGCCCTCTTCGACGACGGGCTGCACGCCTGGTCGCTTGAGTACACCGTGGACGGCGTCGCCGTCGAACAACTCTCCGCCACCCTCCGACTCGCCGGCGACGCGACCGGCGACGACTTCGTCGGCGTCGAAGACCTCGACCTCCTCCTGGCCAACTGGACCGCCCCGGGAACCAACGTCAACGCAGGCGTCTTCGACGAAGGCGACTTCACCGGCGACGGCCTCGTCAACAGCGCCGACCTCCAGCTCGTCCTCAGCAACTGGTCCCTCGGCACCCCACCCACCAACATCCCAGAGCCTGGCACACTGGCGCTGCTGATGTTCGGTTCACTTTTGCTACGGCGGCGCAGTCCCTGAAGCGATCGCGGCACCGCCCAAAAGACTGTTCCGCCTATCCTAGTTCGAAGTCTGAGGTCGGATCGGGACAAAACGCTGGCCGGGTACGAGCGGGTGGCCTGCAGTGAACTCCTGCAGGGTCATCGCACGCTTACCCGGGCGCTGGAGTTCAAGGAGGCGGATCGTCCCGGGTTGGCACGCGACGCGCTGGTCTTCCAAGATCGTGCCGGGGGGTGGGCTGCCGGGGGCAGGTTTGAGGTCCGACTCGACCCGGATCAAGGTCAGGGTTTCGGTGGGCTGATCTTCTCTTAGCCAGTGGATTTTGCAGCCAGGCCAGGGGGTCAGGCCGTGGATTCGGGCGCGGACAACTTCGGCAGGCTGATTGAAATCGACCGTGCCATCAGACTTTTTGAGCTTCGGGGCCTTGGTGGCTTGCGCGTCATCCTGAGGGAGAGGGGCAAGGGTGCATTGCCGCAGGTCGTCGAGGACCTTGGAGATCGCGGCGGGGCCGAGGCTGGCTAGACGGTCGTGCAGTTCGCCGGCGGTTTCACTCGGCTCGATGGCGATCCGGTCCATCGCATAGATCTGGCCGGCATCCATGCGCTGGGCCAGGGCGATGACGCTGACCCCGGTCTCCGGGTCGCCATTGATCATCGCCCAGTTAATCGGCGCGGCACCCCGGTATTTGGGTAGTAATGACGAATGAAGGTTCACCGCCAACTCACCCAGCGCGTCAATAAGCGCCGTCGAGAGCTTCTGACCGAAAGCAATCACTACCGCAGCATCTGGCTTGAGGTCGCGCACCTGCTGAACAAACTCGGGCGTGTTGACATCGTCTTCCTTGAATGTGGGCAGCCCCCGAGCGGCAGCCCACTGCCCCACGGGTGTGGGCGTCATGATGCGTTTGCGGCCGGCCGGCTTGTCGGGCTGAGTGATGACCGCGAGCAACTCATGGTACGCGTACAAGTGCTCGAGAGTGGGGAGGCCGAAGGCGCCAGAGCCGAGGAAGAGGAGTCGCATGGGGAGAGTTCAGGGGGTGTGATCCCGCAGCGTTGCTTCGCAAAGCCGCGGGTTTGTGGTTGTAGGGTGCAGGGCTGTGGCTATGCGTTGGCTTCGAGTGCGCGGAGGGCGCGTTTGTTCGCCATGCGGTCGATGGTACTCATCTTGTCGATGATGAGAGCACCATTGAGGTGGTCGTACTCGTGCTGCCAGATACGTGCGAGCAGGTCGTCGGCAGAGTCTTCAAACGCCTCGCCGTCGAGGTTTAGCGCGCGGATGGTGGCCTGCTCGGGTCGGGTGACCTCGACCGTGACTTCAGGCAGGGAAAGGCAGCCCTCGTCGCGGGCAGCGCGGCCGCCTGCGGTGCTCACGATTTCGGGGTTGATGTAAACGCGGTCGTCGCCCGCTTCGCCGGTGGGGTTGGCGACGAACATCCGCCAGGGCAACCCGACCTGCGGCGCGGCGAGGCCAACACCCGGGGCGGCGTGCATCAGTTCGAGCATCTTCGCTGCTACGGCACGGATATGATCGGTGACCTCAGGCACAGGGCGAGCGACTTCACGCAGCACCTGGGCCGGGTAATGAACGATGACGAGTGAGGCGGGATCAACCATGCGGGGATCGTAGCAGGCCCCGGGCCTCGGGCAACCCAATAGCGGACACAACCCGTTACCCCGGCAACGCTTATCGGGAATTCACGTAGTCAACTCGGAAAAACGTCATTGGCCGGGCCTCAGCCGCCGTTCCGACCCGTGCGACTCGATCCGGGGCTGCTGAACAGGACGTCAAACTTCGGCCCAATGTTCCTAATCTATGCTGTGACCACGACTTGGCACTTGACCCGCAAGCCCGGGGGTGCCATACTCTTTGGGTTGAGTCCATATTCTCGGACGAAGACTTGGCAAAGACTCCTCGGATCCGCGTCTTCACGATTTTCCGCTGGCATTTTCTGCCAACCCTCCGCCTTGCAACGGGATACGACAAATGTCCACGGTGACGAAGAAAGAACTGATCGATCAGATTGCCGACGCGACCGGCCAGAAACGGGTCGTCACCAAGCGGGTCATCCAGGGGTTCCTCGATTCGATCATCGTCGAGCTGGGCAAGGGCAACCGGCTGGAGTTCCGCGACTTCGGGGTGTTCGAAGTGAAGCAGCGCCGCGCACGCATCGCGCAGAACCCCAAGACATTGGAGCCCGTGCCCGTGCCGCCCAAGCGGACGGTGAAGTTCAAGGTCGGTCGGCTGATGCGCGAGACGCTGGCGAGCGCGGACGAGGCGGACGCCTTGGCCGACCTCGAGCCGCCGCTGCCGGCCGAGACCGACGCCGCGGTCAACCATGACGCTTGAGGAACAACTGCAAGGTACGCTTGCCGAGCTGGAGCAGCAGTCGCTTCGGCGGTCATTGCGTGCGCTGCCGACCACGGGGAAGTATGTCGAGGTCGACGGCCGGCGGCTGCTGAACCTGGCGGGCAACGACTACCTCGCACTCGCGCAGCACCCCCGACTGGTCGAAGCCGCAAAACTAGCGGTGGAAGCGCACGGCGTCGGCGCGGGGGCCTCACGACTCGTGACGGGCTCGCTCGATGTGCATGCACAGGCGGAGCGCGATGTTGCGCGGCTGAAGCACGCCGAAGCCGCCCTCCTGCTGCCGACGGGTTTTATGGCGAACCTGGCGGTGCTCGGTGCGCTGGCGCGGCCGGGGGACCTGGTTTGTCAAGACAAACTCAACCATGCGAGCTTGATTGATGCCGCCCGCCAGTGTGGCGCGGCCGTGCGGACTTATCCGCACTTAGAGACGGCGAAGCTAGAACGCCTACTCGCAAAGCACCGCGCCGAATCACCCAGGAAACGCCGGTTCATCGTCACCGACAGCGTTTTCTCGATGGACGGCGACTGCGCGGACCTGCCGATGCTCTGCGACATCGCGGATCGATACGACGTGGTGCTGGTCGTGGACGAAGCGCACGGCACGGGGGTCTTCGGCGAAACCGGTGCGGGGCTCGCAGAAGCGCAGGGGGTTGCGCAACGTGTCTACACATGCGGCGCGGGCGGTGTCGTCGTCTCGACCGCAAGCAAAGCGTTAGGCGGGATGGGCGGCATCGTGACGGGGGCTTCGTTAGTGATCGACGCCATCGTCAACCTGGCGCGTCCGTTCCTTTACAGCACGGCCATCGCCCCACCTCAGGCGGCGGCTCTGAGCGCGGCGGTAGAAGTCATGCGAGACGAGCCTTGGCGACGCGCGCGACTCGCCAGGCTCAGCCGATTGGCACGGGCCGAGCTCACCACGATGGGCTGGCCCGGGCTAGAGGGACCGTACCTGTCGCCGATCCTACCGCTGATCACGGGCAGGTCGTGTGCCGCCATCACGTTAGCAAATCGGATGCAATCGCAAGGCTTGCTGGGTGTCGCGATCCGTCCGCCGACCGTCGCCGCGCATCGTGCCCGGGTCCGCCTGACACTGCGTGCCGACCTCGAAGAGGCCGAGCTGGCTCAGGCGATCGAGAAAATCGGTCCGCCCGAGTGACGACCACGCCGCACGGCTTATCCTGAATGCTGGTCGTTCGTCGCAGCCGAATCGTAACGCTGCACCGGCCGAAGCTTGCCCCCCCATAACGCCAGCCGCTACCCACGGACCGTAACCGTCGGCGCGTTGAACTGCTCGTCCAGCTCGTGGGCACGGACCTGCTGGATAAGCTGATGTGCAACCGCTGTGAGCTCTGCGGCGAGCTGGTCGTCGCTGGTAAAGTTCGCGGTCGGGTCGCCGGCGTCGGCGTTACGCCGGAGGGTCGTGTTGATCGGCACGGTCCCGAGGAACGCAACCCCCTGCTGCTGCGCGAGCATCTCCGCCCCGCCCTTGCCGAAGATGTCGTACTCCTTGCCGTCGTCGCCGATGAAGTAGCTCATGTTTTCGACCAGCCCGAGCACGTCGATGCCGAGCTGACGGAACATCGTCACCGCACGACGGGCGTCGTCCTGCGCCACCTTCTGCGGCGTACATACGATCACCGCGCCGGTCAGGGGCAGGAGCTGCGCTAATGTCAATGGCACATCCCCCGTGCCCGGCGGCAGATCGATGATGAGTGTGTCGAGCTCGCCCCATGACGTCTGCGTCGCGAGTTGGCGGAACGCACCGTGCGCCATCGGGCCACGCCAGATGAGCGCCTGGTCTTCCTCAACGAGCGAGCCGACGGACATGGTCTTGAGGCCGTGTACGTTGTAGGGGATGATCGTTTGGCCGACCGCTTTGGGGGGTATGGATTCGGTACCGAGCATGGTGGGTAGCGACGGGCCGTAGATGTCGCCATCGAGCAGGCCGACCTTCTGGCCTGCCCGGGAGAGCGCGACCGCCAGGTTCACAGCCACAGTCGATTTGCCAACCCCGCCCTTGCCCGCACCGACCGCGATGATGTGCTTCACATCCGGGAGCGGGTTGCCTGCCCGTGCCTGATCCTGCGGGTTTTGCGGATCCTGGGCTTGGCCCTCCTGGGGCTTTTTCGCCTCGGGCTGGTTGGTGGCGAGCCCGGATGAGAACTCGACTTCGATGCCGGTAACGCCCGCGACCTTGGCGACCTCTCGCTGGATGTCCTCGTGCAGGCGCTGCTTGACCGGGCTATTGAGCGCATCCAGCCGGATCCCGATCTGGACCCGGCCGTCGCCACCGATGTCGAGGTGTGACAAGCGGTTAAGCGAGATCAGGTCACGGTGAAGCTCGGGGTCGTTGACCCGCTGGAGGGCTGATAAGACGTCGTCTCGGTTGGCGGACATGGGCTTCTCGTCGTTGTAAACGGGGTCGGGCGAGCCCCAGATGATAGGCCTTGCCAGGCATGTGGGCGAATCGCGAAACGCGCTGCAATAGACCCGGCCGACCGGCGTTTGGCTGAAGACAACGACAATCCCCTCCTTACAAGGAATCCATAATGAACAAGACACTGTTACTCACCTTTACGACATCGGCCCTGCTTGCCGCAGGCTCTGCCTTCGCCGGCGGGCGATGCGGCGGCTGCTGCCCCCAGGGCGACGACCCCAGCGCCCAAGACGTGCAGGAAGTGACCTGCCCGGATCGCGATAGCGAAGATGGCGTCATGGCGGTCGTGCAAGACGAGGCGCGGCAGGACGGCGAGCGCCGTCGCCGCGGCGGAGATCGCGGCGAGCGCGGCGAAGATCGTGGCGAGCGTGGGGAACGCGGCGAACGCGGTGGCGACCACGCCGAAAGCGATCGCCCACGTCGTGGGGAACGCGGGAACCGTTCAGGTCGGCTCGTACGCATGCTCCTGCGTGGCACCGAGCCCACCGAAGAGCAGATCGAGGGCATCCGGGGTGTGATGCAGGCCGCTGGGGAGGCGGCACGTGAAGCAATGCAGGCCGCGAGGGAAGCACACCAGGCAGGCGAAGAGGTTGACCGCGAAGCGGTCCACGCCCAGATCATGGAGATCCAGCAGGCCGTGCCAGGCCAAGTGCGTGAGCTGCTGACCGAAGAGCAGCAGGCGGTCTTTGACGCCAACCTGGCGAAGCACGAAGAGCGCATGGCCGAACGTGAGGCCGAGCGAGGCGAAGGCGAAGAAGGCGAACGCCCCCGTCGGCCCCGCGGCCCACGCGGTGGTGAAGAAGGCGAACGACCCCGCGGCCCACGCGGTGGTGATGGCGAAGACCGCCCGCGCCGTCAGCGTGGCGGCGACGGCCCCGGCGAGCTTGAACTGGGCTGATCAAACTGCCCGAACAACCCTGCCTCATGATGACCGCCCCGGCACGCAACGCGTCCCGGGGCGGTTTTTAGTTGTACGTCATACGATGCCAACACGTGACAACATGTGGCATACGGCTCAAACTTCAACGAGATACCAGCGGCAGCATCTAGTCCTCTATTCGCCCATGCTCGCGCTCGTATCCGTCAATCGCCGATCGGATTACTTCGCGAATCTCACGATGCCGCTGATTGCTCTCGCTCCATACGATCCTGGCATCACACGACCGAAGCGCGACGATCAGAGGCCGGCCTGCCTCACCCAAGTCGGCGGCGATCTGCGCGAGGCCGGGCTGCCAAGGGCTTCCCGTCACGAGCCAACCGCTGTGCTGGTTGTCGGGCCCCCAGTCGCTCAGGTAATGCGCAAGGTCCTGGGCAATCAGTTCGTAGGGCGGGTTTTCAAAACGGTTGAGCACCATCATCACACGATGGATCGCTTCATGCCGTGCCGCCATCTCATCGTAGCCTGCGGCGTTTGCGATGCCGTGGGTGCAGCGCCCCAGCTTCTGAACGTATGCGGCGATCGTCTCGTCGTCTAGCTGTAGCCGGACCTGCTTGAGCAGAAACCCAATCCCGCCGTCATAGGAGCTGCGCTCGTAGACATGGCGTGATTCGACGAACATATCGGCCAGGAAGAGGAACTCGTCCCCGGTCATCGCGTCGCGCAGACCGACTACCGCCCAGTATGCGCTTTCGCGCAGGTACCATTCGTCGTGCTCAGCGAAGCGGAGGATCGACGCGCTGTTTCGGCGGATATCGTCGGGCTGCGCAACACTCAGCGCCCAAAGCGCGCCGTCCAGTTCCCAGAGCCCGGCCTCTTCATCTGCGAGGATGGCTTCGATGTGGGGAACGAAACGCTCGGAAACGATATCGCGCGGCAGGTCAGCACCGTTTCCCCTTCGGCCCCAGTTCGTGTAGCCCGAGATCGCATCGCAGGCGGCTCGGCGGACGCGCGGGTCATCGTGCTGCAGCGCGGCCTCAATCGCGCTATAGGCCTCATCACGCTTGAGCTCTGCAAGCTTGCGCCCCGCGAAGGTGCGGAAAACAGGGTTGTAGTGATGCAGCAGAGCGGCACAGTACGCCACCGGCAACGCTTCGCGTCCCGTAATCCGTGCAAAGGTCACATGCGGGGGCTCGGTGTCGCCGCCATACCCCTCGGCGTGATCACAACCGAAGAAAGCCATGTCGCCAAGGGAACCCCAGGGCAACGGGTTCAGTTGCGGCGTCTGCACGCTGTACTCAGTGCGCGGCCCGCCGGTGATGCGCAGCGCCCGGCGTGGCGCGGTGTAAGTCAGGCCGACGGCACGGCCCCAATCGGTGCCGGTGTAGCGTGTCTCGCCGCCAGGTGCCGAGGGCAGCATTCGAAAACCGCCGTCCGGTAGGCGGCACAGGTCGTAGTACCAGGCGAGCTGCTGCATATGCCTGCGGGCTTGGGGCTCTTTATCCTCGGGCAAGAGCGGCAGGGCCATCCCACGCCAGATCACGTTGAACCCACCGCCGGTGTGCCCCATCTCGTGGCCGAAGTACGAGTCCGCGACCATCATCGCCAAGTGCTCGGCGGCCTGGATGTAAGGCGCTTCACCAAGAACTGCAAAGGCGCAGGCGATCGCGGCGTTTCGGCCGTTGGTGTCGGCGTAGATCTCGGCGCGGTGGTCGCCATAGCAGATACTGCCGTGGCCGACCATCCGGTAGAATATGACGAGTTATTTCTGAAACGCCTCTTCGCTGACCGCGACGCCGCACTCGCGCGCAAGTGTGAGCCCGAGGAACATCGTCACGCCCGCCGAGTTCATCATGCCACTCTGGACGTAGCCGACGGCCTCGTTTCCCAACGAGTGCCCCCACGAGCCCGCGCTCTGCCCCTCTGCCGCGAGCCGGCACGCCTCGTTCAGCGCAGCCATGACGGAGCGATCACCCGTGCGGAGGTAGTACTCGGCGAGGTAGATCACCTGATAGCCAAGGTGCCACACACTATGGGTCGGGCGTGTTTCAAGACTGTCGGCAAGCGCTTGCGCGAATTGCTCGCATGCGGGCAGGTAGGCGTCATCACCCGTCGATAGCAGAAACAAACCGGCAAGGCACTGCGTGAGCCCGCCACGGCTGCGCGCATCAAACCACCCGTCAGCATCCTGCGCCTCCACCAACTGCCCTGCCAAACCCTCGACGATCGCACGGGACTTGTCGCAATCCATCGGCCACCGGTCGGCGTATCGTCCCAGCACTGGAATCTCGATCGTCACTTCGAGCGGCATGCCCTCGCGCGTAATCGACAGGACGACTCGCCCATCCGTTGCTTCCGCCTGGGTCACCGCTTCGCCCAAGGGGACCCGGGGGTCAGTGCCCTCGAGTGCCCGGCCATTTGCGACACACACCACATCGCCGACCTCGAAAAGGCCTGCTGCGGGGCTGCCCGCATCCGTGCGCTGGACCGTCATCACATGCCCCGGCTCGATACTCACCCACAGCCCGGTGACACCGACTTGAAAAGCGGGGTACGCCTTGTTCTCGGAGACCGTACTTGCAGCCGCAGAACACGCAACCGCAAGCGCCACAAACACCCAGCCCAACGCGCTACACCGCATGACGACCCGCTTTCATTTGTTAGATTTTGACACCGACGCCCCTAAGCCCGACGCGATGCGCTCCGGATACGTTACAACCCAACCGGTGATCGGTGCCCTGCATCCATAACTTCTATCGGCAAAGGCCCTACTGCACCAGCCCCTTGGTCAGGCGCATGAAGGCGGTCTCGAGATTGACCTTTTCCTCTTCCAGCCCCATCAGGCGGAACCCGTCGTGGACAAGCTTGCCAGCGACGTCGGCAGCGGAGGTGTTCTCGTCAAGCGTGACTTTCAGAGTCACACCGCCGCGTTCAACCTCGACGACTCCGGGCATCTGCCGCAACGCGTCGGCGGCGGCGTCGGTGCGGTCGACGGTGACGTTGACCACGTTGCCGGTCCGGGCGCGGGCGAGCATCTCTTCGGTGGTGCCGACGAATTTGAGCTCGCCCTGCTCGATGATGCCGACCTTGTTGCAGAGGTCGGCCAACTCCAGCAGGATGTGCGAGCTGATGAGGATGGTCTTGCCCATTCGGTGCAGCTCTTTGAGCAGCTCGCGCATCTCGATCCGGGCCCGTGGGTCCAGGCCCGACGCGGGCTCGTCCATCAGCAGCACCTTCGGGTCGTGCAGGAGCACACGCGCGACCGAGAGCCGCTGCTGCATCCCGCGCGACAGCGAGTTCACGTCCGCGTCGGCCTTGTGCGTCAGGTCGGTGAGGGCGAGGACGTCGTCCATCACCTGCCGCCGCTGTGCCCCGTTGATGTTGTAGGTCGCGGCGAAGAACTCGAGGTACTCCTTGACGACCATGTCTTCGTAGCTGCCGAAGAAGTCGGGGACATAGCCGATGACCGAGCGGACCTGTCGTGCGTTGACAGGCCCGACGGAGAGCCCGTCGATGCGGGCCTCGCCCCAGGTGGGCTTGAGGAGTGTTGCCAGGACTTTGATGGTCGTCGTCTTGCCCGCGCCGTTGGGGCCGATGAACCCGAAGGCATCGCCCTGCTCAATCTCGAGGTTGAGATTCGAGAGTGCCATAAGCTCGCCGTAGCGCTTGGTCAGGTTGATGGTCTGGATCATGGCCATGGAAGACGCCTTTAGCGGTTAGCTGTTAGCCAGAGAGCCCTGGAGTCTGTCTCGCTTTGCTGCGGCCGGGCTCTGGCTAACAGCTAACGACTAGCAGCTAACCGCTAGAAATCATAAATCCAACGCACGACGGTCCAGCCTTCGGTGGGGACCTCGTCGCCATCGACGCTAAACGGGGTTGGGCACCGGCTGTCGCGCAGGTGGCCGATGATGATCAGGCGGTGGCCGGTCGTCAGAGCGGTCATGTCGATCCCACGCATCACGGTACGCTGATAGACCGCGAAGTCGGTGGTCATATTCCAGGCGTTGCCCCCGTTACGGTTGATCAGCGGCGGGGGCATCGCATCGTAAAAAGACAGCAGCGAGATGTCGTAGATGAGGTCGGCATCGGAGTTGTTGCTTTCATCAAACCCACGCCCGGCGACCTGTTCCCCGAGGAACCCTTCGCTGTTCCAGAAACGCTGCGCGGAGACCTGGTCGGGATACGCCCAGAGCCGGTCCCCGGCCGCCAAGGAGGTCGGCATCGGCATAGGAACGCCCGGCTCCCAAGACGCCCCACCTGACGGATTCACGTACCGCCAGACGATCGGCTTCCAACTGTTGTCGCGGGCCTGCCCCGTGCCGCCCGGGCAATAGATGATCAACACATCGGTCAGCGCGTCTTCGAACTGATGCGTCACCGAACCCGTCGGCAGGCCGCTCGCGCCCACGACGAGGTCTTTGGCTCGCGGCATCACAAACGGCTCGTCGAGCCCTTCGCGCGGCGCGGCGATCTGTCCCAGGAAATCGATCGTGAATGGCTTAGTCGTCGCACGGATCGGCACCGTGACATTGTCCGGCCGATCCGCCTCGAAGCTGTAGGCCTGGGTATCGACATACCCCGCACCCTCGATCGACATGCCGACGCCCGGACTGGAAATCACATTGATCAAATCGTTGGGCAGGATCGCGTCGCGGTCGGAAGGGACCGCCACATTGACGTCGTCAAACCGTGGGACAAACAGCGAGACCCACGAGCGGGTGCGGGCGTTGCCGTTGTTGCCATCGATGTCAAGGACCGTGAAGTGCGTAGCTGACGTGCGAGCCGGCCGGAGCATCGCCGCCCCGCCCCAGGCAACCGCCGTGAAGAGACCCACGACGCAGAGGAAGATCAGCCAACTAAACCGGTCCCAGCCCCGCCCACGCAGCAGCCCCGGGAAACTCACCAGCGCGACGGCCCAGTAGATGATGAACAGCACCACCGCCAGCCCGATCGCCGGCCCGGCTGTAGCCTGCTTGGCGATTCGGGTATCGACCCAGCCGCCCAGCTCGAAGCGGTTGTTGATGCGTTCGGCATGGGTCAGGTCTGCTTTTTGATCTTCCAGTTCCGCCGCCGTCATTAAGACACCGCTCTTGCTCGCACGCCAGCCCAGCAGCCGTGTCCAGACGCGGTGCAGGTCGGAACCCTGGATCGAATCAAAGATTTTCGTATCGGTCAGGTCGAGCCCAACGATCGTGACCTGCCCAAAGCCGTAGCGTCGGCTAACGGCGATGGTGTGGTCGACTGCGGGGCCGGGGACTTCGCCTTCGGCGGCGGCCGGCGTCACGGGCACGGTGAAGACCGGGTTGTACCCCGCCTCTTCAGGCGGATCGAAAGCCACCATCGTCATCGGATTCATGGCGTGCAGCGTGCCAAACACTTTGAACGGGGGCACCGCGTCGACGCGTTGCATGTCCCCCGGCCCGATCGGACCCAGCACATCACTCAGTGGCGAACTCGTCCACGTCTGGCCCACCGCCGGGAGCACGATGACCAAGTGCCCACCCCGGAAGACCCACTCGCGCACCGCCTGCTGCGTCCCACTGCTCATCGCGGTCGAGGCCGGATCGCCGCTGTCGTTGGGGCCCCAAACGAGCGTCGATAGCATCGACAGGCCGTACCACCGATCCGGCAGCGTCTCCAGGTCGAGCCCAAGCGCGACCACGGTCTGCTCGTGTGCACTGACCCACTTCTGATACGGGCTAAGCCCCATATCTTCAACACCGCATACCCCCACGACACCAACCGTCGGCGACAGGTACGCGCCACTGGCCATCTCGGCGCTCTGCTGGGCAAGCAGCGCGTTGCTGTCCGCATCAACCACTTGGAAGACCCATCGGACGTTGGCGATCTGGTTGAGCGGTGGATTGGCGTAAAGCCAGACCTGCTGCGCACGCTGGGGCGTCAGATCGATCGCCCGCTGGGCAATCACTTCATCGCCGTCGTCATCAGTCAGCAGCCAGCGGCAGACCACACGGCGGACCTCGACGGACTCGTTAAAGAGGTCCAGCCGAACCGGGGTCCAGGTCCCCCGCCGCACCAACCCGCCCAGCCCGGTGACCGGGCGGCTGATCGGCTGGAGCTGGACGCCGGATTGCTGGGCCTGCGCTGCCGGGGCAATGCACAACACCGACCCCAGCAACAAGGCCAAGGCGAGCCAGACACGGAAGCAACACGGGATTCCCGGCATCCTCCTGATGATACCCCCTCACGTGCAATGACGCCCGCACAGCACCCCCTCGGCCCCCTAGCCCGCATCCGATAAATCGAACCGCCCCCGCCTCTGCCGCGCCACACACCGGGCTGCCGATACGCGAGGCATGACCCTCGCCACAAAAATCCTGCTGGTCGCCCTGCTCGTCATCCTCTACGCGCTGGTCACGGCCGTGTTCCGCGTCCTGGGTAACTGGTCGCAAAGCGCGATCAGTCGGCACGACCTCATCGTCGAGTCCCGCCGCAAACGGGCCGAGTACTACGACGCCGTGAACGACCGCAAGGGGATGCTCAACGATTCGGTCGAGGTGCTGGACTAACCGCCCCAGCCCCGCCGCCTCTTACGCTATCCTGTCCGCATGGCGACGCTCACCCTCACCGGCGGCCGGGTCATCGACCCCCGTAACAACATCGACCAGACCACCGACCTCGTCCTCCAGGACGGCAAGGTCAAGTCCCTGGGCACTGTCTCGAAGCCCGACGGCCCGACGATCGACGCGTCGGGCTGCATCATCACACCCGGGCTGATCGACGTGCACGTCCACCTCCGCGAGCCGGGCCAGGAGGACAAAGAGACCATCGCGACCGGCGCAGCGGCAGCCGTGGCCGGCGGTTTTACAAGCGTGTGCTGCATGCCCAACACGTCGCCGACGATTGACGACGACGCGATGATCGAGTTCGTCTACAAACAAGCCGCCAAGGCGCAGCTCGCCAACGTCTTCCCCGTCGGCGCCGCGACCAAGGACCGCAAAGGCGAGCAGCTCGCAGAGATCGGGCTGATGCG